>NZ_JBVJKN010000001.1:0-385399 GCF_055585225.1 Streptomyces sp. NPDC053673 | reverse complement strand
CGGCGGATCGACCGGTGGCAGCAGTGGTGGCTCCTCCGGCGGATCGACCGGTGGCAGCAGTGGTGGCTCCTCCGGCGGATCGACCGGTGGCAGCAGTGGTGGCTCCTCCGGCGGATCGACCGGTGGCAGCAGCTCCGGCGGCCAGCCGGAAGACCCTGAGGACTCGGGGCCCGAGGACCCCGATCAGCCCGAGGACCCCGAGAAGGACTGCGACACCACCGGCGTCGGTGGTGGCATGGGCGCCGGCATCTCCATGTCGGTGCGCGGCTCCAGCGGTCGGGTCACCCTGGCCGTCGGCCCCGGCAATGGGGCCGGTGGCGGTCCCGGAGCGGGCATGCAGTCCATGCAGTCCAGTCTCGCCGCCCTTGCCGCCGCCGCCATGGGCACCGCCAGTGCCGCGGTCCCCGGCTACGACACCTATCAAGAGGCCGAAGATGCCGCGAATGCCGCTTTCGGCTCCGGCGCCTGTTCAGATCCGACGCGGCAGGACGACAAGGACAACGACAAAGACCAGGACACCGACAAAGACCACGACAAAGACCACGACAGCGACAAGGATCAAGACAAGGACGTTGGTCCGGGGCCCAATCCTCACCCGGAGGTGGCGATTGACCCCGACGTGGATGTGGAGAGCATCCAGGAAAGCATCGAGGGTCAGGGCAGCCTGACATGGCGTGACACACGTGAGCCCCTCTTCCGCAATGACGACCGTCCGCCGAGCGTCATCTTCGAGGAGGGCTTCGCGCCGCGGAACGAGTACAACACGGACCTGGACAGCTACGTCAACGACAGTGAGCCGTCCGCCTTCGTCGGCACCACGTACAACGAGGAATTCGCCACCAAGTGGGGCGCCAAGTACGTCTACGACATCGATGCGCCCGGTGGGATCGACATCAACCAGACCTTCGACGACAGCCCCTACTCCCACGAGGACGAGATCGCCTTCCCGGGTGGGATCCGTCCGGAGTACATCAAGGGAGTCTGGGAGGTGAAGCCGGACGGTTCCCTGGGCAAGTACGTCCCCAACAAGAACTACAAGGGGTAGTGGGGGAAGCCGAAGCAGTGGCCCGAGGGACGGGGTCAGTCCTCGTCCTTGGCCTTCTTGGCACGGCTCGGCTGGACCCGCTTCGGCTCGCCCGGCATCTTCGGGTACTCCGGCGGGTACGGCAGGTCGCCGAGCCCGTGCTCCGCCTCGTCGCGCCGGGCGAGTTCCAGCAGGCTCTCCAGGCTGAAGCGGTGGTCGTCCATGTCCGCGTGGACGTCACCGGCTTCGGCGTACCGGGCGGGCATCGTCTTGATGTCGAAGTCCTCCGGCACGGCGTCGTCGATCTCCTCCCAGCGCAGCGGCGCGGAGACCGGCGCGTTGGGGCGGGGGCGGACCGAGTAGGCGGAGGCGATGGTGCGGTCGCGGGCGGTCTGGTTGTAGTCGACGAAGATCCGCTCGCCGCGCTCCTCCTTCCACCACTTGATGGTGACCTGGTCGGGCATCCGGCGCTCCAGTTGCCGGCCGCAGGCGATCGCGGCGCGCCTGACCTGGGTGAAGGTCCATCGCGGTTCGATCGGTACGAACACATGGAGTCCGCGTCCGCCGGAGGTCTTGGGCCAGCCGCGCAGGCCTGCCTCGTCGAGGACGACACGCAGTTCGTGGGCGGCGTGCACGGCGTCGGCGTAGTCGGTGCCGGGCTGCGGGTCGAGGTCGATGCGCAGTTCGTCGGGGTGGTCGGTGTCGTCGCGGCGTACGGGCCAGGGGTGGAAGGTGACGGCTCCGAGGTTGGCGGCCCACACGACGGCGGCGGGCTCCGTGGGACACATCTCGTCCGCGGACCGGCCGCTGGGGAAGGTGATGTGGGCGGTCGGGATCCAGTCGGGAAGGTATTTGGGGGCGCGCTTCTGGAAGAAGGACTCGCCGGTCACTCCGTCGGGGTAGCGCTCCAGTGTCGTGGGGCGGTCGCGCAGGGCTCGCGTGATGCCCTCGCCGACGGCGAGGTAGTACTGGACCATGTCCAGCTTGGTGTAGCCGTGCTCGGGGAAGTACACCTTGTCGGGGTTGGACACACGGACGGTCCGCTCCCCCACTTCCAGTTCCACCGCTCCGGCCATGCCCGCCAGCGTAGGCCGTGCCGCGACGGCTCGCATACCGGACAATCGCCGTATGGATCTGCCGGTGATGCCGCCCGTGAAGCCGATGCTCGCCAAGTCCGTGGCGAAGATCCCGCCCGGGATGCAGTACGAAGCCAAGTGGGACGGCTTCCGTGCGATCGTCCACCGGGACGGTGACGAGGTGGTGATCGGCAGCCGCACCGGCAAGCCGCTCACCCGCTACTTTCCCGAGCTGGTCGTCTCGCTCCGCGACAATCTCCCGGAGCGCTGTGTCGTCGACGGCGAGATCGTGATCGCGTACGAGGGACGGCTGGACTTCGACCGGCTCACGGAGCGCATCCATCCGGCGGATTCGCGGGTGCGGATGCTCGCCGAGAAGACCCCGGCGAGCTTTGTCGCGTTCGATCTCCTCGCACTCGGCGACGAGGCGCTGCTGGACACCCCGATGGCCGCCCGGCGGGCGGCGCTCGCCGAGGCGCTGAGCGGCGCCCGCGACCCGGTGCATCTCGCACCGGCCACGACGGACACCGCGGTCGCCTCGGAGTGGTTCGAGCGGTACGAGGGCGCCGGGCTCGACGGGGTGATCGCCAAGCCGCTCGACCTTCCGTACCGCCCCGACGCCCGGCTGATGTACAAGATCAAGCATGAGCGGACCGCGGATGTCGTCGTCGCCGGCTACCGCTTCCACAAGAGCGGGCCGGTCGTCGGTTCCCTGCTGCTCGGCCTGTACGACGCCGGGGGCGCACTCCAGCACGTGGGCGTGTGCGCCGCGTTCTCGATGAAGCGGCGCGAGGAACTGGTGGCGGAGCTGGAGCCACTGCGCATGACGGATGTGTCGGACCATCCCTGGGCGCGGTGGTCCGAGGAGGCGGCGCACGAGTCGGCCCGGCTGCCCGGTGCGCCGAGCCGCTGGTCGGGCAAGAAGGATCTGTCGTGGGTGGCGTTGCGACCCGAGCGGGTCGTGGAGGTCGCCTACGACCATATGGAGGGCGATCGCTTCCGGCACACCGCGCAGTTCCGGCGGTGGCGCCCCGACCGCACACCCGACAGCTGTACGTACACCCAGCTGGAGGAGCCGGTGCGGTACGACCTCTCGGAGGTGCTGTCGGGGTCGGGCGGCTGAGCTTCGGACCACGACAGCGCGACCCGTCCGCCGGGCTCCAGGCCGACCGCGACGAGACAGCCGGCTCCTGTTCCGCGGGTGCGACGTCGGACTTACCGGGGTCACAGGGAGGTCGGCCTACTCTTGCGCAAGGCGAAATCAACGGTCGGTTCCGGAACGGTTGCGGCACAGAGACGGACCCGCTGACGAACGGTGAAGCGCATCCGGTACGTATAGAGGGAGAACACCACCCACGCCCGGCGACGAGCAACATCAGAAAAGGACCTCACGTGACCGCGTCGAACCTTGTCCCCGTCCCGATCCCCGACGGCGTCGCAGCCCTCATCGGGTCCTGCATGCCGGTCGGCATCCTGCACGCGGAGATCGACGCCGAGTGCGCGGCGCGCGAGGCCCTCCGGTTCCGGGCACCTTTCTGCAGCGAGGACCAGGCGGACCGCGAGCACGCCCTCGCGGCGCTGGCCAGGGCGAACAAAGTGCTGGCCGCGTACAACCCGGGGCTGGTGGTGCGACCCGGCGGGGCGCGCTGACCGGCTGGCAGGAACCCGTTGGACTCTGGCGCTCCTGCCACTGTCAGGAGCGGCGGGGCTCTCGTTAGCGTCGCCCCGTGACCAAGATCCTCCTCATCGTCCATGTCCTGGCCGCGATCGTCGCCGTGGGCCCGGTGACCGTGGCGGCCAGCATGTTCCCCGCAGCCGCCCGCCGTGTCCTGGCCGAGCCCGGCGACGACCGGGCGCGCGCCGTTCTCCGCAATCTCCACCGCGTCTGCCGGGTGTACGCACTCGTCGGCGTCGTCGTGCCCGTCTTCGGACTCGCGACCGCCAACAGCCTCCATGTGCTGGGCGACACCTGGCTGATCGTGTCGATGGTGCTCACCGCGACGGCCGCCGCCGTGCTCGCCGCGCTGGTGCTGCCCCGGCAGAGCGCCGTGCTGGAGGGTCCTGCCGAGATCGCGGACACCAAGCGGCTCGCCATGTACACCGGGATGTTCAACCTTCTGTGGGCGACGGTCACCATACTCATGATCGTGCGGCCCGGGTCGACGACGGGCGTCTGACTCCCTCCTCACCGGACAGGCCCTGGGGCCGGACCGATCAGACCGTGCCGAACCACCGCTGCGCGAGGGACTCGAGCGTCGGCTCGGGTGGCGCGGGCAGCTCGCGCAGGTACCAGGGCAGATTGCTGTACACATGCAGCAGCGTGTACGCGAGGAGCTCGGCCGGCTCGAAGGTGCGGCCGTATGCCGTGAGGAACCGGGCCAACAGATGCGGGTCGCCGCGGCTGACGAACAGGCCGACGCCGACGAAGTCGTAGGCCCGGTGGCCGATCATCGCGGGCTCGAAGTCGAAGAGCCCGGTGAGCCGCCATCCGTCCGGGTCGGTGAGCAGGTGCTGGCGCATGAACTCGGTGTGCAGCAGGCAGTGCTGCGGGTCCGGCGTCAGTGCCACCGAGCCGAGGAAACCGGGGATCTGCTCCAGCCAGGGCTCCGGCAGTCCGTGCCGACGCTGCTGCTCGACGGCGCCCGCGCGCTGCCGGTCGACGAACGCCCCCCAGTCGCCGGGGCCGAGGACGTCCGCGAGCGGCCCGGGGTCGAGCGCGTGCAGCGCGGCGAGGGTCTCGCCGGCCTCGGTGACGACCCGCTCCCGGTCGGCCCGAGGTATGCGCTCCCAGGCGACGGCCAGGCCTTCGCCTGGGAGACGGGACATGAGGACGTACTGCCAGCCGTTCTCGTACGGGCCGAAGTCACGGACCCGAGGGGTGGGGACGGGCAGTCGGCCCTGAAGGTGGGTCAGGACCCGTCCCTCGGCGACGCCGTCCCGCGCGACCGCCCCGGGGAAGAGCTTGAGAACGTGCTCGTCACCGACCGCGTAGACCGGCTGTGACCCTTCGGTGAAGCGGGTCAGCGGGGCTCCGGCGAGCCCGAGGCGGGCGCAGAGATCCTCCGCGCCGGGCCGCATGACCGTCTCGTCGGGGACGATCGCGTCCCACTCATCGTCCGTCTCGACCACAGGCAACATGATCGGACCGTAGGGCGCCGGGGACCGGGCCGCGACTGAGTTTTCGTGCCAGGTCCTGTCCGGTCGGTCTCGTCGCGGTCCGCGACGCTCCCCCGCTCACTGTTCGAACGTACCGTCCGCGTACACCCAGGCGCCTTCGTGGCGCTCGAAGCGGCTGCGTTCGTGCAGTTCGCCGGGCTCTCCGTCGTACGTGTAGCGGGCGACGAACGTGACCGTGCCGGTGGTGTGGAACATGCTGCCGTCGGCGGTGTCCAGGATGTCCAGACCGCTCCAGCTCATGCCGGGGTCGAAGTCGACGGAGGCCGGCCGGGTGGCGGGGTGCCAGGTGCGCAGCAGATACGCCTCGTCGCGGACGACGAAGGCGCAGTAGCGGGACCGCATCAGCAGCTCGGCGGTCGGGGCGGCGGCCTGTCCGGTGTGGAACCGGCCGCAGCAGGCACCGTACGAGGCGGGCAGCCCGCAGGGGCAGGGCGACTCGGCGGTGACGGTGGGCTGCTCGGGGCGGGCGGTACGTCGGGGCATGGCTCCATTGTCTCGCGCCGTGTGTCGCGCTGGGTGAATGGGCCCGCATGCGGGTTCCGGGTCACCGGGGCCGACCGTATGCTCCTGCGCCGGACGTGACAGTTACCGTCGAGTAGGGGGCTGGGCATGGATCGGTCGGGCACCACACGGCGCACCTTCATCGCAGGGGCCGCGGCGGCCGGATCCGCCGCGGCGCTCACCACCGGAAGCGGGACGGCGGCCGCGGCGGCCGCCTCGCCCTCGCCCTCGGTCGCCGTCCTGGGCGGCGGCGTCGCGGGGCTCACCGCTGCTCATGAACTCGCCGAGCGCGGCTTACGCGTGACGGTGTACGAGCGCAGAGCGCTGGGCGGCAAGGCCCGCAGCATGGACGTACCGGGCACCGGGAAGGGCGGGCGCCGCCCCCTCCCCGCCGAGCACGGCTTCCGCTTCATCCCGGGCATCTACCACAACCTGCCGGACACGATGCGGCGCATCCCCTTCCCGGGCAACGCCAACGGCGTCTGGGACAACCTCGTCGCGCCGCCCGAGATGTCCTTCGCCCGCACCGGGCGCGAGGATCTGCGCATCCCGCTCCCCTGGCCCGGGCACCGCCCGGCCCAGCTCACCCTCGACGAGATCCGCCGGGCCCTTACCGCGTTCTTCGACACGGCTCTGGGCATCCCGCTGCACGAGGCGGCGTACTTCGTGAACCGCGGACTGGTCTTCCTCACCAGCTGCGACGAGCGGCGGGACGAGGCCTGGGAGCGCACCCCCTGGTGGGACTTCATCCGCGCCGAGGAGATGTCGTACGACTACCAGCGCATTCTCGCGATCGGGCTGACCCGCAACATCGTGGCGACCAAGGCCGAGGAGGCCAGTACGCGTACGGTCGCCACGCTGCTGGAGGCGTTCGTGTTCAACGCGCTGGGGCGGGGTGCGGACGGTCCGCTGGACCGGATCCTCAACGCCCCCACCAATGAGGCCTGGATCGATCCCTGGGTCGGGCATCTGCGCTCGCTGGGTGTGGAGTTCAAGGTCGGCTGGACGCTGCGCGAGCTGGCGTACGGCTCGGGCCGGATCACCGGGGCGGTCATGGAGGATGCCGACGGGGCCCCGCGGACGGTCACCGCCGACCACTACGTCTCGGCGATACCGGTGGAGCACGCCCGGCGCACCTGGGGAGCGGCGCTGCGGGCCGCGGATCCACAGCTCGCCCGCTGCGACAAGCTCGAGACCGACTGGATGACGGGTATCCAGTTCTATCTGACGGAGAAGGCACCGCTGCTGCACGGCCATCTCAACTGCATCGACTCCCCCTGGTCCCTGACCGCCATTCAGCAGGCGGAGCACTGGCCGCACCGCCGGTTCCCGCAGGACTACGGCGACGGGGTGGCGGTCGACTGCGTGTCCGTGGACATCTCCGAGTGGGACAGGCCGGGCATCCTCTACGGGAAGACGGCCAAGCAGTGCACGCGCGAGCAGGTCGCCCGCGAAGTGTGGGCGCAGTTGAAGGCGGCGCTCAACGACACCGGCCGTACGGTCCTCAAGGACAGCGCTCTGCACTCCTGGTTCCTCGACCCGGGAGTGGACGGCCTGGGCACCCCGCACCCCACGAACGACGACGAGCTGCTCATCCACCCCGTGGGCACGTTCCACAACCGTCCCGCGGCGGCCTCGAAGGTACCCAACCTCTATCTCTCCGGTGACTACGTCGCCGTCGACATCGACCTGGCGACGATGGAGGGCGCCAACGCCTCGGCCCGCGCCGCGGTCAACGCACTCCTCGATCGCATCGGATCACCGGCCGAGCGCTGCACGATCAAGCCCCTGTTCCGCGCTCCGGAGCTCGATCACCTCAAACGCCACGACCGCACCCGCTACCGGCTGGGGCTGCGCAACGTGTTCGACCTGGGCTGATGCCCCGGCCTGTCCGGTGGATCCTCGCCGGGCTCTTGAAGACACGAACTAGAGGGGAGAGATGCTCCAGGCCCAGCGATGGGTTCCGGGCGCGATCAGATACGGCGGCAGGGTGTCCGGGCCGCAGGAGGCGGTGCCGAGGCCCCGGTGGGCGGCGTCGATGTGGACGACACACTCGGGGCGCGGGGTGAGTTCGTCGTGGTGAGCGGCAGCGGCGACGTCGACGGCCCGGTGGCGGGTGACGGAGACCTGACGGGGTGCGTCGAGCCGTACGGCCAGTCCGGTCCCGTCGGGGCGGGTGAGTGTGAAGCCCCGCACGCCGCTGCGTCCGCCGCTCTCCTGGGGCCGCAGATACGGGGTGAAGAGGTCGTCGACGTGCGCCCGGTGATGGGCCACGGCTCCGCCCGCGCACCGGTCGGGGTAGCTCTCCCAGGGGCCGAGCCCGTACCACTCGACCGTGTCGAGGCCGGGGACGGTTTCCAGTACGGAGCCGACGCGGGCGACGTCGTACAGCCCTTCGGGGAGTGTGGCGCTCTCCTCGACGAGGACCGAGCCGTCGGCGCGTGCGGTGAAGGTCTGCTCATGGACCACCGTGCCCGCGGCGGTGGGGTATTCGGCCACGGCGGTGACCCGGCAGTCTCCCTCGCGGGTGACGGAGACCGGCTTGCGGACGAGCGTGTCCAGGCCCCAGTCGCTCCAGCGTCCGGCGGCCCCACCGAGCGGGTCGTTGTCGGTGGGCGCCCGCCAGAGGCTCAGCACGGGCGGGGCGGTGAGCAGGGGGTGGACGAGCAGGCCTTCGGCGCCGGTCTCGACCGTGCCACTCGGTGATTCACCGGTGAACACGGCGGGGCGTTCGCGCAGCCGGATGCGGGGGGTGCAGAGCCCGGTCCCGGCCGGGGCCCAGGGCAGATCGTCCGCGGTGGTGACGCGCAGGGTCGGTGATTCCCAGGGTCGTACGGCAACGCTGAAGGTCATCGAAGGGTCCCCTCGGCCAGGTCGGGAGTCACCCGACGGACGCCGACAGTATCCAACGGAATCAGACAGAATCCAACGCCCGCGAGGTGCTTGCGTCGCCGCAACGGGCACTGCCCGAGGCCTCCTTGGTTCTCGCGCGAACGTCCCAAAGGTGACAGCGTTGGGCAGGAGAGATTCACCGGACACCGGCGGACGGCATGAGGACGGTCGGGGCATGAGGCTGACGATTCTCGGCGGCGGAGGATTCCGTGTGCCGCTGGTGTACGGCGCACTGCTCGGCGACCACGCCCAGGGCCGGATCACCCACGTCACCCTCCATGATCCGGACCGCGCCCGGCTCGGCGCGGTCGCCACGGTGCTCGCCGAACAGGCCGCCGGGATCCCGGACGCGCCGGCGGTCACCGTCACCACCGTCCTGGATGACGCCGTGCGCGGCGCCGACTTCGTCTTCTCCGCGATCCGGGTGGGCGGACTCGCGGGCCGCGCGGCCGACGAGCGAGTGGCTCTCGCCGAGGGGGTGCTCGGCCAGGAGACGGTCGGCGCGGGCGGAATCGCGTACGGGCTGCGGACCGTGCCCGTGGCCATGGACATCGCCCGGCGGATCGCGGCGCTCGCGCCCGACGCCTGGGTCATCAACTTCACCAATCCGGCCGGGCTGGTCACCGAGGCCATGTCCCGGCTGCTGGGCGAGCGGGTCATCGGGATCTGCGACTCCCCCGTCGGGCTCGGCCGGCGCGTCGCGCGCGTCCTCGGCGCGGACCCCGACGAGGTGTGGATCGACTACGCCGGGCTCAACCACCTCGGCTGGCTGCGCGGCCTGCGGGTCGCCGGCCGGGACGAACTTCCCCGGCTGCTGGCCGACTCCGAGGCCCTCGGCTCCTTCGAGGAGGGCAGGCTCTTCGGCGCCGAGTGGCTGCGCTCGCTGGGCGCGATCCCGAACGAGTATCTGCACTACTACTACTTCAACCGCGAGACGGTACAGGCGTACCGGACGGCCGGGCGGACGCGGGGCGAGTTCCTCAGCGACCAGCAGGCCGCCTTCTACGCGGACCCCTCCCTCAAGCGCTGGGAGCTGACCCGCGCCGAGCGCGAGGCCACGTACATGGCGCTGGGCCGCGAGGTGTCAGGCGCGGGCGAGCGGGCCGCCGCCGACCTCGGGTCCGGCGGCTACGAGAAGGTGGCGCTCGCGCTCATGCGCGCCATCGCCCGTGACGAGCGGGCCACCCTCATCCTCAACGTCCGCAACCGCACGACACTTTCGGTGCTCGACGAGGACGCCGTGGTGGAGGTGCCGTGCCTGGTCGACGCGAACGGCGCCCATCCGTGCGCGGTCGCCCCGCTGCCCCCTCACGCGGCCGGCCTGGTCACCTCGGTGAAGGCCGTCGAGCGGGAGGTCCTCGCCGCGGCGGAGAGCGGTTCACGCGCCACCGCCGTCAAGGCCTTCGCCCTGCATCCCCTGGTCGACTCCGTCACCGTCGCCCGCCGTCTCCTCGACGGCTATACGGGCGTGCACCCGGGCCTCGCCTATCTCAACCGGAAGTAGGTGCCAGTCAGATGCACGACGAACGCCACAGGATCGAACAGCGCGTCGAGCGCGTCCTGGAGCAGCGCATCCGGCCGCTGATCCACTCCGCCACCGTGCCGCTGACCGTCGAGGCCTGGCAGGTGCCGGACGAGCCGGTGCCGTTCGAGCAGGCGCGGGAGGCGGTGTACGAGCCGTTCGCGACGGGCACGCCGTGGGGTCCGCCCTGGGGCACGACCTGGTTCCGGGTGCGCGGCGAGGTGCCCGCGGACTGGGCGGGACGCCGTGTGGAGGCGTGGTTCGACCTGGGCTTCGTCAGCAGCTGGCCGGGCAACCAGGCCGAGGCACTCGTCCATCTGCCGGACGGCACCCCGGTCAAGGCGGTCAATCCGCAGAACCAGTACGTTCCCATCGCCTCCCCCGCCGAAGGAGGCGAGCAGGTCGCCTTCCTCGTCGAGGCCGCGTCCAACCCCGACATCCTCGCCGATCACTTCCGCCGCCCCACCCCGATGGGTGACAAGCGCACCGCCGGCAGCGATCCCCTCTACACGTTCGCCGGCGCGGATCTCGCCGTGCTGGACGAGGACGTCTGGCAGCTGTCGCTGGACATGCAGGTGCTGCGCGAACTGATGCTGGAGCTGGGCGAGCACGAGCCGCGCCGCCACGAGATCATGCACACGCTGGAGCGGGCGCTGGACACCCTGGACCTCGACGACGTCTCCGGCACGGCCGCCGTCGCACGTACCGTTCTCGCGGCCGCGCTGTCCCGGCCCGCCCACGCCAGCGCGCACACCCTCTCGGCGGTCGGTCACGCGCACATCGACAGCGCCTGGCTCTGGCCGGTCCGCGAGACCAAACGCAAGACGGCCCGCACCTTCTCCAACGTCACCGCCCTGGCGAAGGAGTACCCGGAGTTCGTCTTCGCCTGCTCGCAGGCACAGCAGTACGCCTGGGTGCGCGACAACCACCCGCAGGTGTGGGCCCGTATCCAGGAAGCGGTGAAGAACGGACAGTGGGCGCCCGTCGGCGGCATGTGGGTGGAGGCCGACGGCAATCTGCCCGGCGGTGAGGCGCTGGCCCGCCAGCTCGTCCACGGCAAGCGTTTCTTCCTCGACGAGTTCGGGGTGGAGACGGAAGGGGTGTGGCTGCCGGACTCCTTCGGGTACACGGCGGCCTATCCCCAGCTGGCCAAACTGGCCGGGATGAAGTGGTTCCTGACCCAGAAGCTGTCCTGGAACCAGACCAACAAGCTTCCCCACCACACCTTCTGGTGGGAGGGCATCGACGGCTCGCGGATCTTCACCCACTTCCCGCCGGTCGACACGTACAACGTGGTCTTCTCCGGGCGGGAGATGGCACACGCGGTGCGCAACTACCAGGACAAGGGGCGCGGTACGCGTTCGCTGGCGCCGTTCGGGCACGGCGACGGCGGGGGCGGCCCGAACCGGGAGATGCTGGAGCGGGCGCGGCGGCTGGCCGACCTGGAGGGCTCGGCGAAGGTCGTCATCGAGCATCCCAACGCCTTCTTCGCGGCCGCGCGGGCGGAGTACCCGGACGCCCCGGTGTGGTCCGGCGAGCTCTATCTGGAACTGCACCGGGCGACGTACACCTCGCAGGCCCGCACCAAGCAGGGCAACCGCCGCAGTGAACACGCGCTGCGCGAGGCCGAGTTGTGGGCGACGGCCGCGGCGCTGCACGTTCCCGGGTACGCGTATCCGTACGCGGCGCTGGACCAGCTGTGGAAGACGGTGCTGCTGCACCAGTTCCACGACATCCTGCCGGGCTCGTCGATCGCGTGGGTGCACCGGGAGGCGGAGGCGGAGTACGCGCGTGTCGCGACGGAACTGGAAGCGCTCACCGCGCAGGCGCTGGAGGCGGTGAGCGGGGCGGGGCCGGTGGAGCCGTGGGTGTACAACGCGGGCCCGCGGGACCGGGCCGAGGTCGTCCGGATCCCGGCGGTGCTGGCCGCCGTTCTCGACCCGGGTCTGCCACGGCTGTCCGACGGCGGGGCGGCGGTGTTCGTCGAGGTGCCCGCGTCCGGCAGCGCGCCCGTCGCCGCCCACGTCCCCGTGCAGCGCCCTGTCACGGTCACCAACCGGGCCCTCGACAACGGCCTCGTACGGGTCGAGATGGCGGACGACGGCACGTTCACCTCCGTACGCGACCTGGTCGCCGACCGTGAGGTCCTCGCGCCCGGCGGCAGGGGCAATCTGCTGCGGCTGCACACCGATCTGCCCAACTACTGGGACGCCTGGGACATCGACAAGCACTACCTGGGCCGCTGGACCGACCTGCTGGAGGGCGCGACGATCAGGATCGCCGAGGACAGTCACCTCCTGGGGGCACTGCGCGTGGAGCGGAGCTTCGGCAAGGGCTCGCGGATCGTGCAGACCGTCACCGTCCGGGCCGGCAGTCGCCGCGTCGACATCGAGACCGAGATCGACTGGCACGAGGCGGAGAAGATCCTCAAGGCCGGGTTCCCGGTGGATGTGCACGCGGACCGGTCCACCGCCGAGATCCAGTTCGGCCATGTGCACCGGCCCACCCACACGAACACCAGCTGGGAGGCGGCCCGGTTCGAGGTGTACGGGCACCGCTGGGTGCACATCGGCGAGCCGGGCTACGGCGTGGCGGTGATCAACGACTCGACGTACGGCCACGACGTCTCGCGCACGACCCGCGAGGAGGACGGCGGTACGACCACGACCGTCCGGCTCAGTCTGGTACGCGCCCCGCGCATCCCCGACCCGGAGGCCGACCAGGGCACGCACCGGTTCACCTACTCCCTGCTGCCGGGCGCGACGATCGAGGACGCGGTCGCGGAGGGGTACGCGCTGAACCTGCCGCTGCGGGTGGGACCGGGCGGATCGCAGGTGCCGCCGGTGGTGACGACGGACGGTGCGGCGGTGGTCGTCGAGGCGGTGAAGCTCGCGGACGACGGCTCGGGCGATGTGGTGGTACGGCTCTACGAGTCGCTGGGCGGCCGGGCGACGACGACGCTGCGCACGGGCTTCCACACGGTCGGAGCAGTACTCACCGATCTGCTGGAACGCCCTCTGCCGGAGCAGCCACCGCTCGACGTCGAGGGCGACGCCGTCGCGCTGGCGCTGCGGCCCTTCCAGATCGTGACGGTGCGGCTGACCCGCGCGTAGGCCCTGTCCGGGCGATCTTGTCGGGCCCGCGACGCCAGCTACGGCACCTCACTGCGTTGTCGGAGTCGCCCAAGTACACCCAGTACGAGGGCGATCTCCCCCAGAGCTGCGCCTGGGAGGTGCCCCCACCGCCTTGCGATGCACCGCATCTGACGCCGCGGCCTGTTCCTCGAAGATCGCCCGGACAGGACCTAGTCCTTACGGACCTGTGACGGCGCGGCGCGCAACAGGGGTGGAAGGTGATCCTCCGCGTAGCGTCGGTGACATGCGAGTACTCGTCACTGGAGGCGCGGGCTTCATCGGGACACAGGTCGTGGCCGCCCTCGCCGCGCGCGGCCACGAACCGGTCGTCCTCGACCTCCGGCACTCCTCCGGCACCGCCACGGACACCGACAACAGCACCGGCTCGGGCACCGGCTCGATCCACGGCGACGTCCGCGACCCGGCGGTGGTCGCGCGGGCGCTGCACGGCGTCGACGCGGTCTGCCACCAGGCGGCGATGGTCGGCCTCGGCAAGGACTTCGCCGACGCGCCCTCATACGTGTCGTGCAACGACCTCGGTACGGCGGTGCTGCTCGCGGCGATGGTGGAGGCCGGCGTCCGCGATCTGGTGCTGGCCGGATCGATGGTCGTGTACGGCGAGGGCCGCTACGACTGCCAGGTCCACGGCCGGGTCCGGCCCGGGCCGCGGCCGCTCGCGGCGCTGGAGGCGGGTCGCTTCGAGCCCGGGTGCCCCGACTGCGGGCGCGAACTGACCCCGGGTCTGGTCGACGAGGACACCCCGGCCGACCCGCGCAATGTGTACGCCACGACCAAACTCGCCCAGGAGCATCTGGCGGCGTCCTGGGCACGGGCCACGGGCGGCCGGGCCGTGGCGCTGCGCTACCACAACGTGTACGGGCCGGGGATGCCGCGCGACACTCCGTACGCGGGGGTGGCGTCCTTCTTCCGCTCCGCGCTGGAGCGCGGCGAGCCGCCCCGGGTCTTCGAGGACGGGCGCCAGCGGCGGGACTTCGTGCACGTGCGGGATGTGGCGAGCGCGAACGCCGTGGCGCTGGAGGCGGTGCGCGGCCGGGAGCCCGGAGTGCTCACCGCGTACAACACCGGCAGCGGCACACCGCACACCGTCGGCGAGATGGCGGCCGAGCTGGCAGCGGCGCACGGTGGTCCGGAGCCGGTCGTGACCGGGGAGTTCCGGCTGGGGGACGTCCGCCACATCACCGCCGACTCGGGACGGCTGAAGGCCGAGCTGGGGTGGCGGCCGCTGATCGGTTTCGCCGAAGGCATGGCGGAGTTCGCGGCGGCGGGGCTGCGGGGGGCGACCGCGTGAACGCCACCGTGGATGTGGTCCTGCCCTGCCTGGACGAGGCGGAGGCGCTCCCCTGGGTCCTGGCGCGGATTCCGGAGGGCTGGCGGGCGATCGTCGTCGACAACGGTTCGACGGACGGGTCGGCGGAGATCGCCCTGTCGCTCGGCGCGACGGTCGTCCACGAGCCGCGGCGCGGCTTCGGCGCGGCCTGTCACGCGGGGCTGGTGGCCGCCGAGGCGGAGTACGTGTGCTTCTGCGACTGCGACGCGTCGCTGGATCCGGGGCTGCTGCCGGAGCTCGTACGGCGGGTGGCGCAGGGCGAGGCGGACCTCGTGCTCGGCCGGCGGCGGCCCCGCGGCCGGGGCGCCTGGCCCGCCCATGCCCGCGCCGGCAACCTGGCCCTGGCCCGGATGGTGCGCCGGCGTACCGGATTGCGACTGCACGACCTGGGCCCGATGCGCGCGGCCCGCCGCAAGGACCTCCTCGGCCTCGGCCTGACGGACCGGCGCAGCGGCTACCCGCTGCAGATGGTGGTGCGGGCGGCGGACGCCCGCTGGACCGTCGCGGAGCTGGATGTGCCGTACCGGCCCAGATCCGGGAAGTCGAAGGTGACGGGCACATGGCGGGGCACCTGGCAGGCGGTGCACGACATGCGGGCGGTGCTTCATGAGTGAGCCGGGGGCACGCCCCCGGCCCCCCGTACGGCCTTCGGCCGTGTCCTCGAACGCCGGACGGGCTGGAACAGCCGCACCCGCACCCCCAAGGAAGGCCGCATGACCACCGTCCTCGTCATCGCGAAGGAGCCGGTCCCGGGCCGGGTCAAGACCCGGTTGACGCCCTCGTACACCGCCGCGGAAGCCGCCACACTGGCCGCGGCGTCCCTCGCCGACACGCTGGCCGCGGTGAGCGCCAGCGCGGCGGCGCGCCGGGTGCTGGTGCTCGACGGCGCGCCGGGAGCCTGGCTGCCGCCAGGATTCGAGGTCGTACCGCAAGTGGAGGGCGGTCTGGACGAGCGGCTGGCCGCCGCGTTCGCGGCCTGCTCCGGGCCCGCGCTGCTGATCGGCATGGACACCCCGCAGGTGACACCGGCCCTGCTCACCCACGGACTGGAACTCGCCGTGGACGGCGCCGCGTTCGGGCCCGCCGAGGACGGCGGCTTCTGGGCGCTGGGGCTGGCCGAGCCCGATCCGGGGCTGCTGTCCGGGGTACCGATGTCCGTGCCGGAGACGGGAGCGGTTCAGCGGCGGCGGCTGGTCGATGCGGGGCTGACGGTGCACGATCTGCCACAGCTGCGTGATGTCGACACGCCGGAGGACGCACGCCTGGTGGCGGCCGCCGCGCCGGTCAGCCGCTTCGCCGCCGCGGTGGCGCGGCTGGCGCGGGCCGGTGAGCGATGACGGCGACGGTACCTGCGGGAACCGCCGCGGCCACGGCGTGGCGGGCCGATCCGTACAACGACGCGCTGCGCACCGGGCGCGGCCCGCTGTTCCTGCGCCGCCCCGACGGCTGGCTGCTGCCGCTGGAGGTCGAGCGCTGGTGCGCGGACCCGGACCCGGCCGACCGCACGGTGCTGGACCGCTGCCGGGGGCCGGTGCTGGACATAGGCTGCGGCCCGGGTCGGCTCGTGGCCGCGCTGGCCGGGCTGGGGCGGACGACCCTGGGTGTGGACGTCAGCCCGGTGGCGGTCGCCCGTGCGGTCCGCTCGGGTGGCAGCGCGCTGTGCCGGTCGGTCTTCGACCCGCTGCCGAGGGAGGGCAGTTGGGGTACGGCGCTGCTGATCGACGGCAACATCGGCATCGGCGGCGATCCGCGCGCCCTGCTCTCCCGGGTCGCCGAACTCGTCGCCCCGGACGGGGTACTGATCGCCGAGGCCGCTCCGGTCGACGTCGACGAACGCGTGGACGTACGGGTGGTCGACGGCGACGGCGCTCCGGGCGCCCCCTTCCCGTGGGCCCGGGTGGGGCTTTCCGCCCTGGTCGGCCACGCGGCGGCGACGGGCTGGCCGCGAGCCCTGCCGTGGACGGCCGGTGGGCGTACGTTCGTGTGCCTGTCCCGTGGCCGCCCGGCCCCGACGCCGTTGTCGGTGGCGGCTGTTACGTTCCACGCATGACGAAGAACGTGCCCTGGACCAGGGGGAATGGGCGTCCTGGGCGAGCCGGGCGACGGCGCGACGGGGGACATCCGGGCTCGGGCCTCTCGTTGGGATCAGGCCGGATCAGCGAGCGGGGTCTGGTGCCGTACATCGCAAGGCGGAGGAAGGAGCCACTGCGGTGGGGGCACCTCCCGTGCCCGAAGGGCTACGGGGGACATTGGCGACTGACGACAACGCAGCGAGGTGCGGTGCCAGGGCACGCGAGCCCGGCAAGATCCGAACGAGAGGCCCCAAGGGAGCCGAATCCCCGCCGTGTCGGACTGCGCCCGAGGGGACGTGCGCGGTTCACTCGCCGTATGAACTCCGCAGATGTGCTCGCCGACGCTTTCGGACGTATCCAGGAGGTGGTGCACGAGGCCGTCGAGGGGCTCTCGGCGGACGAACTCAACGCCAGGCTCGACCCCGGTGCCAACTCCATCGCCTGGCTGGTGTGGCACCTCACGCGCATCCAGGACGACCACGTGGCCGACGCGGCCGGCCGGGATCAGGTCTGGACCTCCCAGGACTGGGCGGGCCGCTTCGGGCTGCCGTTCGCCGAGGGAGCGACCGGCTACGGCCACTCCCGCAAGCAGGTCGCGGCGGTCCAAGTAGACTCGCCCGAGCTGCTGCTCGGCTACTTCGACGCCGTCCATGAGGAAACCATCGCGTTCGTCGGAGGACTGAAGGGCACGGCTCTGAACCGGGTCGTGGACGACTCGTGGTCCCCGCCCGTGACCCTGGGCGTCCGGCTGGTGAGCGTCATCGCCGACGATCTCCAGCATGCCGGGCAGGCCGCGTTCGTCCGGGGCTCGCTCGAACGCCGCTAGGACACGGCCTAGTGCCGGGCACCAGACACCGTTCCACCTTCAGGAGAGCAGCGCCGAAACGATGACCGACGACAGCGGTACCCCGCGACGGGCCACGCTCGGCGCATGGCCGACCCCGCTCGAACCCGCGCCGCGGCTGGCCCGTGCGCTCGGCCTCGGCCCGGACGACCTGTGGATCAAACGGGACGACCTCACCGGCCTGGGCGGCGGCGGGAACAAGATCCGCAAGCTCGAGTGGTTCTGCGGCGAGGCGCTGGCCGACGGCGCCACGGTCCTGGTGACCACGGGCGCACCGCAGAGCAACCACGCACGGCTGACCGCGGCCGCCGGGGCCCGGCTGGGGCTCGACGTCGTTCTGGTGCTCGCCGGCACGCCCGGATCGTCGGCCTCCGGCAACATCGCGCTCGACGGGCTGTTCGGCGCCCGTGTCGTGTGGGCGGGTGACATCGGCGGTGAGTCGCTCGGCTCCGTCGCCGAGCAGGTGACCGAACGACTGCGGGACCAGGGCGCCGTCCCGGCGCTGATCCCCTTCGGCGGTTCCAGCGTGCTCGGTGCGCGCGGTTACGTCGAGTGCGGACGCGAACTCCTCGCCCAGGCTCCCGACCTGGCCACGGTCGTCGTCGCGATGGGCTCCGGCGGGACCATGGCCGGCCTGGTCGACGTGCTGGGCCCCGCGCGCGTACTCGGCGTCCACTGCGGAGCCGTCGGCGATCCCGCCCGGACCGTGTCCGAACTGGCCGCCGGACTGTCCGGCACGCCCTGCCCGGCCGAGACCCTGAGACTGAGGCTCGACCAGGTCGGCGACGGTTACGGTGTGCTGACCGAGCCGGTCATGGCCGCCCTGACTCTGGCGGCCCGCACCGAAGGGATCGTGCTCGACCCGATCTACACCGGGCGCGCGATGGCCGGCCTGACCGCAGCGATCGAGGACGGCGACATCGTGCCCGGACAGCGCACGATCCTCCTGCACTCGGGCGGTCTGCCGGGACTCTTCGGCCACGCGGAGACGCTCGCAAGGGCGGAGGGCGCACTCAGCGGCGGCTTGTGACCCTCGGGGGTCTTCCCGTGCCTGGGCGTTCCCCTCCCGGGCATTCCCGTGCCTGGGTGTGCTGTGGGTGGCGATCGCTGCTCACAGAGGAGCGCTCATGCAGCTCGGTCCGGAGTGCACCGTTGACGTCCGGGGTCAGTTGCCGGAAGGCGGGACCGTCTTGGCCTTCTCCTCACGACGCGCTCGCCGCCGCTCCGGCCACCCCGACAGTGAGCGCGCCACCCGGGGCAACAGCAGCACCCCGGCGGTCAGGGCGGCCACGACGCCGAGCGTCAGCAGCCAGTTGCGAAGGTAGTCCAGCGGCAGCGCGGACGGGTTCGTCGGGGCGCCCGGTCGCAGCAGGGGCGGCAGGGCGATCAGGGTGAGCGCACCGCAGACGATGAGCCCCGCCCGGATTGTGCCGCGCGCGGGCAGGGCCGCCAGCAGGAAGCCCACCGCCAGAACCAGAGGCGCGATGAGTCCGTCATGGAGGACGATCGCCCCTCCCAGCCAGACCACCACGTCCCACGGGTCGCGTACGTCGCCCGCGCCGAACAGCAGCCACGCGCCGAGGCCCATCAGAGCGACGCCCACCGCGCCCACGACGACCCGCATCACAGCACCTCCAGCCGGCTGACCCATTTCGTCTGGAGCACACCGGGCCGGTTCGGGGCGATGACGCGCGCCGGGAAGCCGTGGTCGAGCGACAGCACCTCACCGTTCAGCCGCAGGGCGAGCAGCGTCAGCGGGTCGCGCGCGTACCCCCGGCCCATCTCCATGATCCGGTACGCGCCGTGCCGCTCCAGTGACACCACGCGCAGCAGCGCGTCGGGCGGCGCGCCGGCCCGCTCCAGCAGGTCCCGGATCCGTACCCCCGTCCATTCGGCCGACTTGCTCCAGCCCTCGACGCAGGCGATCGGCAGGGTCACGGTGTGCTGGGGCATGGCCCGGAGGTCGTCGAGCGACAGCTCGTACGGGCGGGGCCCGGCCACCGACAGCCGCCAGCGGTCCGCCGGCACCCCGGCGGCAAGCCCTGCCGCCGCCGCGGTCCGGTTGACCGGCAGGCCCTGCGGGCCGTGATCGGGGTGGCGGGGCGCCAGCAGGTCGAGGCTCTTCAGCGGGGTGAGGGACTGGCCCACCGTGACCACGGTGACCGCGCCGACGGCCGCCGCGACTCCGGTCAGGAACGACCGCCGGTCCGGCCCGTCCTGCGCCGGCAGCTCCAGTGTTCCGGGCGAGCGCCGGGTCCAGTGCGCCTTGATCTCCGGCGCCTTGACCGCGAGGTGCAGCAGCAGCGCGCCCACCAGCACCCAGGCGACCGCGTAGTGCACCGGTACGAAGGAGAAGGGCCACGGATACCACTGCACGATGTTCAGCAGCCCGCTGAACACCTGGAACACGGCCGCCGCCACCAGCACCCCGATCGACAGCCGCTCCAGTGCGTGCCGTACCGACCGGGCCGGCGGCCACACGAAGAGCCTCGGGTACACGGTCCACAGCTTCGCCATCAGCAGCGGGATCGTCGCGATTCCGCTCGCGACGTGCAGCCCCTGCGTCAGCCGGTAGCCCCAGACGGGCCGGGGCGGCAGCAACGGCAGCAGCCAGTCCGGCGGCTTCTGCAGGAAATGGCTGATCAGGCCGGTCAGGAAGCACACCGCGATCGTCACGCCGAGCCAGCGGCCGACGGCGGTGGCGGTGCGGGGGTCGTGCAGCCGGCCGTTGAAGGACGGCAGGGGTGGCCGCTTCAGCGCGGGCCGCATCGATGCGGGCCACCTCAGTGCCGGTGGACGCAGTGCCGGTGGTCGCAGTGCCGGTGGTCGGAACCTCATGTCTCCATCACACCCCCCGAACCGGCCCGCGGGGCGGCTCTGACACCTTACGGATCGCTGACGTCGACCGCCGGTGCACGGCCCCGGGGCGCCGGGACTGCCACGCTGAGCAGGTGATCACCCCGCGCACCCTCGGCACCGGCCTCCTCCTCGCCGCCCTCACCACCGCGCTCGCCCTCACGGTCCGCAAGGACGGCTACTTCTCGGACCCGGCCGGACTGGCCGGCTGGTACGGGGCCTGCTGGCTGCTGTTCGCCGCGGCCGTGTGGTGCCTGCGCAGAGTGCCGGTGCGCCACGCCGTGGGGCTGATCCTCGGCGGCAGCGTGATCGTCGCCGCGACCGGTCTGCTCGCTCCCCCGCGCAGCAGCAGCGACATGTACCGCTACGCCTGGGACGGGCGGGTGCAGGCCGCCAGGATCTCCCCGTACGACCACGCGCCCGCCGACCCGGCGCTCGCCCCGCTGCGCGATCCGTGGCTCTTCCCCACGGGCGCGGGCTGCGCGGGCCCGGAGCGTGCCCGGATCCCGGGCCCGAAGGGCGCGATCCACTGCACCCGGATCAACCGTCCGTATGTCCACACCATCTATCCGCCGGTCGCCGAGGGCTACTTCCTGCTGGTCCACGTGCTGTCTCCCGACGGCGCACGGCACAAACCGCTCCAGACCGGCGGCGCGCTGCTGTCGGTGGGAGTGACCGGCGCGCTGCTCCTGGTCCTGCGGCGGCGCGGTGGCGATCCGCGCACCGCGGCGTACTGGGCGTGGTGTCCGGCCGTCCCCCTCGAAGCCGTCAACAACGCCCATGCCGATGTGCTCGGCGTGCTGCTCGGGGTGGCCGGACTCGCGGTCGTCGTACGCCACCGGGCGGCGGGCGGCGCACTCCTCGGCGCCGCCACGGCCACCAAGTTGCTGCCCGCGGTCCTCCTGCCCGGGGCGCTGTCCGGGGTACGCCGATGGCGTGACGCGGCCGCCGTCCTGTTGCCCGCCGCTGCCGTCGTCGCGCTGACGTATCTGCCGTACGTCCTCCTTTCCCACGGCTCGGTCTTCGGCTATCTCACCGGCTACGTCGAGGAGGAAGGGTACGAAGACGCCTCGGCCCGCAGCCGGTACGCCCTGCTGCGGCTGGTGCTGCCGGACGACTGGGCGGCCTGGGCCCTGGTCGCCGCGATGCTCTGCGTCGTCGGACAGGTACTCCTGCGCGGTGATCCCGAACGGCCGTGGAGCGGCGCCCTGCTCGTCACCGGCACCGCGTTCCTGCTGCTCACGCCCGGCTACTCGTGGTACGCGCTGCTGCTGGTCGCGCTGGTGGCCCTGGACGGCCGGTGGGAGTGGCTGGGCGTGGCCATGGCCGGCGCCACGAAGTACGTCACGGCCCAGTCCGAGGCCGATCCGTATGTGGTCACCGCGACGGCCTACGCGGTCGCAGCCGGCGCGGTGCTCGCCGGCTGCGTCGTGCGGCGAGGACGACGCTCCCGCGACGACGAGCAACTCAGCACCGGCCCTGCCCAGTCGATCCGGTCGTAGCGGTGGCCGGTCCGAGGAGCGCGACCAGCGGGCCGGCTTCATGGCCAACTCGGCTGTCTTTACGGCCCATTGGGCACGGACCTACGCTCCCGCCCCATGGACACCTCCGGCATACGCTTTCCCAGAGCCGCGGCGCTCGCCACCGCGGGCGCCCTGGTCCTCTCCGGTCTGTTCGGCGCGGCGCCGCCCGCGACGGCCGAAGCCGTCGCCGACGAGCCGGTGGCCGAGAACGCCACCGTCGTCCCCGTCCAGACCACGGGCCCGGCCGACAAGCGCTTCAATCTCGTCGTCCTCGGCGACGGCTACACCGCCGCCGGCATGGACGAGTTCCGCGCGGACGTCGACAAGCATCTGAAAGTGCTGTGGAGCACCGAGCCGTTCGCCTCGTACCGCTCGTACATCAATGTGTGGGCGGTCGAGGTGCCCTCGCCCGAGCAGGGCGTCGACTGCGACCCGTCACTGGACGCCCCACGCCGTGACACCCCACTGAACATGGGCTTCTGGGGCGGCTGCAATCCGGGCAGCGTGCAGCGACTGCTCACCGTCGACAGCGGTGCGGCGACCGCGCTGGCCGATCTCGTCGCCGGGACGACGGGCGCCAACCGCCAGATCGTGGCGCTCGCGAACAGCGACACGTACGGCGGTGCGGGCGGCACGTACGCCACCGCGTCCGGAGGCAATGCCCTCTCCTCTCTCATCACCCCGCACGAGATCGGCCACTCGCTGGGCAAGCTCCAGGACGAGTACGACTACTACGGCCGGGGCGTCCCCGGCGGTACGTACACCGGCGGCGAGCCCGCGTCCGCGCACCACACCCTCCTCACCGAGCAGCAGATGCGGGACCAGCAGGCGAAGTGGTGGCGCTGGCTGGGCGAGAAGAGCGAGTCGGGCGGTGTGATCGGACGGCACGAGGGCGGGATGTACAGCACCAAGGGTGTCTGGCGGCCCAGCAAGCACTCGATCATGAAGACCCTGGGTTATGCCTTCGACCAGGTGGAACGGGAGGTGATGGTCCGCGCGATCTCCGCCAAGGTGAACCTGGTCCAGGACCACACCCCGGACGCCGCTCCGATCGGCGCCGACCGGACGGTGTGGGTGGACACCCTGCACCCGGTCGGCGGCGAACTCGACGTCGTCTGGCGGCTCGACGGCCGTCCGCTGCGGCACACCGACGGCGCCCGCACCGTGGATCTGCGCAGGATCGGCATCGGCCGGGGTAAACACACCCTCACGGCCACCGTCACCGACCCGACGCCGTTCGTCCGCGATCCCGCCGTCCGCGCCTCGACCGCGCTGACCCGCACCGTGAGCTGGACGGTCGACACGTCCGTACGGACGCACCACACTCCGGTCCCCGCGGCCTTCACCGGCCACACCGCCACCGGGACGCCCGTCGGGGCCGGGTCCGTCGTGTACGCCGACACCACGCACCCCACGGACCGGACGCACGCCGTCCGTTGGTCCCTCGACGGCCGCCCGCTCGCGAACCCCGGCAACGACCGCGATCTGGACCTCGGCGCGCTGCGGCTCCGTCCCGGGACGCACGCACTGACGGCCAGGATCGCCGGAACGGACGCCGTGCTGCGCTGGTCCGTGGACGCGGTTCCGGCGGCGGGTTCGCACGAGCTGTCGGAGCCGCTGCGGACGGTGCACCGGCCCGGGCGGCCGCCCGAGTACGTCTACGACGGTCCGTTCACCATGCGGCTGACGGCGAGCGACGACCAACCCGGCACCGTCGTCTCGCAGTTCCGGGTGGACGGCGACGGCTGGTACACGTACTACGGCTGGCCCACGGACGCCGACGCGCCGTTCCGCTTCACCCCGAGCGGCACCGTCATCGACGATCTCGTCTACGGCAAGCTCGGTACGCCCCGTGCCGTGCCGTGGGACGACGCGACGCCCGACTACGGCACCCACACCGTCGAGCACCGGACGATCGACGCGGCCGGAAACGTCAGCAGGGCGACGAGTTTCCTCGTCACCCTGCTCGACTGAGGCTCGGTTCTCCCCCTGCCTTCGGCGGGGGGGGACCCCCACCGGGGCGCCGACCGGACGGAGCGTCAGCTGACGCGGGCGACTCCCGCGTAGCCGGGAATGGGTCCGTCGCCCAGCACGTCGATGACCTCGCCGAGCTCGGGGTGCCATTCAGCGGTCAGTGACACACCGGGCTCGACGAGCTCCAGACCGTCGAAGAACCGGGTGAACTCCTCGCGGGAGCGGGGGCGCAGCGTGAGGCCGCGGGCCTGGTACATCGCGCGGGCCTGCGCCGCCTTCTCCAGGTCGAAGTCGCCCGTCGTGTGGGACAGCACGAGGTAGCTGCCGGGTGCGAGCTGCTGGACCAGCCGGTCCACCAGCTCGTACGCGCCGTCCTCGTCGTCCACGAAGTGCAGCAGCGCGAGCAGCGACAGCGCGATCGGCCGGGTGAAGTCCAGGACCTTGCCCGCCGCGTCCAGGATCGCCTCGGGATCGCGGGCGTCCGCCTGGATGTAGTCGGTGGCGCCTTCGGGGGTGCTGCGCAGCAGGGCCTCGGCGTGGGCGAGCACGATCGGGTCGTTGTCGCAGTAGACGACGCGGGACTCGGGGGCGACCTGCTGGGCTATCTGGTGGAGATTGGGCTCGGTGGGGATGCCGGTGCCGATGTCGAGGTACTGGCGTACGCCGTTGCTGCCGAGCCAGCGCGTGGCGCGGTGCATATAGGCCCGGTTGACCCTGGCCATGTCACGGCCGCGCGCGTCCAGGGTGAGGAGCTGTCTGGCCATCTCCTCGTCGACCGGGTAGTTGTCCTTGCCTCCGAGGAACCAGTCGTACATACGAGCCGGGTGCGGCTTGCTGGTGTCGATCCGTACGGCGGCGGGGTCTTGCCCGGTCATCTGGCGTCTCCAAGGGTCTGCGACGGGTGGGCGACATGAGGACGAACGAACGGAACTGCACGTACCACTCAGGCGGTCGGTCCCGGATCACGTCAGAAGGAAGTCTGCCTGACCGGACTTGGCGCCCTGGATGAAAGCGGCGATCTCGCCGTGCGTGTAGATGAGGGCGGGGCCTTCAGGGTCGGCGGACTGGCGCACCGCGACCCTGCCGTCGGCCAGCTTCATGGCCTCGATGCAGTTGCCGCCGTTGCCGCCGCTCCACGGCTTGTGCCACCCCTCCGAGCCGAGCTCCCGGGCAGGCATGCCGTTGTATATGCGATCCATTCACAGCTCCTTGCGGACGCCCCGGAGGATGTCCTTCGTGCGTTGCGCGGTGGCGGCCTGGGCCGCCATGCGGTCCATGACCTCCAGGTGCGAGGCCACCTCGGGACGCGCGTCGAGATAGACCGCGCCGGTCAGGTACTCGCTGTAGACCATGTCGGGCAGCTCGGGCACCGCGAACCGGAAGAGAACGAACGGTCCGTAGGTACCGGGGTGCGGCCCGGTCGCGAACTCCGCGACCTGGAGGGTGACGTTCGGCAGTTCGGCGGCTTCGAGGAGCCGGTCGATCTGAGCCCGCATCACCTTCGGGGCACCCGCCGGCCGGCGGAGCACCGTCTCGTCCATGACCACCCAGAATCTGGGGGCGTCGGCTCTGGTGAGCAGCCCCTGCCGCTCCATCCGCAGGGCGACATGCCGCTCGATGTCGTCGGCGCTGGTGGCGCCGAGGGCTCCGCTGCGCATGACGCCGCGCGCGTATTCCTCGGTCTGGAGGAGTCCGGGGACGAAGTGGGGTTCGTACGCCCGGATGAGACTCGCGGCCCCCTCCAGGCTGACGTACATGCTGAACCAGCCGGGCAGGACGTCGTGGAAACGCTGCCACCAGCCCGGCTTGTTGGCGTCCTCGGCGAGCTGGACGAAACCGTCGGCCTCGTCGTCGGCGATGCCGTAGGCCCGCAGGAGGAGTTGCACGTAGGGGATTTTCAGCGCGACCTCGGCCATCTCCATCCGGCGGATGGTGGCGGGGGCCACTCGGAGCACCTTGGCGGCCTCCTCGCGTTTCAGGCCGGCTCGCTCCCGCAGATCCTGCAGTCGCTTGCCCAGTACGACCTGTCCCACAGTGGGGGCGGACCGCGGCTCGCTCACTACAGACCTCCCCAGCGCGCTGTTCTCGATGTCACGACGTCACGACGTCACGAGTCGGTGACACGACTCCTGGTTGGGAGACGCGACTCGGTGTCACGACGAGTGTGCCATGACACTCTCCCCTAGAACTCGACACTCTGCAATTTCCAGAGTGCCTCTTGCCAAGTGTCGCCGCCGGGTGGAAAGTGTGTCGGTGAACCAGTTCACGAGGCTGCCGCGCTCTGCTCATGGAGAGGCACGACGGGCACCGCTTCCCCACCGTTAAGGATTGGTCGTGGCTTCTGGTAACGCGCTCAACCCGCTGCTCGTCGGCACGTTCGCGCCGGCCTTCACGGGGTCGGCGATCCGCCGCTTCGGGTTCGAGCTGCCCGGCCGCACCGATTCGGTCGCACGCGCCCGGCGCCTGATCCGGGAGCGGATGCTGCGCTGGGGCCTCGGGGACGACCACCTCGACGCGGTGGCTCTGGTCGCGACCGAACTTTTCACCAACGCCGTGGTGCACACCGAGAGCGAGCGCGTCCTGTGCGAACTGCGCGACGCGGAAGGCCAGTTGCGCATAGCGGTGCAGGACCAGGGCTGCCCGCCCGGCGAGCCGCGACTGTGCCGGATCTCCGAGGACGAGCGGGGGCGCGGACTGCTCCTGGTGGATGCCGTGAGCAGCGCCTGGGGCGCGCACGACGCACAGCCGGGTCCCGGCCGGATCGTCTGGGCCGAGCTGACGCTCGACCTGGAGGGTCCGTGCTGAGGACCATGGCCGGGCTGCTCTCCCGCAGACGCCACGGGACTCAGGAGCAGCTTCGTCTGGAGGTCCCGCCGGGGCTGCCCGCAACACTTGGCTGCGACGCGGTCGGGGTGCCCGCACGGCACGGATTCCGGTTGCTGGCCAAGCTGCCGAGCACGGGCTGTGTCTACTCGGACACGGACTGGTGGTGGTGGATCGTGCCTGCCGGCTCGGACCTGGAGCTGAGGTGGCCGCTGCCCTCGTACTACTCCCGCGGGGCCTACGTACCGGCGGCGGCGCGGCTGATCCACTGGCCCGAGGACACCAGTCCCTACACCCCGCCCATCCCGCTCTATCTGATGATCTGCCAGATCACCGGCACCGCGCCCGCCTGGGCGGGTCACGGGCTCAGAAGCGCACAGGGAGCCTGAGCAGCCCGCGGGCCCGCATCGAGGGGCGGTGGACGAGCTCCCCCTCCGTCCTGTCTAGGGCCAGCCGGGGAAAGCGCTCCAGCAGCGCGCCGAGCGCGATCCCGGTCTCCAGCCTGGCCAGCGGTGCGCCGAGGCAGTAGTGGATCCCGTGGCCGAGCGCCAGGTGCGCGCCGGCGTCCGAACGGTCCAGCTCCAGCCGGTCCGGGGCGGGGAACCGGCCGGGATCCCGGTTCGCCGCCGCGAGCGAGAGCAGGACGGTCTCCCCGGCCGGGACGGTGGCGCCGCCGATGGTGACGTCCCGAACGGGGAAGCGGCGGATCGCCAGCAGCGCGGGGCCGTCGTAGCGGGCCAGCTCCTCGACGGCGGGTCCCAGCCGGCCTGCGGGGTCCGCACGCAGCGCTGCGAGCTGCTCCGGGTGGCTCAGCAGCGCCAGGACGGCGTTCCCGATGAGATGGACGGTGTTCTCGTACCCGGCGAAGAGGATCAGGAAGACCAGCGACATCAGCTCGTCCTCGGACAGCCGGTCACCACCCTCGTCACGCACAGTGATCAGGGCCGAGATCAGATCGTCACCGGGGCTGTGGCGTTTGGTGGCGAGCAGAGCCGTGAAGAACGACAGCATGCTGACAACGGCGTCCTTGGCCGCGTCAGGCCTGGCCGGATCGGGCGCGACGAGGGAGTCCGTCCAGTCCCGGAAGTCCCGCCGGTCCTCCTCGGGCACGCCGAGGAGGTCGCAGATGACCGTGACCGGCAGCGGCGCGGCGTACGCGGCGATGAGATCGGCCCGGCCGTGCGGCTCGATCGCGTCGAGGAGCCGGTGCGCGGTGCGCAGGACGGGCTCCCGCAGCGCCTCGATCCGGGACGGGGTGAACGCGCGGGAGACCAGCCCGCGGATCCGGGTGTGGTCCGGCGGGTCCATGTTCAGCAGGTTCGCGTCCAGCGCCGGCGGCAGCGCGAAACCACGGTAGCCACCGGCCCCGGCGTTGCTCCGGTCGAGCGACAGCCTGCTGTCGGCGAGCGCAGCGCGTACGTCCTCGTAACGGGTGACCAGCCAGACGGGGCTGCCGTCGGGGCCCGCCACCTTGTGCACGGGGGCGGAGCCGCGCAGCCGCTCATAGACGCCGTACGGGTCGGACAGCAACGAGTCGGACAGCAACGGGTCGGGCCGGTCGTACGGGACATCTGACATGCCCTCACCCTAAGCGCTGCCCTTAGGCAACGGTATGGCGGAGAAGGACAGTTACCCCCTCCCGATGGGATGATCGCCATGACGCTTCGGCAGGCTGTCCACTCACGGGGGTTGCGATGTCTCTGCTCGCCATCAGTGATCTGCACGTCAACCACAAGGAGAACCGCAAGCACGTCGACAGTCTGCGGCCCGGCTCCGCCGACGACTGGCTGCTCGTCGCCGGCGACGTCGGTGACCTGGTGTCGGACATCGAGTGGGCGCTGACGCTGCTGCGCGACCGGTTCGCCAAGGTCGTGTGGGCACCGGGGAACCACGAGCTGTGGACGGTATCCACCGACCCCGTCCAGGCGCGCGGCGTGGAGCGCTACGAACTGCTCGTGGAGCTGTGCCGACGGCTGGGCGTGGTGACGCCCGAGGACCCGTACCCGGTCTGGACGGGCGAGGACGGGCCCGTCGCGATCGCGCCGCTGTTCCTGCTGTACGACTACACCTTCCGCCCGGAGGGCGCGGCCACCCAGGAGGAGGCTCTGGACCAGGCGCGACGCGCGCATGTCGTCTGCACCGACGAAGTTCTGCTGCATCCCGACCCGTTTCCGAGCCGCGACGCCTGGTGCCGGGCCCGGCTGGAGCTCACCGAGTCACGGCTGGCCGCCGTCCCCGACGGGCTGCCCACGGTGCTGGTCAACCATTATCCGCTGGTCCGTGAGCCGACGCGGGTACTGCGGTATCCCGAGTTCGCGCTCTGGTGCGGGACCGAGCACACCGCGGACTGGCACATCCGCCACCGGGCCCGCGCGATGGTGTACGGGCATCTGCACATCC
This sequence comes from Streptomyces sp. NPDC053673, assembly GCF_055585225.1. Taxonomy (NCBI): domain Bacteria; kingdom Bacillati; phylum Actinomycetota; class Actinomycetes; order Kitasatosporales; family Streptomycetaceae; genus Streptomyces; species Streptomyces sp. NPDC053673. The sequence continues at coordinate 356,233 of NZ_JBVJKN010000001.1, read as the reverse complement.
CCCGTACCACCCGGCACGACGGTGTGCCGTTCCACGAGGTGTCGGTGGGCTATCCGCGTGAATGGCGGGAGCGCTCGGGGGAGCCGGCGCTGCCGACGACGATCCTGCGCTGAGTCCCCTCCCTCCGGTCAGCCCTTCGAGGCGGGCAGCGTGTGGACCCCGAACGCGGCGCGCTGCGGATCGTGCAGCACCGCGAACCGCGGCCCTCCCTCCATCTGCACCGGTTCCAGGAACACTCCGCCGCCCTCGTCCGACGCCGTATGCGCGGTCGCGTCGACGTCCGTCACCTGGAAGTACGGCAGCCAGTGCGCCGGAGTCTCCGGCGGGAACCGCTCGTCCTGCATCCTGAGCAGCCCACCGAAGTCGTCGCCACCGACCCCGAACTGGGTGTAGTGCTCCGATACGTTCACGGTCCAGCCGAAGACCGTCGGATAGAACCGCCTGGCCTCTGCCGGGTCGCGGGTCAGCAGCTCGACCCAGCCCAGCGCACCCGGCGCGTTGAGCAGCTCCGCCCCGGCGAAGTTGCGGCCCTGCCAGAGCGAGAAGACCGCGCCCTCGGGGTCCGCGACCACCGCGAAGCGGCCGTCCTCGAAGACGTCCATCGGTCCGGTGAGCAGCGTCCCGCCCGCGTCGGTGACCGCTGTCGCGGTCGCGTCCGTGTCGTTCGTCGCGAAGGACACGGTCCACGCCGCGGGCTGCTTCGGCTGGTACAGCGGCGTGAGCGCGGCGACCGCGGCGTCGCCGACGCGGGCCATGGTGTAGCCGCCGGCCTCGGCCCGCGGATCGGTCGCCGTGCGCCAGCCGAAGACCGTGCCGTAGAAGTCCTGCGCCCCCGGAATGTCGCCGGTGCCGAGCTCGACCCAGCAAGGTCCGCCGATGACGGGACGGGAAGTCTTCATGGTCGTACCTCCGGGGGTGGGGTCCCCCGCAAGCACGCTATGCCGCCTGCGTCACAGCGGCCACCTGTGCGCGGCCCGTACGATCGGGCACCGCCACGCCCGCCCGGGCGGGGCGACACCCGTCTGGAGGGCCAATGGTGACCCCTGGCAATGCCGCGCGCCTCTCGCCGACTCCGGCCGCGGCAGGAGAGTCCGCTGCCGGAGAGTCCGCTGCCGCCGAACGCCCCGCGCGGGCGTTCCCCGTACCGAACGGGGTGACCGGCGTCGGCATGATCGTCGTCGACGTGGGCGGCCGGATCCTCCTCGGGCTCGCGCACAACGGCTGCTGGGAGCTGCCCGGCGGCAAGGTCGACCCCGGGGAGACCTTCCAGCGGGCAGGGGCGCGGGAACTGGCCGAGGAGACAGCGCTCCGGGTGCGCGAAGAAGACGTACGGATCGTCGCCGTGGTGCTCGACGGCGAGCGCGGCATCACCCGGATCTCCGCCGCGGGCCTGGTCACCGGCGTCGAGGGCGAGCCGGAGGTCACCGAGCCGGACAAGATCGTGCGCTGGCAGTGGCACCGTCCGGACGCCGTCCCGGCCGAGCTGTTCGTTCCCTCGGCCGCCGTGCTGCGCGCCTGGCGGCCCGAGCTGACGCTGCCGGACGTCCCGGCCCACAGCTATCCCGTTGCCGGCTGACCGGTTCCGGGTTTCTGGGTTGCTGGGTTTTCTGGCTTTCTGTTATCGGCGCGGGGGCGGCGCGTCTCCCATGTGTCGGAGGACAGGCCCGAGTTCTGAAAGAGAGTGGACACAGCGTGAGCAGCGAACGCGAAGCCGCGATGATCATGGCGGCACAGGGCGGGGACCAGCAGGCGCAGGACCGGCTCGTCGCCGAGTACCTTCCGCTCGTCTACAACATCGTCGGCCGGGCCATGAACGGCCACGCCGACGTGGACGACGTGGTGCAGGAGACCATGCTCCGCGTCCTCGGCGGCCTTGAGGGGCTGCGCAGCCCGGAGAACTTCCGCAGCTGGCTGGTCGCCATCACGATGAACCAGATACGCGGCCACTGGCGCGAGCGCCGGTCGGGCGCCATACCCACCGGCGGCGGCCTGGACGACGCGTACGACGTCGTCGACCCCGGCGCGGACTTCGTGGACCTCACCATCACCCGCCTCGGACTCTCCGGTCAGCGCCGCGAGACCGCCGAGGCCACCCGCTGGCTGGACGAGGACGACCGGGCGCTGCTGTCGCTGTGGTGGCTGGAGGCCGCCGGACAGCTGTCGCGGGCGGAGGTCGCCGCGGCACTGGAGCTGTCCCCGCAGCACACCGCGGTACGGGTGCAGCGAATGAAGGCCCAGTTGGAGACGGCCCGTGTCGTGGTCCGCGCGCTGTCCGCCGACCCGCGCTGCGTCCTGCTGGAGCCGATCGTCGCCGGCTGGGACGGCATACCCTCGGCCCTCTGGCGCAAGCGCCTGGCCCGCCATGCCCGCGGCTGCACGGTCTGCTCGGGGCACTGGTCGGGGCTGGTGCCCGCGGAGGGCCTGCTCGTCGGCCTCGCGCTCGTACCGGTGGCGGCATCGCTCGGCCGGTTCGCCGCGTCGCCGGACATGGTCGCGACCGCTTCCGCCCAGACGCCCGCCTCCGGCCGTACCCAGGCCCGGCTGGAGCGGGCGCGGCGGCGCCGCCGTACCGCGGCCGTGGCCGCCGCGGTCGCCGCTCTCGTCACGGGCGGCGGTGCGGTCCATCTGCTCATCGGCCCCTCGGACGACGAGGAGCCGCGCGCCACGGCTGCCGCCCCGGCGTCCCCGTTGCTTCCGTCGCCCACCCGGAGCCCGTCCCCCTCCCCGTCGCTCACCGCCTCCCCCAGCCCCACGCCGAAGCCCAGCCCGAGCAAGACGGCCAAGCCCAAGCCGAAGCCCACGCCGGCCAAGCCCACGCCGGAGCCCACGCCCACGCCGGAGCAGCCGGACCCGGAGCCGCCCCTGCCGAGCGGCGACGCCGAGCAGGTCGTCGCCCTGGTCAACTCCGAGCGCGCCAAGGCGGGATGCGGACCGGTGACCAGCAACGACAAGCTCGCTACGGCGGCCCAGCGGCACTCCGCGGACATGGCGGCCCGTGACTACTTCGACCACACGAGCCCGGACGGGACCGATCCCGGCGACCGCATCACCGCGGCCGGCTACCGCTGGAGCACGTACGGCGAGAACATCGCGAGGGGCCAGCAGAGCCCTGCCTCGGTGATGGACTCCTGGATGAACAGTTCCGGCCACCGCGCGAACATTCTCAACTGCTCGTTCAAGGAGATCGGCGTGGGCATCCACGACGCGTCGGGCGGGCCGTGGTGGACGCAGGCGTTCGGTACGGCGTTGTGAGGTGAACCGGCCTGCGGCGGCGCCGGTCGGCCGGCGCCGGCCGACGGACCGTCACCGTGCGGCGGTGACGGGGCACCAGGAAGTGTCTGCCCGGACGCCGCCGGGCGGACGGAATCCCGACGACGCGGTTCAGGCGCAGATGCGCTTGTAGCCGGTCGCCCCCGGCCGGGCCCGGAATGTCACCTCGTGCCCCGCGTCGTCGGTGAAGACCGCCTGCGTCCCGGACGTCAGAGTCATCGTGCCGCGCTGGGTGGGGTTGTCCCACCCTTCGGGCGGGTTTCCCGCGCCGTCGTCGAGCGGCGTCCGAGCCTCGAAGTACGTCGTGCCGATACGGGCCTCGTCGATCCCGCAGTGTGTGTAGAGGTCGTAGGGGATCGCCCGGCCGGACGGCCGGGCCCGGACCGTCTCCACGGCCTCGCCCGTACCGGCTTTCCCTGCCTCACCGGCCTCCGCTGCCTCCCCCGACTCGGTGCAGCCCGTGAGGGCACCAGCAGCCAGCGCGAGGGCGCACACGATCCGTCCGGCTCTCTTGGTCATGGCACTTGGACGCCCGGTCCGCTCGGGCGGTTCCACCGGCCGACGGCCTCCGGAACACAGTCTTCCGCAAACCTGCACACCGAACGCGCAACCGGTGCACAGCAGCTGACCGAGGCTCACCGGGTGCGGCGGGGTTGGCGGCATGGCAGGCCATTGGGGCGGGAGTGTCCGATTCCGCTTCGGCGGCGCGCTCCACCCGAAGGGAATCGGGAACGTGAAGCTTGTGAAGAAGTCGCCACCGAGGCGTGGACGCGCCTGCACGTGAACTTAAATCCGTGCCGGATGAGGCCCTGACCGGGAGTTGTCCGATTGGCTGTCCGGCGCTTCGGCGTGCTTTGATCCGTCGCACCGCGGGAGTTGCACGAACGACGCCTGATGTATTGGGCGTCCGCACGACCGTTACGCGGCCGAGGTCGTTTCCTGCGGGGCCGGCTGCGGCTTTTGAGAAATATCCACATGAAGGGAAGCTCCATCATGAACTTCACCCCCCAGGTCGAGACCGCCGAGATCTCCGACGCCGACCTCGACAACGTCTCCGGCGGCCTGCACAGCGCCGTTGCCGGTGCTGCGCTCGGCAACGCGACGGCCACCCTCGACTCCATCGCCCCGGTCTCCGACGTCGCGACCGGAGCCCTCGGCGCCGTCGAGTCGTTCGCCGGTCTCAACTCGGCGGCCCTCACCGGCTACGCCGCCAGCCTCTGAGACCCGCATGAGTGAGCCCCGGAACGGTCAAGGTTCCGGGGCTCACCGCGTCATCATACCCTGACCCGGACATTTGCAGTCGAGGGAAGAGTTACGTGCAGTTCCGCCAAAAGGCCCTTTCCAAGCTGCAATCGCCCGAAGAAATAGATCTGCCGGTGCGTTTTGCCCGCCCACAGGGCTGGCTCGTCCTCACGATCACGGTTGTCGCCATGGCAGCGGCTTCTTTCTGGGCCGTAAAAGGTTCCGTTTCGTCCACTCTCACCGTCCCCGGCATTCTTACGCACGCACAGGGCAGTTATGTCCTGCAGAGTCCGGTCGCGGGCCAGGTCACCGAAGTCCTCGCCGAGGAGGGCAAGCAGCTGCCCGCGGGCGCACCGCTGCTGAAGGTCCGTACCGCCCAGGACGACAGGACGGCGGGCGACAAGAAGCAGGGCGAAACGGCGGAGGGCGACGGGGCGGACGGCGACAAGGCGGACGGCACGGTCATCCGTACGATCGCAGCGGGCCGGGTGACCACCCTCGTCGCCACCATCGGTGCCGTCGTCACCACCGGCGCGAACGTCGCGGTCGTGGAGCGGGTCGACGACGCCGACGCACCTCTGACGGTGATGCTCTACCTCCCGGCCGACAACGGCTCGACGGTCCCCGTGGGCGCGCGTGTCGATCTCACCGTGCAGTCCGTGCCGGCCCAGCAGTACGGAGTGCTGCGGGGCCGGGTGAAGGCGATCGGCAGGACCTCGCAGACGCGGGCGCAGATCGCCGGCTTCCTCGGCGACAGCCAGCTGGGCGAGCAGTTCTCGCGGCAGGGCAGGCCGGTGCCCGTGCTGGTGCAGCTGGACCGGTCGTCCCGTACGAAGTCCGGTTACGCGTGGTCGTCGGCGGACGGGCCGCCGTACGCGATCGACTCCATGACCCTGGCCACCGGCGCCGTCCATCTGGCCGACCAGCGTCCGATCGATTGGCTGCTGCCGTGACCGCACCGCCCCGCAACGCCCCCGCACGGCGCCGCGCGAACGCCCGCCGCGCGAGCCCCCGCCGTGCACAGAAGCCCGTGCAGCAGAAGGCCGTCCGCACGCCCACCGTGCTCCAGATGGAGGCCGTGGAATGCGGCGCCGCAGCGCTCGCGATGGTCCTCGGCCACTACGGCAGGCACGTACCCCTCGAAGAGCTGCGTATCGCGTGCGGCGTCTCCCGCGACGGCTCGCGGGCCAGCAACATCCTCAAGGCGGCACGCAGCTACGGGCTGCAGGCCAAGGGCATGCAGATGGAGCCGGCCGCGCTCGCGGGCGTGCGGGCACCCGCCATCCTCTTCTGGGAGTTCAACCACTACGTCGTCTACGACGGCATGGGACGGCGCCTCGGCCGCCGGGGCGTGCACATCAACGACCCCGACAAGGGCCGCCGTTTCGTGCCGGCGGAGGACTTCGACACCAGCTTCACCGGTGTGGTCCTGGTCTTCGAACCCGGTGAGGCGTTCCGCCCGGGCGGGCGCCGGCCCGGGATCCTCGGTTCGCTGCCGGCCCGGCTGCGCGGAACCACCGGCACGATGGCCGCCGCGCTGCTCGCCAGCCTCCTCCTGGTCGCGGTCGGCGCCGCGCTCCCCGCGCTGAGCCGTACGTACATCGACATGTTCCTGGTGGGCCGTCAGACCTCGCTGCTGGGCGTTCTGTTCGCCTCCATGGCCGCGATGGTGGCGCTGACCGCCGTACTGACCGGGCTGCAACAGGCGAACCTGCTGCGCGGCCGGATCATCTCGTCCACGCTGAGCAGCGCCCGCTTCTTCCGGCATCTGCTCCGGCTCCCGGTGACGTTCTTCGCGCAGCGCAGCCCCGCCGACCTCGTGCAGCGGCTGCAGTCCAACGACGCGGTCGCGGAGACCCTGGCCCGCGATCTCACCGCGTTCGGCGTGGACGGAACCGTCGTCGTGCTCTACGCGGTGCTGCTGTGGACCTACGACCCGCAGCTCACCGTCATCGGGGTACTGATCGCGCTGCTCAATGTGGTCGCGATGCGGGTCGTGGTACGGCTGCGTGCCACGCGTACGCAGAAGCTGCGCGCCGACAGCGCCCGGCTCACCAACACCTCGTACACCGGTATCCAGTTGATCGAGACGATGAAGGCCACCGGGGGCGAGAACGGGTACTTCCGCCGCTGGGCCGGGCAGCACGCGACCACGCTGGAGGAGCAGCAGCGTCTGGGCGTGCCGAGCGCGGCGCTGGCGGTCGTCGCCCCCACCCTCGCCACACTCAACAGCGCGGTGATCCTGTGGATCGGCGGGCTGCGTGCCGTGGAGGGCCATATCTCGATCGGTCTGCTCGTCGCCTTCCAGGCGCTGGTGACCCGCTTCACGGCGCCGATCACCCGGCTCAACGGGATGGCGAGCCGGATCCAGGACTTCGCCGCCGACGTCACCCGGCTCAAGGACGTCGAGAACTTCCCCGCGGACGGCCTGTACACCCGCCGCGAACCGGCCGCGAGCACCCGCAGGCTGATGGGTCATGTGACGCTGGACGACATCACCTTCGGCTACAGCCCGCTCGACAAGCCGCTGCTCACCGGCTTCTCGCTGTCCGTCGGTCCGGGGCAGCAGGTGGCGCTCGTCGGCGGCTCCGGAAGTGGCAAGTCCACCGTCTCACGGCTGATCGCCGGGCTCTACAGCCCGTGGGAGGGGACGATCCGGATCGACGGGCAGCGGCTCGACGACATCCCGCGGGGTGCGCTCGCGGCCTCGGTGTCCTTCGTCGACCAGGACGTCTTCCTCTTCGAGGGCACCGTGCGGGACAACGTGGCGCTGTGGGATCCCTCGATCCCGGACGACGCCGTCGTCGACGCGCTCAAGGACGCGGCCCTGTACGACGTCGTCGCCCGGCGGCCCGGTGGGATCCACGGCCGCGTGGAGCAGGACGGGCGCAATTTCTCGGGTGGGCAGCGGCAGCGTCTGGAGATCGCGCGGGCGCTGGTCCGCCGGCCCAGTGTGCTGGTCCTCGACGAGGTGACCAGTGCACTGGACGCGGAGACCGAGCAGCTCATCATCGACAATCTGCGGCGTCGCGGCTGCGCATGCGTGGTGATCGCCCACCGGCTCAGCACGGTGCGCGACAGCGACGAGATCCTGGTGCTCGACCACGGCTCGGTCGTGGAGCGTGGGCGGCACGAAGAGCTGGTCGCGCGCGGGGGCGCGTACGCCGAACTGGTCAAGGAGCACTGAGGTGATCCCCGTTCAGCCCGGCCATCAGGCCCCTTCGGCGTATCCCGACGACATGGTACTGGCGGCGCTGGGCGGCCTCGGCCGGCAGGTGGACAGCTCCGGACTGCGGAGTCTGTCGCTGGAGGGACCGCAGGTGCTGTGGCTCGTCGTGGGCGGGGCACTCGACCTGTTCGCCGTCGACGCCGTGCAGCAGGGGCACTGGCACTTCCTCGGCCGGCTGGAGACGGGCACCCTGCTGCTCGGCCCGGTCGAGGGGCCCCAGCACACCCTGGTCGGCAGGCCGTTGCAGGGGTGCGTGCTGCGCCGGATCCCGCTGCGGGAGCTGCATCAGCCGTCCGGGTACGCCGATGCGTGGTCGTACCAGAACCAGTACCAGAGCCAGTACGACAGCCAGGACGGCACCCTGAGCCTGCTGGAGCACGCTTTCGCGCTCGGCGTCGGACGCGGCCAGCGCGTGCTGTTCGAAGCCCCGCTCGACGGCCGGACGACGGACGACGAGGCGGTCGCCGACGACGACATCCTGTGGCTGCCGGTCTTCCCCGGCAGCGTGCAGTACGGCGCAGCGTTCAGCGCGGAGGCGGCCGCCGATCTCCTCGTCGACGGCGCCCTGTGGCAGCAGATGGTCAACCAGCAGTACCGGCTGCTGTCGGGGCTCGACCGCTGGATCGAGCGGCTCGAACGGGCCCACGAGGACAGGGCCGCCGCCGGCATCAAGGCGGGCGAAGCGGTACGCGCGGGCGCGGACCAGGCGCTGCTGGCCTCCATGGGCCGCTCCCGCAGGACTTCCTCCGCGCGGTCGACAGGCGCCGCCTCCGACGACGCCGTGTACTCCGTCTGCCGGCTGGTCGCCTCGGCGGCCGGCGTCACGCTCGCGGAGCCCACGCAGGGCGGCCCGGTCAACGAGCGGATCGGGCCGGTCGAACGCATCGCGCTCACTTCGCGGATCCGCACCCGCGCGGTACGGCTCGACGGGAAGTGGTGGCGGGAGAACTGCGGCCCTCTGGTGGGTCACCGTGCCAAGTCCGGTGCACCGGTCGCCCTGTTGTGGCGGCGTGGCGGATATCAGGCGGTCAACCCGGCAACGGGCAGCCGCATCCGTGTCGACGAGGACACGGCGGAGGAGTTCGAGCCGCGTGCCGTCATGTTCTACCGGCCGCTGCCCGAACGCCCGATGAGTCTGTGGCGGCTGATGCGCTTCAGCCTCCACGGCAGCCGCCCGGACGTGCGCAATCTCGCGATCGCGGGGCTGGTGACGGTCGCTCTGGGCGCGCTGGTGCCGATCGCCACGGGGCAGGTGCTCGGGGTGTACGTACCGAACGCCGAGACCAGCCTCATCGTGCAGGTGTCCGTGGCCGTCATGGTCGCGGGCGTCGTCTCCGCCGCGTTCATGCTGCTGCAGAACCTCACCATCCTGCGCATGGAGGGCCGCATCGAGTCCACGCTGCAGCCCGCCGTGTGGGACCGGCTGCTACGGCTGCCGACCAAGTTCTTCGCCGAGCGCTCCACGGGAGAGCTGGCGAGCGCGGCGATGGGCATCAGCGCGATCCGCAGACTGCTGTCGGGCGTGGGCCCCGTGGTCGTCCAGGCGAGCACGGTCGGGGCGATGAACCTCGTTCTGCTGCTCGCCTACAGCGTCCCGCTGGCGCTGGCGGCGATCGCGATGCTGGCCGTCATCGGAGTCGTGTTCCTGGGGCTCGGGCTGTGGCAGCTGCGCTGGCAGCGGCGGCTCGTGGAGCTCGGCCACAAGCTCAACAACCAGGCGTTCCAGACACTTCGCGGGCTGCCCAAGCTGCGGGTCGCGGCGGCGGAGAGCTTCGCGTACGCGGCGTGGGCGCGGCAGTTCGCGCGCAGCCGCGAGCTGCAGCGGCGGGCGGGGCGGATACGCAATCTGACCACGGTCCTCGACGCGGTCTACCTGCCGCTCTGCGCGCTCATCATGTTCATGTTGCTGGCGGGCCCGGCGCGCGGGAGCCTCACGGCCGGTGAGTTCCTCACCTTCCACACCGCCGTGACGATGATGCTGGCGTCGGTGACACAGCTGACCGGAGCGCTCGTCTCCGCCGCTGCCGTCCTGCCGATGTTCGAACAGATCAAGCCGGTTCTGGAGGAGGCGCCCGAGGTACGCGGCGCCAGCACCCAGCCCGGAGAGCTGTCCGGGTCGATCGAGGCCCGAAAGGTGTCCTTCCGTTACGCCGACGACGGCCCGCTCGTCCTCGACGACGTGTCCCTCACGGTCCGGCCCGGCGAGTTCGTCGCGATCGTCGGCCCCAGCGGCTGCGGCAAGACGACCCTGCTCCGCCTGCTCATCGGCTTCGACAGACCCGCGTCGGGCAGCGTGCTCTACGACGGCCAGGACCTCGCCGCACTCGACCAGGCGGCGGTCCGTCGCCAGTGCGGTGTCGTCCTGCAGAACGCCCAGCCGTTCACCGGGTCGATCCTGGACTGCATCTGCGGCGCCGAGCCGTTCACGCAGGAGGAGGCGTGGGAGGCCGCCGAGATGGCGGGCCTCGCCGAGGACATCCGGCGCATGCCGATGGGCATGCAGACCATGATCGCCGGCGGCGGCGCGATCTCCGGCGGACAGCGACAGCGCCTGATGATCGCCCAGGCCCTCGTACGACGGCCGCGGGTCCTCTTCTTCGACGAGGCGACGAGCGCGCTCGACAACGCGACCCAGCGCACGGTGATCGAGAGCACGCGTGCACTGCGGGCCACCCGTGTCGTCATCGCCCACCGGCTGTCGACGGTGATGGACGCGGATCGGGTCGTCGTCATGTCGGAGGGGCGTGTGGTGCAGGTGGGGCCGCCGGCGGAGCTGTTGGCGGATACGAGCGGGCGGCTGCACGAGCTGGTACGGCGACAGATGACCTGAGGTGCGGGTCGGGCGCGCATACGCGCAGCGCTCTGCAGTGCGTGACAGACAATGCACACTCCGTCCCTTTTGCTACATTTTGCTCTAAATTGTTGACCGTGCCTCGTGATCGCCGTAGTCGCCGTGATCGCCGTGATCGCCGTGGCCACCGTCGTGGCCGCGGTCGCTGGAGTATCCGGACTACGGGAGCTGGGACGGCTACGACAACTGGTGAGATGACACCGAGCTCCCGCTCGCCTCGAGCGGGGGGTGCCCGGCTACGAGATACGGGTCCGCCGCTGCTCAGCGGCGGGCCTTTCGCACGCCGCGGCGCTCTCGGTACGGCTCAAGGGCAGTCCGACCGCACGTGGCGGCAGTCTCACCCACCGTCGCGGATGGCGGAGAGCAGACGGGCACAGCGCGCGCTCATGTCCTGCGCGGACAGGTCGGGATGGGAGACCCACCAGCCGACGAGGGCGCTGACCGTGCCCGTCCACACATGCTTGAGGGCGTCCGCGTCAAGTACGTCGTCATTGCCGTGGCCACGCAGCAGCGACGCGGTGCCGGAGGCCGCCAGGTCGTCGATGGCCTCGCGGTGGCGGTGGGCGGCGCGCCATGGTTCGGAGCCGTGCGGCAGGGTCCGGTCGTACAGCACGAACCAGGCGTGCCGCTGGTCCTCCAGCGTTTCGAAGACCGCGGTGAGGACGGCGTGGGGCAACCGGTCCTCCGACGGACTCGATGACATGGCCTCGTTGATCGCCGCGAGAAGGCGGGCGCCGATGTGTTCGAGACAGGCCGCGTAGAGGCCGTCCTTCGAACCGAAGTACGTGTACAGCATCGGCTTGGTGACCCCGACGCGCCGGGCGATCGCGGCCATCGACGCCGCGGCATGGCCGTGCCGGCCGAACTCCTCCAGGGCCGCGGCCACGATCTGCTCCTCACGGCGGGCACGCGGGACGCCCTTGGTTCCGGCGCCGCGGCTGCGGCCCCGGATTCCTTGCGTACCGCCGGATCCGCCAGATGCGGCGGCGCCGGCCGGATCCGGAGTGGCCGAGGCACTTGCAGCGGTCATAGCGGGAACTATACATTGCGGTAACTTACCAAGAGGTAAATTACCGAGAGGTCATATCTCGTGGTCGACAGTACTCCGCCCGTGTCCGGCTCCGGCTCCAGCTCCGGCTCCAGCTCCAGCTCCAGCTCCAGCTCCAGCTCCAGCTCGAACTTCTCCCGGAACCGCTCCTGGTGGGGCTGGGGCGCGGCGGACAAGGCACTGCCCGACGCCGAATGCACCGCACTCGGCGGACTGGTCCCGGGCGCGGCGGCGACCCCGCTGCCGGTGCCCGACATCTCCGCCCTCGAACTGCCCAAGGTGCGCATCGAGCCGCCCACGGCGCTCGCGCCTCTGATGTCGGCCGATCCGCGGGACCGGGCCTCGCACACCTACGGCAAGGCGTACCGCGATGTGGTCCGGGCCCTGAACGGTGACCTCTCGGCCGCACCCGACCAGGTCGCCTTCCCCCGCTCCGAGCAGGACGTGATCGATGTTCTCGACTGGGCGGCGGACGCTGACGTCGCCGTCGTGCCGTACGGAGCCGGCAGTTCGGTCGTCGGCGGGGTCGAGTACCGCGCGGCGCGGCACCGGGGCGTGGTGTCGCTGGACCTCTCGTCACTGGACCGCGTGCTGGAGATCGACCGCGTCGGCCGAGCCGCCCGGATCCAGGCCGGCGCCCTGGGCCCCGGCCTCGAAGCGCAGCTGAGGCCGCACGGACTCACTCTGCGCCACTTCCCGCAGAGCTTCGAGTTCTCCACCCTGGGCGGCTGGCTGGCCACCCGCGCCGGCGGTCACTACGCCACGCTGTACACCCACATCGACGACCTGGTGGAGTCGATGCGCGTGGTGACACCCGTGGGGGTCAACGAGTCGCTGCGGCTGCCCGGTTCGGGAGCAGGCCCCTCTCCCGACCGGTTGTTCCTGGGGTCCGAGGGCACCCTCGGCGTGATCACCGAGGCCTGGATGCGGCTCCAGGACCGTCCGCTTCACAAGGCCTCGGCCACGGTGCTGTTCGGCGACTTCGGCGATGCGATGGACGCCGTACGCGCCATCGCGCAGTCGGGTCTGCACCCGGCCAACTGCCGGCTGCTCGACCCCGGAGAAGCCGCTCTGGCAGGTGTCGCACGGGACGGCGAGAGCGTGCTCGTCCTCGGGGTGGAGTCGGCTCACAGCCCCGTCGGTGAGCGCCTCGCCGATCTCGTCACCCTCGCGCGTGACCACGGCGGGTCACCGGCGCCGGCTGCGCCCGGCGCCGAGGACACGGCCGGGGACGCCGCCGCCGGCACCTGGCGCTCGGCGTTCCTGCGGATGCCGTACCTGCGTGATGGGCTCGCGCGGATGAGCGTGGTCACCGAGACGTTCGAGACGGCCTGCACCTGGGACCGTGCTCCGGAGCTGTACGAGTCGGTGCGCCGGCGACTGGGAGACGTCGTGAGGGAAGTGACGGGCACCGCGGGCACGATCAACTGCCGCTTCACCCATGTCTACCCGGACGGTCCCGCGCCGTACTTCACCGTCATCGCGCCCGGGCAGCGCGGCGAGGAAGTCGCCATGTGGGACGAGATCAAGTCCGCGGCCATGCAGATCCTCACCGACCACGGCGCGACCGTCACCCACCATCACGCGGTCGGCCGCGACCACCGTCCGGGATACGACCGCCAGCGCCCGGAGCCGTTCGCTCATGCCCTGCGGGCCGTGAAGCAGGCGCTCGACCCTGCCGGCATCCTCAACCCGGGCGTGCTTCTCGATTCGGGCGCTGCCGACCGACGGTGACTTTCAACGGAGTTCAGCGCGGGACGGGGGCCACTTGCGGCGGTCGGGACGCCGGTCGGAAGTGGTCGCCGGCTCCTGCGGCCCCGGCACGTCCGCACGGAGTTGGGCAGCACCCGCCGCGATCACTATGATCCGCCGATGATCACAAGAAAACGACTGGCGGCCGCCCTGTGCGGCGCGCTGCTGGTCACGTTGACCGGTGGCCTCCTCCCCGCCGCCGCCTTCGCCGACTCGGGCGACTCCGCCGACGAACCGGCCGCGAAGGAACCGCCCAAGGTCGAACTCGTCCTCGACGTCAGCGGTTCGATGCGGGCACGCGACATCGACGGGCAGTCCCGTATGTCCGCGGCCAAGCAGGCCTTCAACGAGGTACTGGACGCGGTGCCGGAAGAGGTCCGGCTCGGCATACGTACGCTCGGCGCCGACTACCCCGGCAAGGACCGGAAAACGGGCTGCAAGGACACCCGTCAGCTCTACCCCGTCGGCGAGCTCGACCGGACCGAGGCGAAGACGGCGGTGGCGACGCTCGCACCGACCGGCTGGACTCCGATCGGGCCCGCCCTGCTGGGCGCCGCCGACGACCTGGAAGGCGGTCACACCACCCGCCGGATCGTGCTCATCACGGACGGCGAGGACACCTGCGCCCCGCTCGACCCGTGCGAGGTGGCACGCGAGATCGCGGCCAAGGGCATCAACATCACCATCGACACGCTCGGCCTGGTCCCCAACGCCAAGATGCGTGCCCAGCTGATGTGCATCGCCGAGGCCACCGGCGGCACGTACACGTCCGTGCAGCACAAGGAGGAACTGTCCGACCGGGTCAGCCAATTGGTCGACCGCGCCGCCGAACCGGTCGTCACTCCGGTCGCGACGAAGGGCGGCGACAGCTGCGACGACGCGCCGCAGCTGAAGGCCGGCCTCTACAACGACCGTGAGACCTTCGGCCAGCACCGCTGGTACCGGGTGGACCTGCGGCCCGGGCAGGAGCTGCGCGCCTCGGTGAGCATCGCGGCCGACCGCGCCGTCAACCGCGACTACGGTGTGCTGCTGCGCGCATCGACCGTGCACGGCCGGGAGATCGTACGCGGCGAGGCCGCCGGTGACGGACGCACCGACGTCATCTCGACGGGACTGCGCTATCCGAAGCCCGAGGACGCGGACTCGGGCTCGGACACGGACTCGGACACGGACGAACCCGCGGCCGAGACGGTCTGCCTGCGGGTGAGCAACTCCTTCTCCGCCCCGGCCTCGGTCAAGACCGCTCCCGGTCTGCCCGTCGAGCTGACCCTCGATGTGGTGGACGGCCCGCACGACGCCTCCGACGTCGCCTTCTACGGCCTCGGCCGTGGCTGGTGGCTGCTCGGACTGCTGACGCTCGCGGGCTTCGCGGCCGGTCTGCTGTGGGGCTGGATCTCGCGCTGGCGCATCGCCGTCTGGAGGACCAACTGATGCGTACCGTACGTACCTTCGCAGGCGCCCTGCTCGCGGCCGCCGCACTCATCTCGCTCCCCGGGACCGCTGCCGCGGACACCGCCTCCCCCACGCCGAGTGAGGGCTCCGAGGAGAGCGCCGCGCCGACCGAGGCAGGCACGACCTTCCGTACGGCCACCGTCGTCCGCCCCGGCCAGCGGGCCACGGCGCAGGCGTCGACCGGTGACTACCTCTACTGGCAGTTCGCCGCCGATGCCGAGCAGCAGGCCACCGTACGGGCCACGGTGAAGCTGCCCAAGTCCGCGGCCCGGCACGGCGCCCACACCTGGCGGCTCGACGTGTACGACGGGCTGCGCCGCCGTCAGGCGTGCCGCTACGGCAGCGACGCCAAGGCGGCCCCGGCCGAGGCCGCGTCCGTCGAGCTGTCCTGCGCACTGCGCACGGTCCGGGCCTGGTCCGAGCCGGCGGCGAACGACCCTCTGCCCGGCGCGTACTACGTGCGCCTGACCGTCGTCGACGCGCCCGCCGAGGACCTCGGCCAGCCCGTCGACACCTCGGTGGAGGTCACGGCGGCCGACTCCGGAGGCGCCGCCGCAGTGGACGGCACCCTCGCCGCACCGCTGGTACCCGCGTCGGGCCCCGAGATCCAGCCGGACGGCGGCTGGGCCTCCGGCTGGTGGTCGTCCCGCATTCTGTGGACGGCGGGGGGCGCGGTGCTCGCCGCCCTGGCGGGTATCTGGGGCTACCGCCTCAGCCGCGGCAACGGCCGCCCGGCGCACGTACCGACGGGCGCCTGACCTCGCACGCCGCCGCCCGCCCCGGGGCCAGGGCGTGTTGCGAAAGTAGCGCCGTCCGCCCGGAGGGCGGGCCCGCGGCGTCCGGTGCGTGCGATCGCAAGGCGGCCGGAAGTCCTTGTAGCGGAGCTACCAGGGCTTTCGGCCAACGCAGCGAGGGTGCGTGCCGGACGGCGCGACAGGGCAAAGCTTGCCGGGAGGGGCACTAGTGACCCGGGGTGGGTGGCGCGGCGGTCAGCTGCCCCACCAGCGGCCGGCCGCCCAGGCCAGCGCATAGCCCGCGCTGTTGAGGGCGCAGTGCAGCGCCATCGGGGGGATCAGGCTCCCGGACCGGCGACGCAGCTCGCAGAACACCACACCCGCGAGCGCGGTGCCCAGGACTGCCGCGGTCACCGACAGCGCGATCCCGGCCGGCCCCGTACCGAAGACCGCCTCGGCGGCGGCGTTCGAGCGGGTGAGCCCACGGGACGGCTGGATGTGCCACAGCCCGAACAGCGCCGAGGAGATGCCGGTGGCCCATGCGGCGCCCCATTGCCGCCGCATCATGGCCCACAGGACGCCCCGGAACGCGATCTCCTCCAGCAGCACGGTCCCGAGCGGTACCCGCACCAGGACGCGGAACAGCAACTGCCCGGCCGTCAGCTCCGCCGCCCGCTCGTCCTGGAACACCTCACGGGTGTACGGCAGGGCCAGCGCGACCGCGTAGACGAGAAGGACGGCCCCGACCAGAACGAGCCCCCAGCGCAGGCCTCGCCGGGCCGAGGAGCGGCCGAGCCCCAGCTCGTCCCAGGTGAGGCCGGCCAGCCGGGCGATCAGCACGACCGCGGCGGCCGCGGTCACGCATACGGGCACGTACAGCCCGGGCCCGAGCCGGTTGACGAGCGCGTTCGTGGCCGCGAGCACGGCGACGGCCAGGAGCAGCATCCCCATGGTCACAGGAGGATGTCCGAACCCTGCGCCGGGCTGCGCGCAACGCGCCGCCCGGCCGTGACCGCACTACGCCGGCGGGGGCCGGGGCATGTGGCCCCGGGGACCGGACGCGCCGCTGGTGGCGTCGTTCCTAGCCAGTCGCACACGGCTGCACATGGCTGTCCAACCGTCGCCCGACACGACCGTTCGACACGGCTCTCGACGCCTCACCCGAGCCAGCGGCCGTCCTTCATGAGATCTCGCCCGGCGATCTCGTTGACCTCGCGCCAGGCCTGGATCCAGACGGGCGTGACGCGGAAGTACGGGTAGGGCGGCCGGATCTCGCGCGGATCGAAGCCGGTCCTGGCGGCGAACGCTGCCCCTTCCCCAGGGCCGAGTTCCGCGACCTCCACCGTGGTGGAGGTGCCTTCCACGAGGACGACGTCCCTCGTGGCCCCGAAGGCCAGCCGTACCCGTCCGTTGGCGCGCAGGTTGCGGGCGGTGGGGTTGGCACGGGCGGTGGAGAGGAGAAAGGTCTCTCCGTCCCAGAGGAACGACAGCGGTACGAGACACGGCACGCCTGTCCCGTCCGCCGTCGAGACCCAGACGTCGACATCGGTCTCGAACCGCGCGAGCGTGTCCTTGCGGCGTTGATCGAAGGTGCGCGGTGCGTCGAGTGTCACGTGTCTGCTCCCGTCGTACGTCTGAGGTTGCCCGCCTCAGGGTGCCGTACGGGCACCCCGGGGCCAAGGCGAGCGCCCCAGGCCCGGAGGGCCCTCAGTCGCGCCCCGCCGCCCACCCCGCCAATTCGTCGCGCGCGCCACGCAGCAGGTCGCCGGACGGAGCCGTCGCCCCGTTGGTGATCAGAGCGTAGTGCAGGCCATCGGCGTACGGCGCGGTGAGCAGAAGGCGGCGGCTGCCCGTCCCGCCCGGCTCGGGAGCCGCTGCGATCGGGGTGCTGCCGTCGTACGACGGAGGTGCGTGCACCGTTCCCAGGTCGGAGACGACGGTCGTACGCGACGTCGCGAAGGAGGCCGGGAGGTGCAGGTCCGTGGGAGCCGAGGTGCCGTCCGAACGCCACAGCAGCAGGCCGTACTGACCGTCGCCGACGAGCTCGCGGACGCGCGGCAGGGACGACGGCACCGGGTTCCAGGTGAGGGTGGTGGAGCCGTCGCGGGAACGGTCCTCGTAGGTGAAGGCGAAGACGCGTCCCGCGGTGGCGCTCGGGTAGAGGCGGTCCAGCAGGCGGGCGTCCTGGCGGAGCGCCGGCGCGCCCGTGTCGTCGAGCCGGACCGCCGACAGGTCCTCGTCGTTCCAGGCGTCGGCTGCGGTGAGGACCTTGTCGGGGTTGTTGTTCATGGGTTCGTGGTGGCGGCCGTTGTAGATGTCCCACTGCCATTGTGTGCCGGACAGGACAGGGCCCGAATCCTGGGGGCGTGACCACCAGGTCGCGCCGGGCAGCCGGGAGTCGAGGGCCTGGTACATCGCCTTGCCCACGGTCGGGGCCTTGTCGGAGACCGTGCCGCTGAGCGGGTGTCCGAACTCGCTGACGACGGCTGCCGTTCCCGCACCGGCCGCACGGTCCCGGACGGCGCCGAAGTCGCCCGTGTACTGGCCGTCCTTCGCCTTGCCCCACATGAAGACGCCGGAGATCGCCTTCTGATCGTAGAAGTGGGTGTTGAAGACATAGCGCGGACCAAGTCGTCCGGCGTCGAGGAGGCCGCCCTCCTGTTTCTGGAAGTCCAGGTTGGCGTTCCAGAAGAGGTTCGGCTCCACGAATGCGGGCTTGTCACGCCACCCTGCCGCGTCCATGCGGGCGCGGAAGTTCTCGTAGAAGGGCCAGAGGACGTCACGCTCCCAGGCACGGCTGGTCTGACCGGGGTCGTACGAGCCCGCGTGCGGCTCGTTGTACGGGTCGAAGCCGACGACGCCCGCGAACTCCGCTGCGGTGAGGTGCTCGGCGACGTAGGCCATGGTGTTCTGTGCCGTCGTGAGGAACGCGTCCTGGATACCGCCCCGGTTGTGCCAGAAGTCGTACGTCGCCCGCGTCACGGCCTGGTTCTGGGTGATGTTCTGTCCCCAGAACAAGCAGATCCCGCAGAACTCGCGCGGGTAGCCACGGGCGTCCACCACCCACTTGGGGGCTCCGTCACCGGTGTACCAGCTGCCTTGGTTGAACAGGTACCCCGAGAAGAGGTCCTGGTGGAAGTCCGGGTAGACGCGGACACCGGCGCGGAGGAAGGCCCGCATCTGCGCGGTGGCGGCGGCGAGATAGGCGTGGTCGACCTGGCCGCGCACGGGTTCGGCGTGCGCCCACGACAGCAGGAAGCGCACGGCGTTCCCGCCTCCGAGCGCGCGCAGCGCAGCAGCGGACTTCTCAGCGTCGGCGACGGACGCGAAGGGCAGTCCGCCGTTCTCCTCGAGTTTGGTCTCCCCCGAGACGTTGTATCCGCGCATGACGACCTCACGGCCGAGTCCGTCGACGAAGCGGCCGTCCTGGACCGTGAAGGAGGCAGCGGCCCGCTCGTCGAACCAGAGAGGCCCCGGAACGGGAACCGCGGCGGACGGTGTCCCGGTTCCGGCGAGGGGCGCCAGGACGAAAACAAGGACGAGGGCAAGGACACCGAGGAGACGCGCGCGCATCGTCGTCATGCGCTCCACATTCCTGACGCATCGTCAGACTGTCAATGGTCGCGAGTAGTGTCGTCCCAGGCACTGCGACAGCAAAAACAGCGAAGAACAGCAAAGAGGCACATGACCGACACAACGCCTGCCTTCCGTCTCCTCCCCGGCTCCGGCGACTCCCCGGTGATCCTGCATGTCCCGCATTCCTCCCGCGTGATCCCCGGGTCGGTGCGCAACGGCATCGAGCTGGACGACCATGCTCTGCAGCGCGAACTCGACCACATCACCGACGCCCATACCGCGGAGCTGGCCGCCGCCGCGGCCGATGCCGCGCGGGTCAGGCCGTGGCAGTTCGTCAACGGACTCTCGCGGCTGGTGGTCGACCCCGAGCGGTTCCCGGACGAGCGGGAGGAGATGCTGGCAGCCGGTATGGGCGCCGTGTACACGCGGACCACGCACAGGGAACAGCTCCGCCCGGCGGACCTGGACCCCCGGCCGCTGATCGACCGCTACTTCCATCCCTACGCCGAGGCGATGACGGCTGCGGTGGCCGGCCGGCTGGAGGCTGTCGGACGAGCCGTCGTCGTCGACGTCCACTCGTATCCGACGGCGCCGTTGCCGTACGAGCTCCACAGTGAGGGCCCACGACCGCCGATCTGCCTCGGGACCGATCCCTTCCACACCCCGGCCGGTCTTCTCGCCCTCGCGGAGAAGGCGTTCGCGGGCTTCGGCGGCACCGGCCTCAACAGCCCCTTCGCGGGCACGTACGTACCGCTGGAGTTCTACGGAAGCGACCCACGGGTCAGCGCGCTGATGATAGAGATCCGCCGGGACGTCTACATGGAGGAGCCGGGAGGTCCGGCGGGTCCCGGGCTCGTCGGACTCGCCACCGCGCTCGCGGAGCTGGTCGACGGGCTGTGACGGAGCGCGCTCACGCGTCCCGGACATCCGGCTCGAGGAAGACCGCGACGAGCCGGTCGCTCCAGTGCCCGGTGTCATCCGCACCCGCCTGCGCGGCGCGGTATGCGCGGATCGCCGGGTCGGAGAGCGTGAGGGTCACTACGGGGCAGTCCGCGGCGTCGTTGGTGTGCTCGGGCGTGCAGGAGATCACGTCCGCCATGGTGTGACCCGGACAGACGGCCCCGGCGGGCACATCCACGTCGAGGAGCAGCTCCTCGCCGGGAGCGACCCGGTAGCTGCCGGAGGGCGGGACGCCGACGGGCTTGCCCGGGTAACCGCCGTCGACGACCGTCGCGGAGAGTCCGCGGGCGCCGGCGCGACGGCCTTCACCGTGCGGGCCGTAGAGGTCGAGCGTGACCCGGCCTTTGGCCACCGGTGCGTCGAGCAGCAGGGGCCGCTCACCGGTCCGGACAGCCACGTGGACGGTGAAGGTGGGCTTGCCCCGCAGCTTCGGGCCGGGGTCCTCGACGACCCAGCTGGTGAGCACCAACTGGGGGTCGTCATCCCGCTCGCCCTCCCCCAGCGGCCGCGGCCGGGGGCCGTCGTCCAGCCCGCATTTCGACAGCAGGGCCGTACCGCCGCCCGGGAGCGGGAGGTCCCTCAGCGGCCCGGCCGCGGCGGACTCGGGGCGCCACAGGGTCGTTGCCGACGGATTCATCAGCAGCACCACGAGCACCAGGAGGGTGACGACGGGAACGGAGAGCAGCAGCCAGGAACGCAGGGATATGCGGGTCACGATTGTTCCAGCGCAGCGGACCTCAAGATCGTCACATGTGGAACGGCGCCCGGGCGGTGTCCGAGAGGTCGGGGACGGACTCGACCGTGCCGCGAAGCCGTGCGCGTTCCGCGGCGAGGACGGCGAGGTGGCCGGCCAGGGAGTCCCGCGGACCGGACGTGATCGGATCCGGACTGCCGGTGGCGACGGCTTCGACGAAGGCGTCCATGAGCCCGGCGTCACCGCCGCCGTGGCCGCCGCCGGCGTTCATCGCCCCGTATGCGTCGGGGGTGATGACCTCCTCGCTGCGGCTGAGGAAGTCGTAGACCCGCAGCGTCGCACCGTCGCCGGACAGTTCGCCGTGGGTGCCGAAGATACGGGTGCGGCGGTTGGCGTGTTCGGTGAACGCGGTCATGGTGAAGGTGGCGGTCGTGCCACCGGGGAACTCCATGGAAACCACCTGGTGGTCGACGACGTCGTTGTCGCACGCGTACACGCAGCGGCCGTACGGGCCGGAACGCAGGGCGTGTTCGAGTGCCTCAGGGCTGCAGTCGTCGACGACGACGGTCAGCGGCCAGTGGTGTTCACGACGGTCGAGCATGCCGCCGTAGAGGCGTTTGGCGGAGTACGGGCAGGAGGTCTCGACGGTGCAGTCGAGGCAGCGGTCCGCGGCGCCTGCGGGCCGGTTGGCCGGGGTGAAGTGGGACAGCCCGCCGAAGCTGGCCACCCGGGCCGGCGGCTGACCGAGGACATACTGCAGCCAGTCAAGGTCGTGGCATGACTTCGCCATGAGCATCGACGTCGACTCGTCGCTGCGGCGCCAGTTGCCCCGTACGAAGGAGTGCGCCTGATGCCAGAAGCCGACCGGTTCCAGGTGCTGGACGCTCATGATCCTGCCGAGCCGGCCGGAGTCGACGATCCGCTTCAGGGCGCGGGTGTACGGGGTGTAGCGCAGCACGTGTCCGACGGCGAGCATGACTCCGGCCCGTTCCACCGCCTCGACGATCGCCCGGCAGGAGCTCTCGTCCAGGGCCATGGGCTTCTCCAGCAGGATGTGGTACCCGAGGGCGGCGAACGCCACGGCGGGCTCCACATGCAGACGGTCGGGGGTGCAGATCAGCACCGCGTCGGCGATCCTGCCGCGGCCGAGGAGCTCCTTCCAGTCGGCCACCGCGTACTGCGGCGCGATGCCGTGCGCTTGCGCGAACCTCGTCCGGCGGACGTCGCGGGGCTCGGCGACGGCCACGACCGTCGCGCGCTCAGGGTGCCGAAGTGCCCATCGTGCGTACCCAGTACCACGGTCGCCGGCGCCGACGACGAGGAGAGTGACAGGTGGCATGCCGCGACGGTAGCGGCGGCGATCGCCTCACGGGAAGCGTTCTCCGTCCGGAGCGTGCGGAGCGCCACCGCACTGTCCGTATCCGCGTCCGCGTGCGCATGCGGACGCGGACCGGATACGGATACGGGTGTCGGGCTACGGCGCCACGAAGAGCGCCGGGAAGCGGGGAGCGAGCCAGGGTTTGCGGCCCCAGGAGAGTGCGCGGCCCCGGGCGATGGCGCCCCAGGGCTCGCAGCGGCCGAGCGCCATCAGCAGGAACGTGACCGGCTCGGTGAGGATCGTGCAGTCCGGGCGGTCCGGCGGCTGCGGGCCGGCGGACACCGTGCCGTCCTTGAGCGTGACGCCGAAGCGGGCCCCGCCCCACAGGCGGATGGCGAACCGGGCGTTCAGCCGACGCGCGGCAGCGGCATCGACGACCCGCGGCATGGCCACGATCAGGAAGGGCAGCGTCAGCTCGACACGGGCACTTTGCCGTCCTTGTCGAGCGTGTGGGTACGCCAGTAGACGTCCCACTCGTCGTCGACCTGCTGCGGCACCTTGCCCTCCGGGTATCGCGTGAATCCCGCCGGGGGCGCTGCACCGTCCGAGACGCACGCCGAACCGGTGCCGTTCACTGTCAGGACGGGGTACTCGCCACTGCTGCAGATGTCCTCCTGGTACTCGAACGAGGAACATCCGGTGAGTGCCACGACGGCGGCCGCGCCGGCGAGAGCAGCGGCGACGGCCCGGACCCTGCCGGTTCGGAAGGCGGTGGCGGGTCGGCTGATCCTGCGGGGCATGGACACGATCGTCTCCAGTCGTTGGGGTGCCCCCACTCTCGCCGCCGCTATCCGCGGAGACCTGAGTACGCGTACTCAGAAGTGTCGGCACGGATGCCCAACACGCCGCAATCCGGGGGCGGGACGTTGGCGTCCCGCCCTGTGGTGCAAGGGAACCTTGACGGTTGCGATCTCCGGCTCGTAGCCGGCCGAGGGCCCGACTGCCCGCCGGGGCCCGACCCCGGCACAGGTCGAGCTACGAGACGGCTCGACCGGCAGCGCGACCCCATCGGTCACTGTGAGCACCGGAGCGCCGTCCTGCTCATCCGGGTGCCGAACGCCACGCCACCCAACCCCAACCCCCAACCCCCAACCCCGACTCAAACCGGATAGGTCATCCGGATCTGCTAGGGTGGCATCAACCGGATAACCTATCCAGATATACGGAACGGGTCGTGTGATGAAGCGGACAGCGGTGGTCACGGCAGGAACAGCGGGAATCGGACTGGAGACCGCCTTGGGGCTGGCCGCCGCAGGCCTTGCGGTCACCGTGGTGGGGCGCAACGCCGAGCGCGGTGCTCGTGCGATCGAACGGATCAACGCCACGACACCGGCGCATCCCGCCCAGTTCCTGGCCGCCGACCTCGCCTCGCTCGACGCGGTCCGCGCTCTCGCCGACCGGATCGCCGCCACCGGTCCACTGACCGTGCTGGTCAACAACGTCGGGGCGATGTTCCCGGACCGGCAGGACTCGGTCGACGGGATCGAGGCCACGTTCGCCGTCAACCACCTCTCGCCGTACCTGCTGACCGAATTGCTGCTGCCCGCACTGCGAGCCGGTGGGCCGAGCCGGATCGCGAACGTCACCTCGGGCGCGATCGGCGTCGCCAAGCGCGTCTTCGAGGACGTCGAGCCGCCCGGCGGCTACTACGGCTTCCACTGGTACGGCCGCGCCAAGCTCGCCAACCTCGCCTACACGCTGGAGCTGGCCGGCCGGCTCGACGGTACGGGCGTCTCGGTCTTCGCAGCAGACCCTGGCGGCGCCGCGACCGACATGACCAACGGCACGATGCGCGATCCGAAGATCGTCTCACCAGGGCTGCGGCTGCTGTGGCCGCTGGTCCGGCGGAAGTTCGAACGCTCGACCTCAGGCCCGGCGTCCGTGGCGGCCAAGCCCTCGATCTTCGCCGCGACCGACGGCTCGCTGACCGGCCGGACCGGCGTCGTCATCGGACCCCAGGCACACCCGGTCGCCCCGTTCCGCTCGGCAACGGATCCCCGCATCGCCGCAGCCGTCCGCCATCTCAGTGAGCGCCTCGCGCCACTCACGGCGGGGTGACAAGATCCGAAGCCGGTCAGCATGACCGCAACGCGGATCGGTTCCTCAGCGGCTCCTCAGCGCAGCGAGCGGTCATCCCCGAGGCGTGAAGAGGTCGGCGATGGCGACCCGCAGTGAGCTCACGCAATCGTGCGGGCTCGCCACGGAGTTGCCCATGGAGAAAACGAGTGGCACGTCAGGTTCGCGCGCCGCTGCAATGCGGATGAACTATCCAGATAAACTTCTCCCATGACGACCGCCCCACTACGCAAGGACGCCGCCCGCAACTGGGACCGGATCGTCGCTGTGGCCCGCGCTCTCGTGGACGAAGGCACACCGCTGCAGCTCAACGATGTCGCCCGCCGCGCCCAACTGGGCGTTGGCACCGTCTACCGCCACTTCCCCACCGCCGAGGCGCTCCTGGAGACCGTCGCCACACCCTCACTGGAGGCGCTCGCCACCCACGGCGAACAGGCGCTGGCCGATGACGATCCCTGGCGCGCCCTCTCCGACTTCCTGACCCGCACCATCGAAGCGCAGGTCACCGACGCTTCCCTGTCCACGGTCACCGCCGCGCCCACGGACGCGCTGCCTCGCACCACCGAACTGAAGCGGACCCTGTGGTCGGTCGGCGGACAGCTGCTCGAGCGGGCCCACGACGCCGGGGTTGTGCGCGCCGACCTGACCTCCGACGACCTGGTCCCGCTCATGTGTGGAATCGCCTACGCCGCGAACGTCCACAGCGTTCCCACCGCCCGCGTCGAGACCGCCCGCCGCTACCTGACCGCGCTGCTGGAAGGCTTGTGCATCCGCAAGAGCCCAACGTGATCCACAGTCGGCCGACCAGCGTCCAGGGCGTGGTGAGAGTTGGATGGCAGTCGCTGAAGGTTCGATGTCACAGGTCAATCTGTGGCCGAGAGGCGGCTCGTCCGCACGAAGCGGAAGGGCTCGGCTGTCACCGCAGCCGGACGGGCAGCGCCTCCGGTCCCCTGATGAGCATGCCGCCCCGCCAGGTGATCGTGGCGGGATCGGCGTCGAGTGCGAGGTCGGGGCAGCGCTGCAGCAGGGCGCCGATCGCGACCCGGCCCTCCAGACGTGCCAGCGGCGCACCCCGGCAGTAGTGGATGCCGTGGCCGAAGGCCAGGTGGCCGCGCGCGTCGCGGCGGACGTCGAATCGTTCGGCGCCGGGGAAGCGCGCGGGGTCCTGGTCGGCATCGGCCAGAGCCACAAGTACCAGTTCGCCGCCGCCCGGTACGACCGCGCCCCCGATGTCGACCGGCTTGGTGGTGAAACGGTAGTTGTGGCGTCGCTCCACCACGGATGCCGACGCCATTCACCGCCTGCGCACGGGGGACGCCGCGGCACGGGCTGACGTGCTGTTCGAGAGCCAGGGCGCAGCGGCCCCGACGCACACCGGGGAGCCCGGGAAATCCACGGGAGGTCGATGCCGCCGGATCCACCGAGCCGTATGGCATCCTCGGGGAACCGCCCGGGCTCCCGCCCTGAGCCCCCAACCCGCACATGCGGGCACACGCAGGACAAGGCGGCTGTTCGTACACGCACGAACGACGAAGGCGGCGGAAGGCGGTGCCCGTGGCATTCGGTGAGGTCGTGTTCTTCGCGACGGTAATCGCTCTGTCGCCGTTCACCCTCATCCCCGCTCTCTTCATGCAGTTCACCCCCCGACCCCGAGCGGCCAGCAGTGCCTTCCTGGCCGGCTGGGTCATCGGGATCGTCGTGCCCGCGGGCTCGTGCGCCGCGCTGGCTTCAGTCGCTCAGCGTCCCGCGGAGGGACACGCTTGGGTCGCCTGGGCCAGAGTGGTGCTGGGGTTGCTCCTGATCCTCTTCGGGCTCCGGCAATGGCTGACCAGACACGGCAGGGCGGCGCCGGGCTGGATGCGGCTTCTCGCCGATGCAAGCCCGTCCAGGGCGTTCCGGCTCGGACTGCTGCTGTCGGTGGCCAACCCGAAGATCCTTCTGCTCTCCGCTGCCGCCGGCCTTGCGGTCGGGTCGGCCGAGCCCCCGACCACGAGCGCCGTGGTGGCCTTCGCGGTGTTCACCGTGTGCGCCGCCAGCACCGTAGCCCTGCCCGTGGTGCTCCATGTGCTGCTGGGCGATCGGGTCCTCGTACCCCTGATCAGGGTCAGACGGTGGTTGGAGAACCATGCCGCCGGCGTGATGGCCGTGGTGATCGCCGCCATCGGAGTTCTTGTGCTCTGCGAAGGAGTCGTCAGGCTCTGAGCGCCGACAAGCCGTCTCCGGCCTCATCGACAAGCACCGCCAGGCGAGCTGAACGCTCGGCAAAGCATCAGAAGCCGTTGTCGTATCGATCAGCGAGCTTGCATGATCGAACACGGTTCCGACCCCATCCGGCCACACCTGCTGCCTGCCGTACTCTCTGCGTATACACGTCACGGAATGGGGCGCAGGCCAGCTGACGGTGGTAGTGCGTCCCCCGTCGGGCGGCTTCCCGCGGCACAGCCACGACGAGTACGTGATCAGCGTCAACCTCTGCGGCCTGGAGCGAGTCCGGCTGGATCGCACCTCGTTCGACGTGAACCTGGACGAGTTCACCGTCTACAACCCCGGCCAGGTCCAGTCGTGCACCACCCAGGTCCCGCCCGACGCGTCCTTCGCGGCCGTGAGCTGGTACGTCCCGCCAACGGTGGTGCACTCGCTGACCCGCGACGCCCCGGTCGACTTCGAACGGCACGTCGTCCGCTCTCCACACCTGCGCGACGAGTTCCTCGCGGCGGCCAGAGCGTTCCGCGAGTCGGCACCGGACGGACACCCTCCGCCCGCCGAATCCGCCGTGCTGATCCAGGAGCGGCTCGTGTTCGTGCTGTCGCAGCTGCTCGATCTGGCCGCAGGGCGGCGCATGCGTGCTCCAGAACCCTCTGAGGCCCGGATCGCCGCGGTGCTCGACCGGCTCCGAACCGACCTGTCCGGCGCGCCACGGCTGGCCGAGCTGGCCGATGAGGCCGGGATGTCCCGGGAGCATCTGATCCGGACGTTCACCCGCGCCACCGGCACCCCGCCATACGCCTGGCACCTGTCGGCCCGGCTGGCCGAGGCGCGGCGCCGGCTGCGCAAGGGTGAGCCCGTCGCCGACGTCGCGCACGTGCTCGACTTCGCCGACCAGGCGCATTTCCACCGCCACTTCGCCGCGGCCTACGCCGTCACACCGGGCCGGTACCGTCGGCTGTCTCAGATCAACATCTGACAAGACCGCACGGCCCGCCCCCGCCACAGTGGCCGGCATGACTGAGATCTTCATGGTGGCTCTGTGGTTGGGGCTGGTGTTCAACGCGGCACCGGGCGCGGTGTTCAGCGAGTCTCTGCGGCGTGGAATCCGGGGCGGGTTCGGCCCAGCCTTCGCGGTCCAGGTCGGCTCGCTGCTGGGCGACGCCGTCTGGGCGGTGCTCGGCCTGGCGGGGGTGGGGGCGCTGTTCGCGGTACCGGCCTTGCGCGTGCCGCTCACCGTGGCCGGGTGCTTGCTGCTGGCCTGGTTGGGGGCGGCAGGCCTACGCGACGCGCTCGCGCGGAAGGGGCCCGATCCGACGGCGGAACCGTACGCCGAACAGGATCGCAATGCCATGGCCGTGGGAGCGGGCATGTCCCTGGCGAACCCATGGAACGTTGTTTATTGGTCGGGCGCTGCCGGCGGGCTGACCGCCGTGCTGGGCCAGGCCGACACGGCGGAGCTGAGCGTCTTCTTTGCCGGGTTCATGGCCTCCTCAATACTGTGGTGCCTGATCGCGGCGGGGTTCATCGTGGTGCTGCGCCGGGCGCTGCCACCACTGGCCGTACGCGTACTCGAAGCCTGCTGTGGTGTCTCGCTACTGGTCTTCGCGATTCTCCAGCTGAGCCGACTCAGATGACGACGTACCGGTCATCGAGTCGCCCATGCTGAAAGATGGGGCCGTGCTGCCCTACGTATTCCGCGTTACGAAGTACGATCCCGCCGACCGCGATGGACACGGGCACTACACCGGGCCCGAGGACACCGTCAGCGACCACGGCGAGGTCGAGGCGGCCTATCTTCAGGCGGTCGCGGCATTCGCCGGGGACACAGGCATCGATCACCTGGCCGTACGCGAACCGCAGGTTCCGTCCCTCGCGCACTTCGGCGTCGAGCCTCCGGTGGACGGTTTTGGGCTGGACGGGCTCTTCCCGTTCGGCTCGACCGGCTTCCACGACGGAGCAGAGGCGCCGCTCGACATCGGGCTGGAGCTGGTGCGGGTCATGCTGCGCGACAGCGGTGCCTGGTGCCGACTGGAGGTGGAGGACACGTTCGCGGTCCACGTGGGGTGGGACCAGTACCTCTACATCAGCAGCAGCCGGCCTTGCGCGGAGGCGCTGGCCCGGACCCGCGCGATCGGGCTGTTCCCAGAACGCCTGGGTGCCTCACCGTACGGCTTCAAGGCCGAGGAGGAAGGCGTCCAGCGGCCCGGCGATGATGACTTCTGGGCCGACCTGCACCGGGCAGTCGCCAACGGCAGCGCCGGAATCCTCGAGGAGACGTATCTCGCAGGCGCCTCACGATGGCACCACCTCACCCGCGACACCGTCGACACGGTTCGCGCCGGACTGGCTCCCCGGGCCCGCCTGGCTGTGTGGCCGCCTTTGTCCTCCGACCTCGACTCCGTCCTGGGAGCCCTCCCCACCGAAGGCCTCCTCGAAGGCGTCTGGCAGGACAAGGACGGCCACATCTTCAGCGCCATCGCCGACGAGGACGAGTTCCCGGAGCTGACCGCCCGGATATCCAGCGCCCACACCGCCGCACTCTTGTCCGCTTATGCGGGTGAACGTGTTCCTCTGTTCACCGCTGTCATGCCCGACAACGACGGAGTCCTACGGGCTCGTTGGCGGACCGAACCGACGCCGAGCGACCGGAACTGGGCCCTCCGCCACCTTGAAGGGTGAGCGCTTCGACCTGAAAGTGCACCTTCTCACGGTATGGGGGGCGGGATCGCACCGGTCTGGACGACGGACAATCGGGCGCCCGTCCCGCAAGTGCCTGCTGACACCCCCGGTTGACGTCGATGAGAGGTACCTCCACATTCCGGGTTGCGGGAAGGACCCACGTACGGGCTCGGGTCAGTTCTTGGGCAGCTGTACGGTGTCGAGAACTCGGGTGAAGGTGTGCTCCTGCGCCTTCATCCGGTCGGGCAACGAGAAGAAGACCAGATGCGCTGTGCCGCTCGGCACGTTGAGCACGTCCCTGATGCCGGCGGGCGACGGACCAGCCGTGCCCGTCTCCTCGGCGGGGCGCAGTCTCCTGCGCCTCAAAGCGAACAGCAGCACGCCGACGACCAGGACGGCAAGCCCGATGAGCGGCCCGATCAGGGGCCAGTTGGTGCCGGAGTCGGAAACACTGTGCCCGGTGTGCGCGTCGGCTTCGTCACTCATGTCGGCCGACTTGCCGGAACTGTCGTGGGCGGCTTCGTGATAGCGGGCGGCCACTACGCCCTGCCCCGTGTCTTCCGCGGCGCTGTGCAGCCATTTCGCGGCGTGGCGGTACTCGTGCTTGGCGTACAGCAACAGTCCGTTGACCAGGCTGGAGTCGCCAGGGCCACGCGCGGGCTGCACGCCGCTGTCGTCCAGCGCCGCCGTTATCCGATCGGCCGGCATGACGGCCGCCGAACGACCGGCGAGGCTCAGCCTGCCGGTCACCGCACCGCGGTCATTCACGAGAAACGAGCCGGACATCCCGGTTCCCAATTGGTTCCGCAGTTTGGCGATGTCCTCGGACGACACTGCTCCCTGCGCGCTGTACCGGCCCTCCAGGATGGCCGGATTGGCTGTCGCGGTGGGTGTGGTGCGCCAGCCGATCGCGGTCCAAGGCCTGCCGGCCTGCGGGGTCGGCCCCAGCGCGACGGTGGCTGTCTTGCCAGGGGCGGCGGCGGCAAGCACCGCCACCGAGCCCCAGGTCGACAGAAGGGTCGCCTTCAGTGGCTTGCCGGCCTCGGTGCAGGGGTGGACTGTGATCTGGGGTGTGATGAAGACGGCACAGTCCGCATCCGGGTTGTCCGGCCGGTAGCAACTGTTGACGGCCGCTTCGAGCCCGGGGTTGCCGGTTACGTGCGCCGGCTTGTACGGGTCCGCAGGCAGCGGCATCCCTGCGGCCTGGTGCCATGCCTGGTTGACCGCGTACACGGTGATGCGTTCCCGGTCCAGCCGGACGGCATCGGCTGAGGTGACCAGCGTGCCGCTCGGGTTGATGAAGGCACCCGTACCGCCGGCCGTCGTGTCGACGAGCGAGGTGAAGTGGTACTGGTGCATCGCGTTCCAGTGGACGGCGACATCCACGTTGGCCGCGGCCTCGACACGAGCGATGCCGTCGGCAGCGTAGTCCTGCGGCGGGATCTTGTCGGGCTGCATGGTGGCGTGCCCGCTGTGCGAATGGGAGGTCGGGCGGAGTCTCGTCGGCCGACGCCGCGCCTGCACAGGCGCTTCCCCCGAGAAACAGCAATACGGCGACCAACGCCCGGCCCACCGGGCGGCAGCAACTGTGGCGGCGGCGGGTAGATGCGGTGGTCATTGCGGACTCCGCTCGTGCGCTTCCCCCTCCATCCCCGTTTCCAAACCTCCCTCTCTCCGCGCTGGACCCGGATGCGTGCGGGGGCAAGGCGAGCGCTGGCGCAGTGATGAGCGACGGCGCACGGCTCATGCCGAGCGACGTATCGGACAGAGTTCCACCGCATCGGAGTTGCGTGCATCGTCGAAGCTCGGCCGGCCGCAGTACTTCGTGATTCACACATCTCCGGCGCCGACCGCACACTCCATACGTCTCAGGATGCGTAACGCCCCCACCATGCGGCTCCGAGGGTGACGGTGTTCAATGAAAGTGAACGGTGGGGAGGGGGCGACTCCCGGTTGCCGGCGGTGAACCGACTCCTTACTCCTGGAGCTTCGCAATGCAGGGCTTCGGTGCTTCTACGTACAAGGGCCCCGAGGGTGCGGGGCGAATCGGACCGGTGGCTCTGTTCGGGCAGGACACCCGGGTCGCGGTCGGTCAGGGCGGGAGGGTGTTCGTCTACGGATTCGACGAACTCCTCGATTCCGGCGGCAAGTCCCAGGGGCTCCCCGAGGAGCTGGCCGCGTACGAGCTGGATGCCCAGGTGTCGCTGCTGGAACCCCGCGGTGAACGTGCACCGTTCGAGGTGTTGGCCGCTCTGGCCGACCATACAGTGTGGGCGCTTCGTCTTCCCGAGGTCGGCAGCGAGCCGAGCGCCCGGCTGCTGGCCGCCGACCTCGGCGGCAAGGTCACGCACCTGATCGCCACGCACGGAGCGGTGCTCGCGGTGTCCGCTTACGGTCGCGGCGGTGGTGCCGTCCTCAGCGAGCTGGACGAGCACGGCGCGGGGGTGGTCCGTCGGGCCCGGCTGCCGTTCTCGCATTTGGCCTCGCTGCGGCCCTGCGATCCGGTGCATGGCGACGCACTGCTGGCGGTCGACACGTCCCATGGGGCGGCCCTGATCGGATTCCCCACCAACTCCGACGGCGACACGCTCGAGATGACCGGTCTGGAGGACGGCCCGGAGGAGGTGACCCGGGTAACGGCCGCCACGGTGCTGGACGGCCGTTGGCTCGTGGTGGCGCGCAAGGGCGGTGAGCTTCTCAAGGTGCCCTACGCCCAGGCCGGGGAAGGCCGCCCGGACGACGGGCGCCCCTCCCCCGGCCGCCCGGAGAACGAGCCCTGCGAACGTCGGCACGGCGCCCTACTGGGCTGGTCGGTCACCGCGCTGTATCCCCTGGGGCGCCATCTCGCCGCGCTCTCCGAGCACGGGGACCGGGTCGCTCTGCTCGACCACCGGCTGAACGTGGAGTTCGAGCGCTACCTCGGACAGGGCGGCGGCACCCTCCTCGTACCCGGCTCACCTCGCACGGACCGGATGCTGCTGGTCCGCCCCCGCAAGGCTCTCCTGGAAGCCTGGGCCCTGGATACGTACACCAGCGAAATCCACGGGGTACCGCCGGAAGCGGCGGCGGAAGGGCCGGGGATCGAGGCCGTGGGAGCGGCTTCGATGACGTTCCACGGCCGCCGGCACCAGCCGGGGAAGGCCAACCCGAACTGGAACATCGCGGTGTTCACTGTGACGGAGCCGGGCCAGACCTTCAGCGACCCGGACCAGTCCAAGCTGCACGCGCTGATGCGACAGCACGTGTACGACACCGTCACCGACTACTACGACGAGAACAGCTTCCGTACGCTCACCACCCGGTTCCGTGTCTTCGGCGTCGATCTGGGAACGCTCAGCAGACCCCTGGTCCTTCCCCGCCCCATCGCCTCGTACTTCACCGACGAGTACCACCCCGGCGGCGTCGAGGCGGTCATCCCCCTCGACCCGATCGCCCCGCCTGCCTTCGACGGTTCCGAGTCCCTGACCCTGCGCACCCATCCCCGGGTCGGCACCGGCAAGGACTACGCCATGCAATTCGCGGCGCTCTGGACCTCCCGGACCCACCCGGCGTACCCGGTGACCGTCCAGTTCACCGGGTCGGAGACACTGCAGGTCGATGTGGTGGACCAGACGGGCCAGGCGCACACGCTGAATCTGGGCTTCGGCGCACTGAACCGCACCCACCTCCAGGGCGACGACGAGACCGTCTTTCTCGCCGCCCTGGGAACGCACGTCACCGCCGCGGTGCGTGCGGCGGAGGCGGCGCTCCCGGGCGCACCCAGGCTGCTGGAGGACGTGGTCTTCCGGCGGATCCGCGACAACGACGACGACACCCGGTTCGGGAGCCTGCAAGGGCAGTTCAGGGTGGCCCCGTCCGCTCCGTCGCAGGCGATCCGCAAGGGGACCGTCACCCTCACCGCGCCGGGCGCTCCCCCGGCCGCGCTCACCGCGCTGGGCCTGACAGGGACCGGCGCCGTGGACGGGGTCCTTGACGACGCCGCCGGCATCGAAGCCGGTCTGCGCGCGTGCCTGGCCGCCACCCGGTTCGACGCCGGCGAGGGCCCTGGGCTCAATGAGCCGGACTTCTCCGACGTACCCGTGGTGACCGAGGACACCGCGGCGCTGAGGGCGACCGCACGGATCGACCTGACCGAGCGCAAAGGAGGCTCAGGCGCCAGGATGGAGGCCCTGGCACCCCAGCGGCTGGGCGGAACCGGATGGGACACGGCCGCACCCGTCGCGGGCAGTACCAGCACGAAGGACAACGAGAACACGCTGGAGGATCACGCGGCGCTGGCCGACGACGTGTTCACCGCGGCCATGGACCGTGTGCGCGCCACCATGGGGTGGAACCCCATCGCCGTGGGGGCCCAGTTCGCCGCATTCGACGTCATGATGATCGCCTTCGTCGGCAGCTGCCCCGCGACGGATCCCACGGGCAACCCCGTGCCCGCCGCTGACCGGTGGAACTGCACCAGCCCCGTCGACTTCGCGCGGCTGCGCATGTTCCGCCGCGAGCACCAGGCGCGGGACCTGCACAACCCGTCCTTCCTGCTGCCCACGGTAACCATGGGAACGGACACGGTGGTCGGGCAACGCTTCGACCAGTTCGATCCCGGAGTCATGGCGCACGAGCTCGGGCACACACTCGGCCTTCCGGATCTGTACAAGGAGACCGACTATCGCGACGACGTGCAGTACCTCGACGAGTGGTGCCACATGGCGGGCGGTCCCTACACCGAATTCAACCACTTCTGCGGCTGGTCCAAGTGGTCTCTCGGCTGGATCGAGGACAACCCGTCCGATCCGCACCGCAACCGGGTCATCGACGTGCCGATGCCCGCGCCGTCGGGGCCCACCACCACCGAGGCATGGCTCGCGCCCGTGGAGCACTGGGACGACACGATGAAGAGTGACGTCCAGGCGGCCGTGGGTACGGGAGTGCCGGTCGGACAGCTGATGAAGGTGCACCTGGGCAGCGATGGAGGAGTCGTCGATCTCGTCGAACTCCGCGCCCCCGGCACCGTCTTCTCCCAGAAACTGCCGCCGACCCCCACCGTGCTCGTCACCAACGTACTTCGGCCTGGTACCGACCGCCGCTGGGCCGTGAACGGCCTGTACCGGCGCGAGGCCCACCTGCTGAACCTGGGCGGCGAACTCACCACCGCCGGTGACGCCTGGAGCTTCGCCGCTGGTGTGGAGTTCCCGGTCAAGGGGACGACGGCCGAGCTGGCCGAACTGCGCTTCATCCGCGGCGGGACCATCCCCATCGCGCGCGTCAGGATCGCGCGGGAGGCCGCCGAGTTCATCGACCTCTTCTTCCAGGACAATGTGCCCTCCTGGCGCAGCCCCGACATCTGGGTCGACTGGCCCGGCGACAACCCCGACCCCGCCATCCCCGACGTCTACCCCGAGGGCACGCCGGTCGACCAGGGCGACAAGGTGCGCTTCCCCAGTACGGGCACTCTGCCGCACTTCCTCGTGGTCCGCCCGCACAACGCCGGGAATGTTCCGGCCGAGGACGTCAAGGTGCGCTGGTTCATCTGTGATCCGCCCGGAGCCGGAGACGCGGGCCGCTGGATCGAACGGGACACCATGACCCTGACGCAGGTCCCCGCCAACAACTGGGAGACGGCCGCCTTCACCTGGAACGTCACACCCGCGACCAATGCCCACCAGTGCCTGCGTGCCGAGATCATCGACTGGACCATCCCCAGCGCAGTCGACCCGGCCACCGGGGACACGTTGGCGCTGTCCTCGGACGACGTCCGGTTGCAGAACAACAACGCGCAGAAGAACGTGGACGAGTTCGAGCCGGTGTCCGGAAGCCCGTACTCCCCCATCGAGTTCCTGTTCCAGGTGCACAACGACGCGACGGACACGGAGACGGCCTACCTGTGCCCACGCGGACTGCCCCGGGGGGCCAGTCTGGAGATCAGCCCCGCCCAGGCAAAGATCCCGCCGGGACAGGCCGCCGTCTTCCGCTGCACCCTCACGCTCGACGAGCACCTGGTACGCCCCGGTTGCTCCAACGACCAGGGGTTCCAGCTCACCGCCTGGCGCCGCGCCGAGGACTCCGACGCGGAATGGGGCAGCTGCTTCTACTTCATCCGCCCCCGCCGGAGCACCCACCTCCAGCTCACCTCGGGCGCCTGGTACGGAGACGACCTGACCATCCACGGGCTGCTCAGCGTCCCGCCCGGCGAGGGAGTGACCCTCGGCAGCCAGCTCCCGCTGTACGTGCGGGTGCGCATCGAGGTTCTCGGGCCGGGGGCGCCCGGCCCACACTGGGTGACGGCCGGGGTCCAGCCGAACGGGATGGTCACGGTGCATCTCAAGGGCTTCAAGGGCCTGCGGAACGCGGGTGTTCGGTCACAGGCATGGTTCGACCGTACGGAACTGCTGGCCTCCAGCCGCTCGGCGGTCCTGTCGTTCCTCCATGAACACGGGCCGGTGGTTCCCTAGCTGTATCGGCCCGCGGGGTTGGGGCGCCGGTCAGCCGTAGCAGACCTTGAGCGACACCACAGGGGTCCAGTCGGCGCTGGAGTCGTCGGAAGGCGCCGGACGAGTTGCCCACCACCTGCCGTTGCTGAGCTTCATCCCGACCTTCCTGGTGCCCGCCGTGGTGCGGTTGCTCCACCAGCCGGATGGCGTTGTCCCGGACAGCCGCTTCCTTCCACCCGAGGACACGGGCAGAAGCGACCCGACGAACTCCCACTCAGCATCGGACAGTTCATGGCGGTGTATCACGACCCCGTGATCCACCACCCGAGATCATTTGAAGACACCCTCTAGGCTCGGGGCCGTGAGCAGCGAGGCGGCGGGGGAACCAGTGGCAGCGGGCGGGGCGCAGTATCGCCGGGAGGAGCTGGCCCGGGCAGCCGGCGTGAAAGTCCGCAATCTGCGCTACTACCAGGAGCGTGGACTGCTGCCCCCACCCCGCCGGGAGGGCCGGATCGCCTGGTACTCCGACGATCACCTGGCCCGGCTGCGGCTGATCGACGACCTCCTCGGCCGCGGCTACACGGTGAACGGCATCGCGGAGCTGCTGGCAGCCTGGGAGCAGGGCGGCGGCATCGCCCAACTCCTCGGACTGGAACGGGAGATGACCCGCGACTGGGTTCAGGAGGTGCCCGTCACGATGAACGTTGCCGAGCTGCGGAAGATGTTCGGCCCGGCGGCGACGCCCCAGGACACGCGGCGGGCCGCGGCGCTGGAGTACGTTCGCGTCGACGGGGACACCGTCACCTTCCCGAGCCGACGGCTGCTGGAGGCGACGCTGGCGCTCGTGCGGCAGGGGGTGCCGCTCGCGGAGATCCTGGACGCGGGGGACTTCGTCCAGACTCAAGCGGCGGCGCTCGCGGACCGGTTCGTCGAGCTGTTCCGGCGGCATGTGATCGGCCCCGAGGGGCTGGAGCAGCTTTCGGCCGAGCAGTTGGAACACGTCACGGAGGCGGCGGCGGCGCTGCGCCCGGTGGCGGGCGAGGTCGTGGCCGCGGAATTCGCGCGGGCGATGGCTCGGAGGGTGGAGGCGGAAGTCGCCGCACTGCTGCGTACGGAGCAGTAGGGACTTGGCCTAAAGGGGGTGTTCGCGCAACCTTGCCAATCCCCATTGGCACTCTTACATTCAACCCCACGGTCATACCGGTGAGTAACGATCAACCGCGACCCGGTCGCACGGATCACAACACAGCGACACAGGTCGCATCAAACCCACCCCCACTCCACCCCACCCAAGGGGGATCTGTCATGAAACACGACTTAGACGGCGGCAGGGTGAGATGGCGGCGCTTCGCCGTCCTGACGGTCCCGGCCGTCGCCGTCACCGCCGCCCTCGGCATCGCCCTCGCCCAAGGAGCGCTCGCCGCCTCCTTCGCCGTCTCGGGCCAGCAGTTCAAGGTCTCCGCCCAGAGCCTGACCGGCGAGGGCTTCGTCCAGTACGGCAGCGTCGACGTCAACGCCCGCGACGAGCTCATCCCGGTGGCGGTCACCGCCATCAAGGAGGCCAGGCTCCACAGCCTCTGCCAGTCGGTGGTCACCTCGCTCCCGCTGATCGGCGACGTCTCGCTCAACCTGACCGCAGGTCAGAAGACCCCGGTCGAGGCGACGAACCTCTTCGTCGACGCCACCCAGCTCTCCGGCAACGCGACCTTCACGAACATCGAGATCGGCCGCGACGCCTCCACCGTGGACAAGGGCCCGTCCGACGCCCAGGGCATGCAGGATCTGTTCGCCCAGCAGGCCGACACCGTTCGCATCACCGATCTGCGGCAGACGGCGTGGGCCACCAACGCCGGCACCTTCACGCTCTCCGGCCTGAACATGAAGATCAGCAAGGGCAAGAAGGAATGCTTCTGACTGCCTGCCGGACGCGGTTCCGGCGGTGGCGCCGCAGCCGGCCGTTCTGGGGCGGACTCGCCGCCGTCCTCGCCGGGGCCGAGATCTGCGCCCTGCCGCTCGCCCCGCTGAAGGTCATGCTCACTCAGGGCGTGTCGGGGATCCCGTCCGTCCTGATGGGCCTCGTCATGATCGTGCTCGGCGTCTCCGTCTGGTTCGCCCCCCATTACCGCACACTCGCCGGAGTCGTCACCACGCTCATCGCCACCGCCGCGCTGGTGCTGTCGAACCTCGGCGGATTCCTCATCGGGACCCTGCTCGGCATCCTCGGCGGCGGCCTCATGTTCGCCTGGCAGCCGCGCACGCCCAAGTCCGCCGAGGCCGGCGGTTCTGCCGGATCCGGCAGAACCGCGGAATCCGCTCCGCCCGCACCGGACGACACCCCCTCCCCCGCACCGCTCTCCGATCCCCAAGGAGCACAGCCATGAGCCGCACACCCACCACGCTCGCCCTCGGCCTCGCCGCCGCCGGCGCGCTGGCCCTCGGCGCCGTCTCCGCGACCGCCGCACCCTTACCGTTACGGGCAGCCGACTCGACCACCGTCACCCCGGCCGACCACGCCTTCACGGCCACACTGAGCGGCAAGGCCACCCTCAAGGCCGGCTCGGTCACCGTGACCTGCTCGGTCTCCGTGTCCACGGGCACCGTCCCGGGCGCCCCCGGCAACCACAACCCGGCAGGCCCGGTCTCCTCCCCGATATCCGCCCCGACGTACGGCTCCTGTACCTCGAGCATGCCGGGCGTGACCCCGACCGTCACCACCAGCGGCACCTGGGCGGTCTCCATGCAGAACGGGACACCGATCACGGCCACCATGACCGTCCCGACGGGCGGCCTCGTGGTCAAGACGACCGGTCTGGCGACCTGTACGGTCGTCGCCGCGCCGACCGCCGCGGCGAGCGTCCCCGGCGCCTGGGCCAACGGCGCCCCGCCTTCCCTGACCTTCACCAACGCCTCGGTCCCGGTCAAGATCACCGGAGGGTTCGGCTGCCCGACCAGCACGACGAGCTCCACCTTCAACGCCGTCTACACGGTCGCGGACACCACCGACCCGGCCCAGCAGATCGCCGTCACCCCGTAGTAGCCGTGCGCGGCCGCGATCGATGCGGCCTCCGTCAGCCGGTCGAGGTCGTGGCCGAGCAGCAGGATCGCGCTGCAGTGCAGTTGCTCCTTGATGGCCACGATCTCCCGGCGGACACACTCCGTCCGCCAGACCTCCCGGTCCGTATCCGGCGCCCGGCTCGGGACGTGGTCGCCCGGCATGGGGAGTCGCGAGGGCTCCCGCCCTCAGAGCATGGCGGTGCGGGAGCTTCGCGTATTGGTCACGGTCACCGTCGCGATGTCCGAGCGGTAGCGGTCGTCGGACCACTCGATGGGCGTGCCCTGGGAATCGGTGGTCAGGCGCCGCTCCCGCAACAGCGGGCTTCCCTCAGGGACTTCGAGGAGCTCGGCGTCGAGCGGGCAGCCTGCGCGAGGACGACCAGGCCGCCGACAAGAAGGACGTCGCCGCGCTACGAGCCGAGATCGCCGCCCTGCGGCAGCAGCTCGCACCCCCCGGGCCTGGATCCCGCTCCGGCGCGGGGCCATGCTGATCCCCCGCGCCTCGAAGTCCTGCGGCTGCCCGGTACCGCCGAGGACCATTCCGTGAACATGTGGCTCCTCGGCCCCGGCTGTGGAAGGACCCCTGGTTCGGCCGGCGCCCGCGCCGAGGCGGACCGTCAGTGCTGGGGATGCCCTGCGTGCTGTACGAGGCGGCGGCGTTCGAGGGCCGCGGCGAGGGCGTAGGCGCCGCCGACTGCGATGGCGAGGACCCAGTAGAGGCCGGGGGTGCCGAGGAAGAGCGCCGCGGTGGAGGCCAGGGCCAGCCAGACGCCGAGGCTGTAGTGCAGCAGGTTGCGGCGTGCGGCGCCTTCGGCGAGGTAGAGCAGGCCGACGATGAGGCCGGAGCCGGCGGGCCAGAGGATGGGCTGTAGTTCTGGCATGTCGAGGGCGGACGTCAGGCCGGTGATGGCAAGGAACAGGGCGGTGAAGGCGGCGATCCAGGCGGCGCCGAGCAGTTTGCCGGAAAGGACGTCCGGCCCGGCAGCCCCGCGCTGGGCCCGCAGGGCGGCGACGGTGGCCTGGGTGACGCCGGTTGCCAGCCCCATTCCGAGGAGTGTGGTGGGCAGCCAGCCGGGCAGGCCGAGCCAGGGGCTGTCGCCCTGGGAGACTGCGGCGGCGCCGTGTCCGAGCAGGTAGGCGAGTCCGAAGCTGATGTAGGCCGCGCGGTTGTCGACCTCCACGAGACGACTCGGGGTGGCACCGGCGCGGGCAGCGACCGGGGAGTCGGGGGCTGCGATGGACATGGGGGAATCCTCCAGGGTGGCTTGCGGATGTGAGTGAGGGTTCGGGAACAGCAGGGGCGGCTCGGGCCGGTGTGCAACAGCCGGGCCGCGCAGGGGCGGTGACCTGACCGGCGGTCACCGCCCCGAGGGGGGTGGGCGGCTCCGGGAGGTCGGCCCGGAGCCGCCCACCGGCGGTCGTCCCCGGCTGTGCCTCGCTCCGGGGACGGTGTGGGTCAGTCCTCGCTGTTGTCCAGGGCGCTGTCGGGGATCCAGGAGCCGTGGATTCCAGCGGTCACGCGGCGGGGAAGGTGGACGGTGGCGATCCGGTCGAGGCCGGCGGCGTCCAGGACCAGCAGTTGCGAGGCGTCCTGCTTGAGGTCGGACATGACGGTGAGCAGGTAGCCGTCGTCCTCGTTGGTGGCGCCGGCCGCGGGGACGAACACCGCTTCGCTGGGCAGCCGGGCGTCGCCGACCTGGTGGATGCGGCGGGCGCCGGTGGTGCGGTCGTACTTGACGACGCCGTAGCCGCCGAAACCCTTCTGGTCGGGGAAGGACACCGCGTACTGGAAGCGGTGCTCGGCGCCCAGGTAGTCCTCGTTGAGGGTCGGAAACTCCACGGCGAGGTCGTCGATGATCTGCTCGTCGACGGTGCCGGCCGTGGTGTCGATCACCCAGCGGCGGGTGTAGGAGCGGGTGCCGGGCTCGGTTCCCCGCTCGGGTGCGCCGACCCACCAGTTCCAGGAGAGCTGGAACCCTTCGCGGTCCACGGTGGGTCCTTCCAGGACGATGCGGCCCTGGCCGTCCTCGTAGGCGTTGGCGACGTGCAGCATGTTGCCGGGTTCGATGGAGAACCAGCGGATGCGCCGGGCGCCGTCGTCCGTGCGGGGCATGACGCCGATACGGGAGGGCTGCTGGTCGCTCCAGCCGTAGGGGATGCCGGAGTGCTCGGCGGGGTCGAAGGTGACGTTGCCTTCGATGAAGACGACGTGGCTGCGGGTGATGGCGAAGTCGTGCTTGAGTGAGGCGCTCGCGCCCGGGATCTCGGCGCTGTGGACGATCTCCCCCTTGGCGTCGGAGACGTAGTACACGAGATGGGGCGGGAACGGCGAGGAGCCGAAGAAGTGGAGCTCCCCCGTCACCGGGTCCTCCTTGGGATGGGCGGTCATGGCTGTGCGCAGCCGGCCGTCGAAGTCATGGGCGCCGACGGTCTCCAGGTCCGGGGTGAGCTCGAAGGGGAAGTTCGCCTCGCACAGTGCGAGCAGTCGTCCGGCGTGCTCGATGACGTGGGTCCCGGCCGTGCTCACGGTCAGGTCCGGGCCGCGCTCGGTCATGTAGGGGGCGCCGTCCAGGGCGGGGGTGCGCACCCAGCGGTTGCGGTACCACTCGGCGCGGCCCTCGCGGAGCCGGATCCCGTGGACCATGCCACTGCCCTTGAACCAGTGGGTGGGGGTGACGCCGGGCTTGGGGTTGTGGCTGTTGCGGATCAGGCGGCCGGTCAGTTCGGGGGGCAGGGCGCCCTCGACGGTGAGGCCGGTGGCGGTGATCTCGTCGGCGACGGGGGTGTAGTGGCCGGTCAGATAGGGCTTGCTGCTCATGCTCGGGTCCTCGGATTTCGTCGTCGTTGTCTTGCGTGGTGCGTGGTGCGTGGTGCGTGGTGTGGTGTGGGGTCTCAGGCCATCTGCTCGGCGCGGGCCTTGAGGCAGTCGAGCCAGCTCTCCAGGGACGTCTTCAGGGCCGTGGCGAGTTCGTCGGCCGAGGCGTCGACGGCTTCTCCGCTCCATGACTCTTCGGTGTGGACGACGACGTGGTCGCCGGTCTGCTCGAAGGTCCATGCGTGGATGCCGACGATGCCCTGGACGGTCCCGCCCCAGACGATCCGCTGTCCGGGGAGGAGTTCGTGGATGGTGGAGGTGATGTTCAGCCCGTGGGTGCGCCAGGTGAAGTCGGTGCCGACCGCCGCTGGCCCGCTGAGCCTGGCCTGGTCGATGCCGACGTTCCACACCGGCCAGTTGTCGATGTCGGTGTGCAGCGACCAGACGGTGGCGAGCGGGGCGTCGACGGCCGTCGTCAGGCTGACGACGACGGGGGCGTTGGAGTCGATGGTGTGCATGCGATTCCCTCATCGGTGGTGGATCGGTGTGCGTTGGGTTGGCTTCCGGAGTGCTGGATCAGGCGGTGGGTGCGCACTGGGACGCCTGGTCCTGTTGGCGGGGCGTCGTGGAGGCGGCCGCGGTGGGCGGGAGGGTGCCGCGGGTCGTGCGGCCGCGGCGGGTGAGCGGCAGGGCGAGGAGTGCGGCGGCGGCCAGAACCCCGGACGAGACCGTGAAGGCGGCTCGGTAACCGGCGCTGAGCGCCTCCACGTGGGGCTGGTGGGTG
The DNA here is from genome assembly GCF_055585225.1 of Streptomyces sp. NPDC053673. NCBI lineage: Bacteria > Bacillati > Actinomycetota > Actinomycetes > Kitasatosporales > Streptomycetaceae > Streptomyces > Streptomyces sp. NPDC053673. Next base: position 314,006 of record NZ_JBVJKN010000001.1, on the reverse strand, counting down.
AATGCGTGGGCGGTGACGGAGCCGGCCAGGGTGGCCAGGGCGGCGAGACCGATCGCGCCGCCGACCTGGCGGCTGGTGTTCACCAGCCCGCCGGCCAGACCCGCGTCCTGTGGCGGGACACCGTCCACGGCGAGTGCGGTGAGCTGGACGAAGGCGATGCTCAGGCCGAGTCCGACAAGGATGCTCGGACCGAGGACGTCGACGAGGTAGCTTCCGTCGGCGCTGAGCCGTGACAGCCACAGCATTCCGGCGGCCTCGGTGAGCAAGGCCGCGGTCACCGTTGCGGTGCCGCCGATGCGCCGGGAGATGCGCGGTGCGACGGCGGCGCCGAGCATATTGGCCACGGCGAGAGGGAGTTGGCCCGCTCCGGTGGCCAAGGGGTCCATTCCGAGGACCTGCTGCTGGTAGAGCGGCAGGAAGAAGAACAGGGCGATCCACACGGACCCCAGAAGGGCCATCAACAGGTTTCCCGCGGCGACGCGGCCGGTGGTGATCAGTCGCGGGGGTATCAGCGCGTCCGGCCGGCGGATCTCGATCACGGCGAAGGCCGCGAGCAGTGTGCCGGCACCGGCGAGGGCGCCGAGCACTCGGGCGTCCGTCCAGCCGGTGCCGCGTGCGGTGGTCAGGCCCCAGACCAGGCAGGTCAGGGCGACTGTGACAGTGGCGGTGCCCAGGAGGTCGAATCGCGCGGACTCCCGAACAGCAGCCTGTGGCACGAGGGCCACCACGGCGAAGAGGACCAGCACCGCCCCGAGCGCGACGGAGTGGAAGATCCAGGGCCAGCCCCATGCCTGGGTGAGCACGCCGCCGAGAAGGACACCTCCCGCTCCTCCCGCGCCGGAGACCGCGCCCCACACGCCCAGGGCTCTGCCGCGTCCGGAGCCGGACGGGAACAGGCCCATTGCCAGGGCGAGTGCGGCCGGGGCGATGGCGGCGGCGCCAAGTCCCTGAACGGCGCGGGCGGCGATGAGTACGCCTGTGGAGGTGGCCAGTCCTGCTGCCAGCGACGCCCCCGCGAACAGCGCGAGGCCGGCGATCAGCACCCGGCGGCGGCCGAGGATGTCGGCCGCCCGTCCCCCGGCCAGGAGCAGCGCCCCGAACGCCAGGCCGTAGGCGTTGATCACCCAGGTGGTACCGTCGGCCGACAGGTTCACCCCGGCACGGATCTGCGGCAGCGCCACGTTCACGATCGAGGTGGCGAGCATGACGGTGAGCTGCGCAGCAGCGAGCGCCGCGAGCACGGCCCCCGGCCGGTGAGCGGGGGATGCCTGGTCCTTCGTGCGTCCAAGGTTCATGGCGCACAGCCTCGTGTCGGGCGGTGTCCACTTTCCACGCCCGGCAGGGGCGTTGACTGTCCAGTCCTGTCCGCACCTGTCCACGAGGCGCCCTGCGACGGATGTACGCCGGCGCACCCCGAGTGTTCAGCCCTCTACGACTCCGGATCAGACATCGTGCGCCTGTGGTTCCCGTCGGGGCCGTGCAGTTCCCACTGCCACAGGGCCTCGCAGAGCAGGTCCAGGCCCTGCCGGAGGTGGCGGCGGTAGGTGCCGTAGGGCAGGCCGAGGCGGCGGGCGGCGGCTTCCTGGGTGGGTGCACCGGAGAAGTACCCCGCGGTCAGGGCTTCGCGGGCGCGCACTCCACGCGGGTCGCGGGCGAGTTCGTCGACGGCTTGCCGCAGCAGGGCGCGCAGCTCTTTGACGGGGTCGTCGAAGTCGGCCGCGAGGCGGGCGCGCATCAGGGCACAAGCGGGGAAGGCGCCCGCATCGCGCCAGTGCGCCAGGGCTTCGCGTACGGCCTGGTCGAACGTGGTGCGTGAGATTCCCGGGGGTCCGGACTGGGCGGGGACGTCGGTGGCTGATATGAAGCGGCGGAGCCAGGTTTCGACGGGCACCTGGCGCCAGTCGACGCTGAACAGTCCGTAGGTGTGCTCGCCGACTCGCGGTCGCGCACCGGTGTCCGCGAGGGTGCCCTTGACGCGCACGGCCCAGGCGTCGGCGTCCTGGTAGACGGCGAAGCCGTATGCGCGTCCTCGGGCACGGGCGGCTTCCGCCTGGGCCCGGGAACTGCTCAGGTCGATGACGCGCGAGGGGACCTGGTACCGCTCGGGGTAGATCGAGAAGCGGCTTATGCCGATGTGCTCGCCGGGACTGACGGGCGCGGTGGCCTCGGTGTGCTCCCAGGCTGCCGCGACGACGGGATCGGTGGCCAGGTCCCGGGGGTCGGGTGGGGCCGGCAGGACGAGTCGGGCCGTGAACGCCACCATCCGGCCGGTACTCACGAGACGGTAGACGCTGAATGCCTGCGGTTGGCGCTGTGCCCAGTAGCGGACGAGATCCGCGGAGGCGGGCCCTTCGGTCTGCTCGGCCATGCGGAGCACGACATCGAGGTCACCCGGCTGCAGGGGACGGTCGTGCACCTCGTCCTCACGGGACCAAGTACGCAGGCGCGCCAGGGTTTCCACCTCCTTGAAGAGGTAGAAGAGTTCGTCGGTGACGGTCCACACACGCTCCTCGGGTGCCTCGCGCAGGATGCGCAGGTACTCCTCCGCCAGTCGCCGACGCATCGTCACGAAGGCATGGGGTGCTCGCCAGCGCAGGTCGGCGGCCAGCGTCTCGCGTGCGGCGTCGTGCGGGTGGAGCCCTCGATGCGTGGACTCCATGAAGGGCAGGTCCCTCAGCCACGAGAAGAGCAGGTGGGCGTCTTCCTCGGGCAGTACCGAGGACAGCAGTTCCTCGGACGTGGAATGTGCCTGTGCCGCCACCTCAAGGGCTCGGCGGTGGGCCGCCGTGGGCACCTCGCCGATCAGCCCTGCCAACAGGGTGCGCAGGACGTCGGCAGAGGGAGCCCAGATCTCCTCGTTGCTCCAGCCTGCCGGTCCTGCTCCTGCGGCGGCCGCAAGGGACAGGGCCAGCGGGTTGCCTCCGGCGAAGCGGAGCACCCGGTCACGCAACTCGGGCCGGAGCCGCGCCGCGGCCAGCAGACTGCGGGCCTGTGCTTCGGCGAACGGCTTGAGTTCGGTGACGTGCAGGACCCCGGCCCACGCCGGGTCGGCGCTCCACTGTGCCTGCGGGGCGATGCGGCCGGCCAGAACAGCGAGGGCGCCGTCCGCGGCGCGAGGGAGGAAGTGCTGCCACAGCCAGCTCTCCAGCCACTGGCAGTGCTCGAAGGAGTCGACGAACAGGACCGTGCCGGGAACGTCCAGGAACGGGGCGGCCGCGCGCTCGAAGTCGGCGGGGTCGCGGCTGACGAAGCGACCGTCGAGTTCGACAGCCGACCGGCCTGCCGAACGGGCCTGGTCCGCCAGACGCCGCACCAGAGTCGACTTGCCGATGCCACCCGGCCCGAACGCGTAGAACACGAGGGGCGCCTGCGGATCGCCGGTCAACGCCTCCGCGAAGCGGCCGAGTTCGTCTTCCCGGCCTATGAAAGCCCGCACTCGCGCGCTGCTCAGTCTCTCCCCCACGGACCCCATGACGGCTCCCCTCCCCGTATCCGGCGCCGGACGGTCATGCCCGGTCGAAGTGGTGTCGTGTCCGGCACGTCTGAGGTCGCCATCGATGAGCCGCTGCTCCTTTCGGGATCGTAACAACAGTGTTCACGTGTCCATGGCCCGTCCTTGACGCCGGGAAGGCGGTTGCGGAGGGTGCCGGCTTCGGACGGCCCTGGAGGCAGGTCCGCACGTACAGAACTCTCTCTGCGCGCTCCGTGGCGTCAGTTGATGAGTCCCAGGTTCTGGTCGTCGGGGTGCCCGGTGAGCAGGAGGGTGGTTTCTTCGACGCGCTGGAAGCGCCCGTCGGGGGCGTACTGGCCGAAGAGGTACACCTCGGTGCGGGAGGTACGACCGTTGTGCTGGGTGAGGGTGACGGTGTGACGGTCGGCGTAACGCAGTCCGTCGCGGAACTCGTCGTGGACCTCGATGTGGCCGCTTCGGACCAGGGAACGAAGGCGTGTCATGTGCTGGACGAAGCCGGCACGGTCGCTCCACACGCCGTCGGTGCGCTGACGGTAGTCGGGTGCGAAATGCCGGTCGACGGCTTCGGCGAGGTCGAGGCCCGGGGTGAACAGCAGGTCGTTGATGGCTCGGGTGATGTCGGTCGGTGTCACTGAGGTCTCTTCCTGGAGGGGTGGCGAGTCTGGGCGGCCCCGGCTCCGGGAGCCGGGGATTCGTGGACGGGGGTGAAGTCCAGGGACAGGGAGGCGGGCCCGCGGGTGTACAGGCCGGTCTCCCGGTAGCGGAAGTCGGGGCTGTAGCGGACCTGGTCGAGCAGGGGGAGGAGCATCGCGGCGACGGTCTCGATCTCGGCGCGGGCGAAGGCTGCGCCGACGCACTGGTGGAGTCCGGTGCCGAAGGCCAGGTGCTGGGCGGCGGCGGTGAAGGAGCGGGCGGTGCCCAGGTCCGGGCGGTGGATGTCGAAGGTGTCCGGGGCGGTGAAGGCGTCGGGGTCGCGGTTGGCCGCACCGATCATGCAGAAGACGGTGGCACCTGCCGGGACGGTGGTGCCGGCGAACACGGCGTCCTTCTCCGACTGTCGGGGAATGAGCTGGACCGGCGGGGTGTAGCGCAGGGTCTCCGCGATCGCGGCGGACAGCAGTGTCGGGTCCTGGCAGACCTGGGCCATCTGCTCGGGGTGGTCGATCAGGTGCTTGAAGAGCAGTGCGAGCGTCTTGTCGGCAGGCTCGGTGGCGGCAGCCAGGACATTGATGATCAGCGCGGTGACGTCGCGATTGCTCATGGCGATGCCGTCGAACTCGGCGGTGCACAGCTTCGATATCAGGTCTTCGCCGGGGTGGCGGCGCCGCTGTTCGATGAGAGGGACGAGGTAGGCCTCCAGCTGCTCGGCGCAGTCCAGGCAGTGCCGGCGGCGTTCAGGGGTGAGGACGATGCTGGTGATGAACTCGGCGACCCCGCTGTGCCAGGCGGCGACCTGCTGCCAGTCCTTCTTGTCCAGGCCGAGGACGTCGAGCGTCACGTAGACGGCGAGGGGCTTGCCGAAGTCGTTGACGAGGTCCACCCGGCCCCGGGGAAGGAAGGGTGCGATGAGCTCGGCGGCGTTGGCGTGGATGGCGCGTATCTGGTCTTGCAGGGCCTGCCCGGTGAAGCCCCGGACGACGATCTTTCGTTTGGCGGTGTGCTCGGCTCCGGTCATCTGGGCGAGGACCGGTCCGCGCATCACCGGCTCTGCGCGTACCTGCAGCGTCTCGGTGGTGAACGCCTGATGGTCGGTCAGCACCCGCTTCACGTCCTGGTAGCGGGAGAGGAAGTAGCTGTCGATCGCCGGCTCGTAGTGCACCGGTGCACGTTCCCTCAACCCGGCGAAGTACCGGTAGGGGGCGGCGGCGAAGTCGTCGGACAGGACACTGAAGCCGGACTCGGCTCTGAGCATGGGGGAAATCTCTCAAGGGAGAAAGCAAGGAGGGGACGGTATCCGCTCGCCGAGTTCTCAGGCTGGGGGTGGGCGTCGGCGTCCTGGACCGCGGGGGTCTGAGAGGCAACGGTCGGCTCGGTTGAACTGAGACCCGTGCGCGCTGGTCGACAGGGCTCCCCGTCAGGGGTGGCTGTCAGGGGTGGCCGTCGACATCAACCCTGTGGAGCCCGTAGTGCGGCTATCGCCGGAGTGAGCTGTCGCGTTGTTTGCGCACCAGGGAGACGGCAAGGAGCGCCAGGTCCACGGCGAGTGCACCGGCGGCGAGTGCGGTGCGCCAGAACGGGCCGCCGGAGGCGAGATTGCCCACCAGATACCCGGTGAGGATCACGGCAAGTATCGCGTTCTGGATGTCGCTGCGCATCCACCACCGTGGGCGGGGAGACTCCTCCTCGGACAGTCGCAGCGCGTACAGCTCCACGGGCCCGAACTCCTCTTCGGGCGCGCGTTCGGTGGCGGCGAGGTGGTCGGCGGCTTCCCTGGTGAGCTCTGCGGCGCGTGCGCGGGGCACAGCGTGGCGCTCTTCGAGCAGCTGGGTCAGTTGGCCGAGCCAGTGCTCACGCCCGACCGTGTTCTGAGCGTCCGTCCGAGGTTGCATGGTGACTCCTTCAGGGTCTGCGGGTGGTCTGTCCCGTGCGGCCCACCCGAGCAGCGCGAGGCCCAGTAGGCACAGGACAGGGGCGGGTAGGTGGCCGAAGGCCTTCTTGGAGAGGACGGTGAAGGCCGTCGCGCCCAGCACCGTTGCGGCGGCCACGAGCACCCACCCCGCGGCACGTCGGCGGGATCGTGAGGCGGTGGCTGCGAGATGGCCGCCCGTCAGGGCTACGGCGACGGACGATGAGCCGACCAGCCCGCCAGGGGTCAGAGCCAGCGTGAATCCGTTTGCGACCCACAGGCAGGCGCCGGCCACCAGAGCGGCCGTACCGATGGGGACGAGTGCAGCGCGGAATGTCGCCGCAGGCGTCCGGCTGCCCCGGTGACGAAGACGCTCCTCCGGCGGGACGCGCTCGCTGACCACAGTGGCGGCGTACGCCTCGGGCATGCCGAAGGCGTCCTCAGGGCGCTCACCGCTGTCCGCGCAGTGCTGTGCGACCTCTTCCAGCACCGTGTCCGCGAGGGTGCTGTCCACCGATTGTGCAGCCAGTGCCAGTCGAACCCGTGCGTTCCACCGGGTGACCTCATCTGTCATGGCAACTCCTCCATACTGCGGGCGAGGAGTTGATCCATCGCGTCGGAGAACTGCTTCCAGCTGGTGGTCTCTTCACGCAGCCGGGCCCGCCCCGCGTCGGTGAGCCGGTAGACCTTGCGTCCCGGCCCGCCGTCACCGGGCTCCCAGCGCGCCTCCACCACCCCTTCGGTCTCGAGTCGGCCGAGCACCGGATACAGGGCGCCGCCACGGACCGTGCCGAATCCACGGGCAGTCAACTCCTGCACCAGCGCATACCCGTGCCGGTCGCCCTCGGCAAGCACGGCGGCGAGCGCCAGTGGTAGCACCCCACGCAACCAGCCGGACTCCACGGCGACCATCGATAGTCAACTCTACTTTCTATTCCGCGAGTTCGACTAGTTCGTTCTCAGACTAGTGAACCACATGTCGGTACCACGCCAACAGCCGCCCGACGGAACCACATCGCCGAGCGGTACCGGCCCGCGCCGCAAGGCCGCATCCGAGCACGCTTGCCGGCCGTACGGTCATGCCGTCCGGGACCACCGTGTCCTTGCCGGAGCCCTGAACGGTGAGCGGGATGTACTCCTTGCGCAAGGTGTCAGAGAACAAGCTCAGCGCTTGCCCCGTTGTCGCACCCGTCTGTCGCGTTCACTCCGCGGTTCCAGTGCTTGTACAGGGCCCGCTCGCAGTGCGTCGTACTCGGCTGTTTGGCCAACAAAGCGAGGTTCCGTGCCGGGCGTCGCGAGCATCGCTTCGAGATGGCCCGAAGAGCAGCCGATCAGCGCAATACCTCGACCGCACCGAAAGTCGTTTCGTCGTCACCGGCACTGCCGATCAGCCCGGCAGCAACAGCTCCGTCAGTTCACTCAGCACATCGGTCCCTGGATCACCTGTGTTGTCGGGTGCAGGGCTGCCCGTTGGCGAGGCGCTTGCGCCGGTACTCGGCGAAGGACTCGGGGTCGGCGTCGCCGGCGGCAAGGGCGGCCGGGTCGGCCGGGTCGGCCGGCCGGAGGATGGGCTCGGGGTCGGCCCGGCCTTCACCGGTGGCGAACCTACGGGCGCAGCGGACGCCTGCGGAGCAGGTGATTCCCGGTTCGTGGGCGTCGCGTCAGGGCGCCGAGTCACACCGTCATTCCGGTTGCGAGCCGCTCCTCTACCCGGGCGTGTGGCCGGACGATCCGGTGACCGCGAGGCGTTCGGGGGTTCGCTGGTGTCGTGCCCTTGGGGCTCGTCCGGGGATGCCAGCTCCGGGCTCGGTGCCGCTTGCGGGAGGCCTGCGGAGTGCTGGGGCACCAGCGACGCGGTTGCCAGGCCGCCGAGCACAGCGAAAGTGGCCGCGGCAAGAGTCCGAACGCCGTACCTCTTCCAGCGCGGCGGACCGTGGCGCCGGGCCTCGGGCAGGTCGGAGGCCGGAACTTGGGGAGTGACGGAGGAGGGACCACGGCGGGGCTCGGCGGAGTCCGCCCCCTGGCTGAAGAGGACCCCCATCGCCGCCGTGTCGACCGCCGGAGCGTCGCCGCCCCCATCGCTCAGCGGTGCCATGCCGTGGTCGTACGCGCCGCATTCCGGGCAGGTCACAGCGCCGTTGAGGGTGCGGCGGCAGGGTATGCAGTAGTCCATGGGATCGACCGCTCAGTGGGACAGTCGCTGGAACGAAGCCTGGTTCCCTGACCCGGCCCGGCAACAGACCTGTGTCGCAAAGCAGCGCTGGGCTTTGTGCAGCAGGATCCTTGGCATGTGCGAACCTCACTCACTCACGGTCCACAGGTGGGCACCTGTTGTCGAGGTCTACGAGTGGCGGCGTGCGAGTGGCTCAATCAACGGCTGAAACGTGAGGCAGGTAACTGCCTTAAAAATTCTGCCTGTTCGCAAATCTGCCCCTGCCGGGGTGGGCTGAGGCTGCACAACCGGCTTGCCGTCGCGTCCCTGCCGCACGCCCGTCGGTGTGACTGCCGCCCGCGAAGCGGGACTGCGCCAGATCTCAGAGATGCCCATCCTCGGGAAGATCGCTGGGATTTCACCTAGAGCGGTCATCGATCGGTGGACCCAGCCTCAAAGCTTGAACACAAATTACACACATCCTCTCTACACACTGGGCCCCGATGGTCTAGATTGACCGTGCTTCAGCTGTTCGATCACGGGGCGACCAATAATGATCTATAGGTCCGGCGCTACGGAAAGCCAGCAGTCGCGTCCCCGGCGCCAGACGTGGGGGTGATCAATTCTTGGAGCCCGAGAGGGGCCTTGGGTGCGGGGAGCGCCCGGGGTTTCGACGGGTTCCCGCGCAACTCGAGAGGCCGGCAGGACATGCGAGTCTGCTGCCGCCGGGGTGAGTTGTTCAAGTAGCTCCGAAATAGCCGGGATGTGCGCGCGGGGAGGCGGGGGCCTCCCGCGGGGCGGAACAGTGCGGCGCGGGGAGGCGGGGGCCTCCCGCGGGGCGGAACAGTGCGGGGGGCGGGGGCCTCCCGGGGGGTGGAGGAACAGTGTTGGGCGAACACGTCGAGCCACTGGGGACCTGGGGGGTTCTGTGCGGCAAGGGGGATTAGTCAGCCCGTTTCCGTCGACGCGCGGGCGTTTGGCGAACGGGGCAATCAGCCAGCCCGCGATCGACTGGGAGCAGCGGTACCGCCGTACCGTGATCACCAGCGATACCGTGGCCACCGCCTTCGTGGTGGCGGCGATCGGCAACTTCTTCGGGAACCGGGACGCGGCCAACTGGCACGAGAAGTGGGGAATTCTCGCATTCGGCACCGAGCTGCTGGTGCTGGGGGCGCTTGCGGTGAGCCGGTCGTGGGCTTCGGCCGTGCTCGGCCAGGGCGCCGAGGAATTCCGCCGGCTCGGACGCTCACTGTTCGCGGCGACCGTCGTACTGGCGCTCGGCGGGATCGCCCTCACCTCACACAACATCAAGCTCTGGATCTTCGTCGCGATCCCCGCGATCGCGCTCATCACCATGACCGCGCGGTATTTGCTGCGCCTCTGGCTGCACAAACAGCGGCAGGAAGGACGGTGCCTGCGACCGGTGCTCGCTGCCGGTAGCCCGGCCACCGTGAGCGACCTGATCACCCGAACCCGCAAGTTCCCGCACCTCGGCTGGCGGGTGGACGCGGTGTGCACGACGGACGGTCTCGGGCTCGACGGTGACCAACTGGACGGAGTGCCGGTCGTCGGCCGCCTGGCGGACGTCGCGGGCCACGTCCGCCGCGACGGCTACCGTGTCGTCGCGGTCACACCGGACCCGCACTGGTCACCGGACCGGCTTCAGCGGCTGGCCTGGAACCTCGAAGGCAGCGACGCCGAGATGATCGTGGCCCCGGTGCTGATGGAGGTGGCCGGCCCGCGGCTGCACGTCGACGCGGTGCTCGGGATACCGCTGCTGCGGGTCAGCATGCCGACCTTCACCGGGGGCCGCCGGGCGGTCAAGGAGGTCGTCGACCGGATGGGCGCAGCGATCCTGCTGATGCTGTTCGCGCCGCTGATGGTGTTCGTCGGGCTGCTCGTGCTGATGGACAGTCGGGGTGGGGCGTTCTACCGCCAGCGCAGGGTCGGCAAGGACGGCCGCGAGTTCACCATTCTCAAGTTCCGCACCATGGTCGCCGGGGCTGACGGGGCACGTGCCGAGCTGGCCGACCGCAACGAGGGCGCCGGCCCGCTGTTCAAGCTCCGCCGGGATCCGCGGGTGACCCGGGTGGGAGCGGTGCTGCGCCGGTACTCGATCGACGAGCTCCCGCAGCTTTTCAACGTGCTCGCCGGATCGATGTCGCTCGTCGGTCCGCGGCCTCCGTTGCCGGAGGAGTCCGCTGCGTACGGCCCGGACATCCGGCGGCGGCTGCTGGTCAAGCCCGGACTCACCGGCCTGTGGCAGATCAGCGGACGCAGCGACCTGTCGTGGGAGGAGGCGGTCCGGCTGGACCTGCGGTACGTGGAGGACTGGTCGCTCGCCCTGGACACAGTGATCTTGTGGAAGACGCTGCGTGCGGTGCTCCATGGGCAGGGGGCCTATTGATGCGCGGGGGGCTGCAACTCAACGGTCCCGCCGGCGCGCCGACCGCAGGCCGGGAGGGCCTGCCTGGGGGGAGGAACGGGTCATGAGAGTCAGCGTTCTCGGGCTCGGCTACGTGGGCTGCGTGTCGGCCGCGTGCCTGGCCAGCATGGGTCACGAGGTCATCGGGGTGGACGTGAACCAGGTGAAGGTCGACCTGGTCAACGAAGGCAAGGCCCCGGTGGTCGAGGAGCGGATCGGCGAGCTCATCGCCGAGGTCGTGCGGACCGGAGCGTTACGCGCCACCGGCGACGTCCGCGAGGCGATCATGGGCAGCGAGGTGTCGCTGGTCTGCGTGGGCACGCCGTCGGAGCCCAACGGCAGTCTGTGCACCACGTACTTGGAGCGGGTCACCGAGCAGATCGGTGCCGCGGTGGCCGAGGGGGCCAGGCAGGGAGGCCGGCACACCGTCGTGTTCCGCAGCACCATGCTCCCGGGCACCTGCCTGAACCTCCTGACACCGATCCTGGAGAAGTACGTCGGCGGCACCGCCGGGGTGGACATCGGGGTCGCGGTCAACCCGGAGTTCCTGCGCGAGGGCACGAGCGTGCGGGACTTCTTCGACCCGCCCAAGACCGTCATCGGCGAGCTCGACCCGGCAAGCGGCGACGTGGTGGCGGCGCTGTACGACGGATTGCCCGGCGAGGTGTTCCGAGTGCCGATCCCGACAGCCGAGGCGATCAAATATGCGGACAACGCGTTCCACGGCCTCAAGATCGGCTTCGCGAACGAGCTGGGCGCGGTGTGCCAGGCGCTCGGGGTGGACTCGCACCAGGTGATCGACGTGTTCCTGGCCGACCGCAAGCTGAACATCAGCCCCGCCTACCTGCGTCCCGGCTTCGCCTTCGGTGGCTCCTGCCTGCCCAAGGACCTGCGCAGCCTGGTCCACGCGGCGCGGCGGGCCGACGTCTCGGTGCCCATCCTCGCCCACGTGCTGCCCTCCAACTCCGACCATCTGCAGCGCGCGGTGGAGCTGGTCGAGCGCACCGGCAAGCGCCGGGTGGGCCTGTTCGGGTTGTCCTTCAAACCCGGCACCGACGACCTCCGCGAGAGCCCGCTCGTCGAGCTGGCGGAGAGGCTCTTCGGCAAGGGGTACGACCTGCGGATCTACGACCCCAACGTGAACCTCTCCCGGCTGCTCGGCGCGAACCGCGAGTACATCGATACCCGGCTGCCGCACCTCGCGCAGCTGCTTGCGGAGTCCGTCGGCGAGGTGCTCGATCATGCTGAGGTGTGCCTGGTCGGGACCAAGGATCCGGCCGTGCTGTCGGCGCTGCCCCATGGCGACGGCCCGGTGATTGTCGACCTCGTCCGCCTTCCCGACGCCGAGGCGCGCCGGGCCGAACCGGGGTACATGGGCCTTGCTTGGTGACGCAACAAGCGGCGCCGGGCCGGCCCGGCGCGCGCTGATCCTGGTGGAGAACCTGTCGGTGCCGTTCGACCGGCGGGTGTGGCAGGAGTGCACGACGCTGCGCGACGCGGGCTGGACGGTGGACGTCATCTGCCCCCGGGGGGAGAAGCGGGACACGGAGCCGGAGGCGGAGATCGACGGGGTGCGGATCCACCGCTACCCGTTGCGCGCGGCCACCGGAGGGCCGGCCGGATACCTGCGGGAGTACGGATCGGCGTTGTGGCACACGGTCCGGCTGGCCCGGAAGGTCGGCCCGGTCGACGTGGTCCACGCCTGCAACCCGCCCGACCTGCTGTTCCTGCCGGCACTGTGGCTGAAGCGGCGCGGAGCGCGGTTCGTCTTCGACCAGCACGACCTGGTACCCGAGCTGTACCTCTCCCGGTTCGGCCGTGGCGAAGATCTGCTCTACCGCGCCGTGTGCGCGCTGGAACGGCGGACCTACCGGGCCGCGGACGTCGTGCTCGCCACGAACGAGAGCTACCGGGACGTCGCGCTGCGCCGTGGCGGTCGGCGGCCGGAGGACGTCTTCGTCGTGCGCAGCGCGCCCGACACCGACCGGTTCCAGCCGGTGCCGCCCGAGAAGGAGTTGAAGCGCGGCAAGCCTCATCTGCTGTGTTACCTCGGCGTCATGGGCCCGCAGGACGGCGTCGACTACGCCTTGCGCGCTCTGGCGAAGCTGCGCGACGAGGTCGGGCGGACCGACTGGCATGCGGTGTTCGTCGGCGCCGGCGACACCTTCGACGCGATGGTGGAGCTGTCCCGGCGGCTCGGGCTCTCGGAGCAGGTGCAGTTCACCGGGCGCATTCCGGACGCCGACCTGGCGCGCTACCTGTCCACCGCGGACGTGTGCCTCTCCCCCGACCCGCGCAATCCGCTCAACGACGTGTCGACCATGAACAAGGTCCTGGAGTACATGGTGATGGGCCGGCCGATCGTCTCGTTCGACCTCCGGGAGGCGCGAGTCTCCGCCGGTGAAGCCGCTGTCTACGCGCCCGACAACGACGAGGCCGAGTTCGCCGAGCTCATCGCGCTGCTGCTGGACGATCCGGAGAAGCGGGACCGGATGGGCAAGATCGGCCAGGAGCGGATCGGCGGGCCGCTCTCCTGGCGGAACTCCCAACGATCGCTGCTCGCCGCCTACGCCGCTGCCTGCCGTGACCAGGCGCCGGTGTCGGCCGGCGTCCCGGACCGGGCACGGAGGAGGCCGCGCCGTTGAGCGATGACACGACACGCCTGGTCACGATCGGACGGATCATCCGTCGACGCTGGCGGCTTCTCACCGTCCTGACCGTGGTGGGTGCGCTCGTCGGCTACGGCACCTCGTTGCTGTTCCCACCGCGGTACACGACGTCGGCATCGGTCCTGTTGCCGGGGGCGTGGGAGGAGCGCGAGCTGCTGACTCAGGCGGAGATCGCGACCAGTTCGGTGGTGGTCGACCGCGCGGCTGCCGCGCTCGGCTGGAGCGGGGTCAGCGGTAGCGAGCTGCGGGATCGGGTCAGCGGCAAGGCCGCCGACGGGAACATCATCAAGATCTCGGGTACGGCCGACACCCCGCAGCGCGCACAGCAACTCTCCGACCAGGTGGCCCGGCAGTTCGTCGCCTTCGCCGCGCGGATCGGAGGCGACAACAGCGACCCCGAAGCGGCGGCGGAGCCCGAGGCGCTGCGGCAGCTGGTGGAGCAGACCAGCCGCCGCATCACCGAGCTGGCCGATGCGACCGATCCGGGGCAGACGGTGGAGAGCGTGCAGGCCCGCACCGAGCTGGAGAAGCTGCGCACCACGCTGCAGGAGGCCGTCAACAAGCTGGACGAGGCCGACCCGGCTGCCAACACGGCCAGCATGGTCGTCATGGGTCCGGCGGCCCGGCCGGCCGGCGAGGCACCGCCGACGAGGATGCAACTCATCGTCGCCGGGGCGCTGCTGTTCTTCCTGCTCGCGGTCATCGGCCATCTCACCGCCGCACGGATGAGTCGCCGGCTGCGCACCGAACCGGAGATCGCCGCGGCGCTGGGCTCGGCGCTGCTGGGCACCGTCGACGTACCCGGTGAACAGCCCGCGCGCCGGCCCGAGGACCGCGCCCCGAGGGCCCGGATCCGCCGACTGCTGGGCCTCGACATCAGGTGGGACCTACCGACCCCGCAGATCTCCGGCGACGAGGCCGGCAGACAGATCCGCTACCGGCGGGTGTACGCCCGCCTGCGCGAGCAGCTGCCGGCCCCCCGGCGCCTGCTGGTCGTCGTCCCGGACGGCGACGAGATCGCCCGCCGGGCCGCCGGGCAGCTCGCCGCCGAAGCCGAGGCCGCCCCTTCCCCAAGCTCTTCGAGCAGGGGATACCCCATGCTGCGGATGGTGGAGGTTTCGGTGTCCCAGCCGATGGTCCCGGACCGCGACAACGAGACCGGTGCCCTGGTCGTGCTCAGCGCGGGCAACTGGACTGCAGAGGAACTCGCCGGCATCGCCGAGGCGTGTGCGGACGCCAGGCACGAGGTCATCGGCATCGTCCTCGCCGGCACGGTCCGGGCCCGTCCGACGCGGTCTGCCGGCCCTCCTCGGGACGCCGCCACGCCGGCGCTCGCGGTCGGCGACAAGGCGACGGGAGGTTCAGGATGACGACGAATACGACTGCGGAATCATCGGGGCCCGCTCCCCTGCTGGACCTTCAGGCCCTGGTGGTGGCGGTACGCAGGCGCCGCCGCCTCTGGTGCGCCATGGCGCTGCTGGGACTGCTCGTCGGCGCGACGGTGGCGATCCTTGTGCCGCCGCCGCCGACCGCGGTGACCAAAGTGCTGGTCGCGCATCAGCAGGACCAGCCGAACGACCCCGGAACACTGATCCGCACCGATGTCGCACTGCTGCAGACCACGAAGATCGCCGACAAGGCCCTGCAGTCCCTCAAGTCGCCGGAAACGCCGGAGGACTTCATGCAGGACTACGGGGGCATCGGCCTGACCAACAACCTGCTGCAGATCACTGTGACGGGGGACAGCGACGCGCAGGCGGTGGCCCGCGCCAAGGCACTGGCCGATGCGTTCGTCGCGGACCATGTGAAGCGGATACAACAAGCCGCGGACGCCGAAGCCAGGACTCTGCTCGACCAGCGTGACCGCCTGCGCGACGAACTCGCCCAGGTCAACAAGACGATCGGAGAGGGAACGTCGCAGAGCGGGCCGAAGGCGTCGGCGGACATGGAGTCGCTCTTCGCCCGCCGGGCCGAACTCACCTCGCGGATAGCCGATTTCGGCCAGCGCGCCGCGGAGGCGCGCATCGGCACGCCCCAACTCATCGCCGGCACGCAGATCGTGGACGCCCCGCGCACCGTGCGGCACTCTCTGCCCAAGACCGCTGTCACCAACGCCGCGATCGGGTTCGTCCTCGGGCTCGTCCTCGGCCTCGCGGTGGCCGCAATCGCCACGGTGGTCGCGGACCGCCCCGTGCTGCGCCGGGAGATCGCGGCGAACCTCGGCGCCTCGGTCATCGCGGAGCTGCCCCGCCGGTCGGCCAGGTTGTGGCAGCGCCGACGGATCCGGGCCGCACGCACACGGCTCACCGCGTCCTTGGCCCGCACCGTGCGCGGCTCCGCAGAACCGCTGTCGCTGTTGGAACTGGGCTGTGCACGCAGCACGAGCGTCATCGCCCTGGACGTCGCCGCGGCGCTGCCGGCGGACGAGCCGGTGGTCATCATCGACGGGCTGCCCGGCCAGCAGCTCGCAGGCCGCCGCCCGAAGCCGGGAGATCCCACCGTGGTCAGCGGCGAGCAGGCCGCGACCGTGTCGCAGCAGCAGCGCCGGCTCGGCGTCGGCTCGGTGGCGCCCGGCACCGCGTGGACCGACCTGCAATACCTCGGCACGCAGACCGTACTCGTCGTGCGTGCCGGGCACGGCAGCGCCGCATGGCTGCACACCGTGGCGCGGCAGCTCGCGGACCAGGGCATTCCGGTGATCGGTGTGGTGCTGATCGACCCCGATCCGCGTGACCGGACCGACGGCACGCTGTGGGACGGGCTGCACACCGCGCTGCGCGGCCAGAACGAGCGGCTGGCTCGACAGAACGGGACGGGCCGGCGGCGGACGGAGCGGCTGCCGATGTGGTCGGCACGGATCCCGGACAGCGACCAGGAGGCGCGGTAGGACATGTGTGGCATCGCAGGCACGTACCGATGGCCGGACGGGAAGGTCGTGACCGACCTGCTCACCGATACCCTCGCCCACCGCGGCCCGGACGGGGCGGGCCGGTACAGCCACCCCGCCGGTGACGGCGAAGTGCACCTCGGGCACCGCCGGCTGGCCATCATCGACCTGTCCGGGACCGGCGCCCAGCCGATGGTCTCGGGCGGCCTCGTCCTGACGTACAACGGCGAGCTGTACAACGCGCCCGAGCTGCGTGCCGAGCTGGCAGCCGCCGGGGTGCGCTTCCGCGGTACCTCCGACACCGAGGTGCTGCTCGAGGCCTGGCGGCGCTGGGGCACGGACTGCCTGCCCCGGCTGCGCGGCATGTTCGCGTTCGGGATCTTCGACGAGCGAACCGGTGAACTGGTGCTGGCCCGCGATCAGCTCGGCATCAAGCCGCTGTTCCTGCTCCGGCGCGGCGAGGGTCTGGTGTTCGCCTCCGAGCTCAAGGCGCTCGCCGCCGCGACCGGCGGGTCGCTGCAGGTGGACCATGCGGCGCTGGTGGCCTCGCTGCTGTACTACTGGGTGCCGGACTCACGGTGCGCTTTCCGCGAGGCGGAGAAGCTGCCGCCGGGGAGCTGGCTGCGGATGCGGCCCGACGGACGGGTGGAGCGCGGCCGGTACTGGCACCTGAAGGACGTCGCCGCCGAGGCCCGGGAGCGGGTCCGAAGCGGTGAACAGCCGGACGTGGCCGCAATCGTCGAGGAGTCGACTCGACGCCACCTGCTCTCCGACGTACCCGTGGCGACCTTCCTCTCCGGAGGTCTCGACTCCAGCTATCTGACCGCGCTGGCGGCCCGCGACCAACCCGGGATCTCCGCCTACACGATCGGGTTCCGCGCCGAGGACGCCAGGTTCGAGGCGATGCCGGACGACCTGCGCTATGCCCGGCAGGTGGCCGAGCGGTTCGGCGTCGACCTGCATGAGATCGAGATCGCTCCGAACGTGCTCGACCTGCTGCCGCAGATGACGTACCACCTGGACGAGCCGATCGGCGACCCCGCCGCGATCAACACGTTTCTGATCTGCTCGGCCGCCCGGGAGGCCGGGGTCAAGGTGATGCTCTCGGGGATGGGCGCGGACGAACTCTTCGCCGGTTACCGCAAGCACCTGGCCAACCTGCTCGCGCTGCGCTACCAGCGCATCCCGCGGCCCCTGCGGCGCGGGGTGTCCGCGGCTGTGGACCGGCTGCCGGTCGCCACGGCCCGTCGGGGGTACCGGTCGGTGCGGTTCGCGAAGCGGTTCCTCTCCTTCGCCGATCTGCCGGAGGAGACCGCGTTCCGGCGCAGCTACACCATGTACGACCAGGACGAGCTGCTCGCCCTGGTCGACCCGGACCTGGCCGGGACGGTCGAGGACGTGCTGACCGAGCATGCGGATGTCTACCAGGACAACGACCTCGACGACTTCGTCAACCGCATGTGCCTGGGCGACACCCGGATGTTCCTGCCGGGCCTGAACCTCGCTTACACGGACCGGTCGAGCATGGCCGCGTCGACCGAGGTACGGGTGCCGTACGTGGACGTCGAGGTGGTCAAGGCGGCGTTCGCCGTGCCCGGTGATCGCAAGATCGTCGGACGGCAGGGCAAGGCCGTCCTCAAGGAGGCGGCCACCTCGATCCTGCCCCGGGAGATCGTGTACCGGCCCAAGGGCCTGTTCAGCGCCCCGCTGCGCGCCTGGATGAGCCGGGATCTGGCACCACTCGTGCGCGAGGTGGTGCACGACGGCGTGCTCGTCAATTCCGGGCTCCTGCGCCGCGACGCACTGGCGCGCATGGTCGCCGAGGACGCGGCCGGGCAGCGGGACTTCTCCAAGCATCTGTGGCATGTGCTGACCCTCGAGTACTGGTATCGCGACGCGACCTCTGGGTCCGGCCAGAGCACTCGGTTAACGGCTTAGGAATCAGAGGAGTTCGGGTGAAGCAGGTCGTACAGAACTACAAGAGCGGCGAGCTGGCGGTGCTCGACGTGCCGGTGCCGGGGTGCAAGCCGGGCGGTGTGCTGGTCCGCACCGCCTACTCGCTGATATCCACCGGAACCGAGCTCATGAAGGTGTCCGAGGCCGGCATGTCGATGCTGGGCAAGGCCCGTTCCCGGCCGGACCAGGTGGCCAAGGTCATGCAGAGCGTGGCCACCAACGGGGTGCCCGCCACCTACCGCAAGGTGATGGGCAAGCTGGACTCCTACACGCCGCTGGGCTACTCGCTGTGCGGAGTGGTCGAGCAGGTCGGCGCCGGGATCGACGATGTGAAGGTCGGCGACCTCGTGGCCTGCGCCGGCAACGAGCACGCGCTGCACGCCGAGCTGAACTGGGTGCCGAAGAACCTCTACACCCCGGTGCCGGACGGCCTCGCGCCGCGGCACGCCGCCTTCGGCACCGTCGGGTCGATCGCGCTGCAGGGCGTCCGCCAGGGCGAGCCGCAGCTCGGCGAGGTGGCGCTGGTCATCGGCCTCGGGCTGATCGGGCAGCTGGTGGTGCAGCTCCTTGCCGCATCGGGAGTCCGCGTCCTCGGGGTCGACCCCGATCCGCTGCGCTGCGAGCTCGCCGAGCGTCTGGGCGCCGCGGCCTGCGGCGATCCCGCGTCCGCGGCCGTGGAAGCCGCCGTCGCCGAACTCACCGGCGGTCACGGAGTGGACCAGGTGTATCTGGCCGCCGGCGGCGGCAGCAACCAGCCCGTCGAACTGGCCGCCCGGCTCTGCCGCGACCGCGGCCGGGTTGTCGACATCGGCAAGTGCCGTCTGGACCTGCCGTGGAACGCGTACTACGAGAAGGAGCTCGACGTCCGGTTCTCCCGCAGTTACGGCCCCGGGCGCTATGACCCGGAGTACGAGCTGGAGGGCCGGGACTACCCGATCGGCTACGTGCGCTGGACCGAGCGCCGCAACCTGGCGTGCTTCCTCGATCTCGTCGCCCGCGGCAGCGTCGACGTGGCGCCCCTGGTCTCCCACATCGCCGACTTCGACGACGCCGTGGAGACGTACCAGCGCCTGAAGGACGGCGAACTGAAGGCCGTGGCTGTGCTGTTCCGGTACCCGGAACACGCGGGGGAAGCCGAGGCTCCTGCGGTGACCGTTCCCCCGGTGAACGTGAAGCGGAGTCCGGCCCGTGCTGCCAGGACGCCGGTGCGCCTTGCGTTCGTCGGCGCGGGAAACTACGCGACGTCGATGCTGCTGCCGCACCTGGCCGAGCGCGACGGCGTCGAGTTGTCGACAGTCGTGACCACGACGGCGCTGTCCGCGGCCAACGCGAAGCGGAAGTTCGGCTTCGACGAGGCGACCACCGATCTCGACGCCGTGCTCGGCGACAAGTCCATCGACGCGGTGTTCGTGGTCACCCGGCACAGCTCACACGCCGAACTGACCCGAAGAGCACTGCTGGCCGGCAAGGCGGTGTTCGTGGAGAAGCCCCTGGCCCTCACCGGGGACGAGCTGGCCGGCGTGCTCGCGGCGGTGGAGGAGTCCGGCAACGACCGGCTGCAGGTGGGCTTCAACCGCCGGTTCGCGCCGCTGTTGCAGGAGGCCAGGAAGCGGTTCGGCGCCCGTACCGGTCCGGCGAGCCTCCGCTATCTGGTCAACGCGGGCCGGCTGCAGCACGCCAGCTGGTACCTCCAACAGGGCACCGAGGGCTCGCGGTTCGCCGGCGAGGGCGGGCACTTCATCGACACCGCGAGCTGGCTGCTCGAGGCCGACCCGGTATCGGTGTACGCGGTCGCCGCGTCCGGCAACGAGGACCTGCAGGTCGTGCTGCGCTACCCGGACGGGTCCACCGCCACCATCAGCTACGTCACCACCGGTCCGTCAAGTTTCCCCAAAGAGACGCTGGACCTTGTCGCGGACGGCAAGGTGCTTCGGCTCGACGACTTCGTCCGTGCCTCGCTGTTTGCAGACGGAGGGGTCGGCCGTAAGCGGTGGGTCAGTTCGCGGCTGCCCAAGGCCCGGGACAAGGGCCAGAACGCCGAGCTGGCCGCGTTCATCAAGGCCGTGCGGACCGGCGGGCCGATGCCGGTGCCGCTGGAGTCGCTGGTCGCCACCACGTCGGCCACCCTCGCCGTGCAGGCCGGCCTGGTCGGCGGCGCGCCGGTGACGCTGGCGAGGGCGCGATGACTGTGATCTCCGGGAGTCCGGGCTGGTACCTGCGGCGGCTGTCCCGGATGCGACCGCGGGAGATCGCCGGCCGGGTGGGCGACGCGGTGCGCAGGCGGCGGTGGCGGTCGGCGCGGCCGAACTGCCCGAGGGTGACCGGAGCCCGGTTCACCGCGGCACTGCCCGCCGGGACGATCGCCGCCATACCTCCGGACGCCGCGAAACGTCTCATCGCCGAGGCGGACCGGCTGATGTACGGGCACGCCGAGTATTTCGGCGTGGTCCGCGACGACCTGGCCGACCCGGACTGGTGGTACGACCCGAAGACCGGGCGCCGGGCTCCGTGGGGCTACGCCTTCGACGTGCCGTACCGGAACGAGGACGCGGTCGGGGACATCAAGCAGATCTGGGAGCTGTCCCGGCACCAGTACCTCACCGTGCTCGCCGCCGCCTACGCGATCACCGGGGACGAGCGGTACGCCGAGCGAGTGGCCGAGCACCTGCGGTCGTGGTGGGCGGCCAACGCGCCGCTGCGCGGAGTGCACTGGATCAGCGGCATCGAGCTGGGGATCCGGCTGCTGTCCTGGGTGTGGATCCGTCGGCTGCTCGACGGCTGGCCGGGCGCGGCCGGGCTGTTCGAGGGCAACCCTGTGGCGCTCCACCAGATCTGGCACCATCAGCGCTGGCTGGCCGCCTTCCCCAGCCGGGGGTCTTCGGCGAACAACCATGTCATCGCCGAGGCCGCCGGGCAGTTCGCCGCAGCCTGCGCGTTCGGGTGGTTCCCCTCCTCGGTGCGTTGGCGAGCCGACGCGCTGCGGTCGCTGGAGCGGCATCTGCGAAGCAACACCTTCGACTCCGGCCTCAACCGCGAGCTGGCCACCGAGTATCACGGACTGGTGCTGGAGCTCGGCCTGGCCGCGGTGGCCGAGGCGGATGCCGCAGGCGTGCCGGTCCCCGCGTCGATCCGGCTGGTGCTGCTGCGGATGACCGACGCGCTCGCGGCCATCGTGGACAGCCGGCTACGGCCGCCGCGCCAGGGGGACGCGGACGACGGGCACGGTCTGGTCGTGGACGGCGCGGGCACCGACCGCTGGGCCTCGCTGCTGGCCACCGGGGACGCCGTGTTCGGACGGCTCGCCTGGTGGCCGGCGGCGACCGGCACCGATGTGCGCACCCCGCTGCTGGCCGCGCTCATCCGGCCGTACTCGAAGAATGCAACTGCACCGGCCGTGACCCGCCCGGCAAGCCGACCGGCCCATTTCGCCGACGCGGGCATGACCATCCTGCGTGGCCCGGAGGGGATCTGGTGCCGCTGCGACGGTGGTCCGCACGGATTCCTGTCCATCGCCGCGCATGCCCACGCGGACGCGCTGTCCGTGGAGGTCCGGCACGACGGGGTCGACGTGCTCGCCGACCCGGGGACGTTCTGCTACCACGGGCAGCCCGAGTGGCGGCAGTACTTCCGGTCGACCCTCGGCCACAACACCCTGCAACTGGACGGCGGTGACCAGTCCGTCTCCGGCGGCCCGTTCCTGTGGACCCGGCAGGCCCGAACCCGCGTCCTGGTCGCGGACACATCCGGCGCCTCCGACGGGGGGACGGCCCGCTGGTGCGCCGAGCACGACGGTTACCAGCACTCCGTGCACCGCCGCCGGGTGGAGCTGACCGCCGCGAGCCAGGAGCTGCGGGTGGTCGACGAGGTGCACGGCCCGCGCCGGGCCGTGCACCTGGCGTTCCACCTCGGCCCGGCGATCGCCGCGGACCTGGTGGGGAACCGGGCAGTGCTCACCTGGACCCGGGACGGCGAGGACCGCTCCGCCGTGCTCGACCTGCCCGGACAGCTGTCCTGGCGGGCGCATCGCGGCGAGAGCGACCCGCCGCTGGGCTGGTACTCCGCCGGCTTCGGGCGCAAGGAACCCACCACCACGCTGGTCGGCACCGGCTTCGCCGACGGCGCGGAGGGCTTCACCACCGTGCTCAGGTTCCACGGCTAGGGGGGCGCGTGGGGATCAAGAGGCGGCTTTGGGCGTTGGCGGCGGCACCGCTGGCGCTGGCCCTGCTGGCGGCGACCGGCTGTACGAGCACGTCGGCCGCCCGGGCGGAGTCGACCGGTGCGCCCTCCACGTCCGGGGCGCCGTCCACGTCCGTGGCCCGGGTGTGTGCCAAGCCCGCGGCCGGGCCGGCGCAGGCGCCGGCGGGCGCGGTGACCGTCGACCCCGCGGTAGTCGGTGACCTGGCGGCGAAGACCAAGAGCAGCCCCCCGAACACCACGTTCTGGCTTCGACCGGGCAAGCACAGGCTCGACCCGGACCGCTACGCCCAGGTCATCCCCAAGGAGGGGAACCGCTACCTCGGCGCGCCAGGCGCGGTGCTCGACGGCCGGAAGACCAACCAGTACGCGTTCGGCGGCACCGCCCGCAACGTCACCATCCGCTACCTGACCGTGCAGGGTTTCGTCGCTCCGCACAACGAGGGCGTGGTCAACCACGACTCGGCCGACGGGTGGGTGATCGAGCACGCGACGATCCAGAACAACTCCGGCGCCGGGCTGATGGCCGGTGCCCGCCAGCGGGTCCGCGCCAGCTGCCTGCGCGGCAACGGTCAGTACGGCATGAACGCGTACAAGGCCACCGGCCGTATCAGCGGCCTGGTGGTCGAGGGCAACGAGATCGTGGGCAACAACACCGGCGACTGGGAGCGGCGACGGAAGGGCTGCGGCTGCACCGGAGGCATCAAGTTCTGGGCCGCCAACGGCGCCGACGTGCGCGGCAACTGGGTGCACGACAACCGCGGAACCGGGTTGTGGGCGGACACCAACAACAACGACTTCCGCATCGAGGACAACGTGCTCGAAGCCAACGACGGTGCCGCGTTGATCTACGAGACCAGCTACAACGCGGTCATCCGGAACAACACGATCCGGCGGAACAACTGGGTCGAGGGCCGCAGGGCAGCCGACCGCGGCGACAACTTCCCGTACGCGACTGTCTACCTGTCCGAGTCCGGCGGCGAACCACGGATCCGAGCCCGTACCAACAAGATCGAGATCTTCCGGAACGTGCTGGAGAACAACTGGTCCGGGATCACCCTGTGGGAGAACGCCGACCGGTTCTGCAACAGCCCGGCCAACACGTCGTCCGGTGACTGCACGTTGCTGGTGAAGAACACCGACCGCTGCGCACAGCCGGCGATCGCCACCGCACCGCTCTACGCCGACTGCCGGTGGAAGACCCAGCGGGTGGACATCCACCACAACCGCTTCGTACTGGACAAGTCCGTCGTCAAGTGCACGGAGAAGTGCGACCGGATGTCGGTGCTGGCCAACTACGGCACCTATCCGGACTGGTCGCCGTACAACGGCGAGCAGGTGGCTGACGCGATCACCCAGAAGCAGCACAACCGTTGGCACGACAACGCCTACCTCGGACCATGGAAATTCGTCGCCCACGACCCGAGCCAGGTGCTCGACATCGGGCAGTGGCAGGGCACGCCTTACCAGCAGGACGCGGGCAGCACCTTCCAGCCACAGGCCGGTGGTTGAGATGGGCTGGGATCTGACGCGCGATGGCCTGCGGGGCGGACCGGATACGACGGGCACGCAGCCCGGCGCCGAACCGCGCCCGGCCGGCACACCGAAGATCGTCGGGATCGTCTGGGGACTGCTGGTCCTCAACACGCTCGGCTCCGCCGGGGCGAAGACCATCATCCCGCTGCCCCGCTCCCTCATCCAGATGGTCACCATGGGCGCGCTGGTCGCCGCGTTCACGCTGGCCCTCACGGTCAATCTCCGGCTGCGCATCCGAGCCAGCGCCTTCGTGTTCCTGCTCACCCTGCTGCTGGTGCTGAGCGTGATCTCCAGCGCGAACCTGGAGTCCGGGTTCGGCGCGCTGTTCCGCTGCGCCCGGCTGGCTCTCTTCGTCGGCACGCTGTGGCTGCTCAGCCGCTGGTGGGACGGCAGCCTGACGTTCGTCCGGCACCACATCCGAATGTACTTCGCGGTGCTCGGGACGGTGGCCGCCGGCCTGGCCATCTCCCCGGGTGCGGCAATGCCCGAGCTCTACGGCGGACGCCTTGTCGGCGCGTTGTGGCCGCTCACCCCGCCGCAGATCGGACAGTACGCAGCGGTGATCACCGGGCTCACCGTGCTGCTCGTACTGGGCCGCCGGACCGACAGGGCCGGCGCGGCGGTGGTCATCGTGCCGTCACTCGTCCTGCTCGCGTTGACCCATACCCGGACGGCCACGCTCGGCCTGCTCATCGGGCTGGTGTTGGCGATCGGCTCGCTCGTCCTGATCAGCACCGCCGCCCGCCGGTTCTTCGCCTGGGCGGTGCTGTGCGCCACGCTGGCCGCGGTGGCGTTCAGCTCCGCGCTACAGGCGTGGTTCCTGCGCGGACAGAGCCGGGAGAACTTCTCCAATCTCACCGGTCGGGCCAAGGTCTGGGACGCCCTGCTGGCAGCACCCCGGACGACCTCGGAGCAGCTGTTCGGCGCGGGCCTGGGCGACAAGTCGTTCGGCGGGCTGCCGATCGACAACAGCTGGCTGGCCGTTTACCACGAGCAGGGTATGACCGGCGTCGCCCTGGTGGCGGCGATCATCATCGTGCTGGGCGGCGTCGCGTTGCTGCGGCCACCGTCGCTGCAGAGGGCCTGCGCGATCTTCCTGATCAGCTACTGCGCGATCGCGTCGTACACCGAGGCCGGGCTGGGCGACGCCTCGCCGTATCTGCTGCATCTGACGGTGGCCGCCTCGCTGCTGGCGGCACCTGCCGCGGCGACTCCGCTGACGACGCCCGAAGTCCCTCGACGACGCGTACCGCAATGGGCCCGGAAATCGGAGGTGAACTGAGCATGCACATCCTCGTGGTGCACAACCGCTACGCCTCGGCGCAGCCGAGCGGGGAGAACAAGGTCGTCGACCAGGAGGTGGCGCTGCTGCGCGAGGCCGGCCAGCGGGTCGAGGTGTTCGAGCGGCGCAGCGACGACATCGCGGCCCGGTCCCTGCCGGGCAAGGTCGCGGTGCCGCTCCTTGTGCCGTGGAACCCTGCGGTCCGCACGGAACTCGCCGCCCGGCTTCGCACCGAGCGGCCGGACGTGGTGCACATCCACAACGTCTTCCCGCTCCTGTCACCGGCAGTGCTGGCCGCCTGCGCCGACGCCGGCGTGCCCGCCGTCGCCACGCTGCACAACTACACCCAGGTCTGCCCGCCCGGCACGCTCCAGCGGGACGGCCGGCCGTGCACCGAGTGCGTCGGGTCGGCGCCGCTGCCCGCCGTCCGGCACGGCTGCTACCGGAGCTCCCGGCTGGCGACGGTGCCGCTCGCGGTCAGCCTGTCGGTCAACCGGCGGCGGTGGTGGTCCGGCGTGGAGCGGTTCTTCTGCATCTCCGCGGCGCAGCGCGACGTCCTGGTGCGAGCCGGCATGCCGGCCGAGCGGCTGGCGGTGAAGCACAACTTCGTGCCCGACCCGGGCGCCTGCCGAGCGGGCGCAGGCGAGCATCTGCTCTATCTCGGCCGGCTCGCGGAGGCCAAGGGTGTGCGGCTGCTCATGGCCGCATGGGACGACATCGCAGCGAGCGGCGGTGTGGGCGTGCCGCTCGTGATCGCCGGCGCAGGGCCACTTGAGCCGGAGGTGACCGCCTGGGCGGCGGGCCGGGACGACGTGCGGTACGTCGGCCTGTATGACGCGGCGGAGTGCCGGAAGGCCGTCGCGTCGTCGGTCGCCGTGGTGGCTCCCTCGACGTGGCTGGAGGCGTTCGGCCTGGTGGTGGTGGAGGCGATGGCGGCCGGGGTCCCGACCGTGGCCGCCGGTCACGGCGCCTTCGTCGAACTCGTCGAGGACGGGAAGACCGGGCTGCTGCACCGGCCGGGCGATGCCGCCTCGCTCGCGTCCTGCATACGCCGGATCGCGGCCGATCCGGCCCTGGGCCGGGAGATGGGCGAGGCGGCCCGGCGCCGTTACGAGCAGGGGTTCAGCCCGGCCGTCGGGCTCGAGCGCCTGGTGGAGGAGTACCGCACCGCGATCGCGGGTCGGTCAGCACTGGCTCGCGACGGGGACACCCGCGCGAGCAGGGGGGATGGGGACAGTAGATGACACGATGCCGACTCTGCGGCTCGGAAGCGATGGCGAGCGTCGTCGATCTTGGGGCGACGCCACCGTGTGAGAGCTTTCTCGCCGCGGACCAACTGGACCAGCCGGAACCGGCGTACCCGCTGCACCTGCGGGTCTGCACCGACTGCTGGCTGGCGCAGATCCCTCCGCTGATCACGCCGGAGGAGACGTTCAAGGAGTACGCGTACTTCTCCTCGTACTCGACCTCCTGGGTGGAGCACGCGCGGACGTTCGTCGCCGACGCCGCCGCGCGGGTGGGTCTTGGCCCCGACGCCTTCGTGGTCGAGGTCGCCAGCAACGACGGGTATCTGCTGAGGCACGTGGTGGACCGGGGGATCCGCTGCCTCGGCATCGAACCGTCGGTGAACGTCGGCGCCGTGGCGCGGGATGCGGGTGTGCCCACGCTCACGGAGTTCCTGAACCCGGCCACCGGCGCCGCCGTCCGCGCCGAGCACGGCCCGGCGGACCTGGTCGTGGCCAACAATGTGTACGCGCACATCCCCGACGTGGTCGGGTTCACCCAGGGGCTGCGCGCCCTGGCCGCCGACGACGGCTGGGTCTCCATCGAGGTGCAGCACCTGCTGACCCTGATCGAGGAGAACCAGTACGACACGATCTACCACGAGCATTTCCAGTACTACACGGTCGCGTCGGCGACCAGAGCCCTTGCGAGCGGCGGACTCGCGCTCGTGGACGTCGAGTTGCTGCCCACGCACGGCGGCTCCATCCGGCTGTGGGCCCGGCCGGCCGAGGTGGCCGGCGAGCCGACCCGGCGGGTGGCCGACGTGCTGGACCGGGAGAAAGCCGCCGGGCTGCAGGAGCTGTCCGGGTACACCGAGTTCTCCGCCCGGGTGGCCAAGGTGCGCCGGGACCTGCTGCGGTTCCTCATCGAGGCGGCCGAGCGAGGCGAGACGGTCGTCGGCTACGGCGCCCCGGGCAAGGGCAACACCCTGCTCAACCACTGCGGCATCCGGCCCGACCTGCTCCCTTACACGGTCGACCGCAACCCCTACAAGCACGGCAGGTTCACCCCGGGCACCCGCATCCCGGTCATGCCGCCCGAGCAGATCAGCACCGACAGACCCGACTACGTCCTCGTTCTCCCGTGGAACCTGCGGGACGAGCTGATCGAGCAGCTGTCCTTCGTGCACGAGTGGGGCGGCCGACTGGTCTTTCCCATCCCGGAACTGAGCATTGTCGAGGTCGCGTCTTGAAAGGTCACAGCATGAAGGTCGTTCTGTTCTGCGGCGGTTATGGGCTGCGTATGCGCAACGGAGCCTCCGACGATGTGCCCAAGCCAATGGCGATGGTCGGCCCGCGGCCGCTGATCTGGCACGTCATGCGCTACTACGCGTACTTCGGGCACACGGAGTTCATCCTGTGCCTCGGGTACGGGGCTCACCACATCAAGAACTTCTTCCTCAACTACGAGGAGACGACGTCCAACGACTTCGTGCTGCGGGGCGGGCGGACCGAGCTGCTGTCCACCGACATCGCCGACTGGACGATCACGTTCGCGCAGACCGGCATCGAGTCACCGATCGGGGAGCGGCTGCGCCGGGTGCGGCACCACCTGGACGGCGACGAGATGTTCCTCGCCAACTACGCCGACGTGCTCACCGATGCCCCGCTGCCGGAGATGATCGACCGGTTCGCCCGGCGCGACGCCGGGGCGTCGATGATGGTGGTGCCGCCGCAGTCCTCGTTCCACTGCGTGGACCTGGGCGATGACGGCCTGGTGGGGGGCATCACCGCGGTGAGCGACCTGCCGCTGTGGGAGAACGGCGGCTACTTCGTGCTCCGCCAGGAGGTCTTCGACCACATCCCGGAGAACGGGGACCTGGTCGCCGACGGATGCGCCCAACTGGCCAAGCGCGGCCGGCTGGTGGCGCACCAGCACCGCGGCTTCTGGAAGCCGACCGACACCGTGAAGGAGCGGGCCGCGCTCGACGCCGCCTACGCCCGGGGCGACCGCCCGTGGGCCGTGTGGGAACGGGACGGCGCGGTGGCGAGCGCGACCGGCAGCAGGAGCGGCGCCGGAGCGAGGGCGTGATCCGGCTCGGCGCCGGGCGCCTGGACCGGATCGTCGCGGTGGGCGCGCACTGCGACGACATCGCCATCGGCGCCGGCGGCACGCTGCTGACGCTGTGCCTCGCGCGGCCGGGTATCCGTATCGACGCACTGGTGCTCTCCGGCGGTGGCAGCGAGCGGGAGCAGGAGGAGCAGGCCGCGCTCGCCGCCTTCTGCCCGGGCGCCGACCTGCGGCTGACCGTGCTCAAGCTGCCGGACGGGCGGATGCCCGCGCACTGGGAGGAGGCCAAGGCCGCGGTCGAGGAGCTGCGTGAGCGGACCGAGCCGGACCTGGTCCTCGCCCCGCGTACCGATGACGCGCACCAGGATCACCGCGGCCTGGCGCAGTTGCTGCCCACCGCGTTCCGCGACCACCTCGTGCTCGGCTACGAGATCGTCAAGTGGGACGGCGATCTCGGCCGTCCGTCGGCGTACCAGCCGCTGTCGCCTCAGATCGCCGAACAGAAGGTGCGGCTGCTGCAGGAGCACTACCCCTCGCAGCGGCACCGGCCCTGGTACGACCGGGAGGCCTTCCTCGGCCTCGCACGGATCCGCGGCATCGAATGCCACGCCCGCTACGCCGAGGCGTTCGCCGTCACCAAACTCACGCTCAACCTGGGGGACTGAACTTTGCGCGTACTGCTGACCGGGCACCAGGGCTACCTGGGCACCGTGATGGCCCCGGTCCTCGCGGCCACCGGGCACGAGGTCGTCGGCCTTGACGCCGGCCTGTTCGCCGACTGCGTGCTGGGCGAGCCGCCCGCGGACCCTCCCCCAGTCGGCGCTGACGCGCCTGTGGGCGGTGCCCCCAGGCAGCGGGTGGACCTGCGCGACGTCACGGCCGACCACGTGGCCGGGGTGGACGCCGTGATCCACCTGGCCGCCCTGTCCAACGACCCGTTGGGATCGCTGGCGCCGGAGCTCACCTACGACATCAACCACCACGCCTCCGTACACCTTGCCCGGCTGGCCCGCGACGCCGGAGCGCGGCGCTTCCTGTACGCGTCGACCTGCTCCGTCTACGGCACCGCCGGCGGTGACGACCTGGTGACCGAGGACGCGCCGCTGCGCCCGGTGACGCCGTACGCGGAGTCCAAGGTGCGCGTGGAGGACGACCTGCACGCGCTGGCCGACGGCGAATTCAGCCCGGTGTTCATGCGCAACGCCACCGCCTTCGGTTACTCACCCCGGTTGCGCGCCGACATCGTGCTGAACAACCTGGTGGGCCACGCGCTCCTGTCCGGCGAGGTGCTGGTGCTCTCCGACGGCACCCCCTGGCGCCCGCTGGTGCACGCCGCCGACATCGCGCGGGCCTTCACGGCCGCGCTGACCGCGCCGCGCGAGGCGGTGCACGACCGGGCGTTCAACATCGGCAGCGAGATCAACAACGTCACGGTCGCCGAGATCGCCGAGCAGGTCGCCGAGGCGGTGTCCGGCTCGAAAGTGCGGATCACCGGGGAGACCGGTGCCGATCCGCGGTCGTACCGCGTGGACTTCTCCCGGTTCCGCGCCGCGATCCCCGGCTTCGACTGCGAGTGGACGGTGAAGCAGGGCGCGCTCGAACTCGCTGACGCCTACCGGAAGTTCGGCCTGACTCGGGAGGACTTCGAGCAGCGCTTCACCCGGCTCGCCGTGCTGCGCGCGGCGTCCGACGCCGGCGCCGTCGACGACACCCTGCGGTGGCGCCGATGACCGCGGCCGGCGAAGAGATGCACGCGCTGGTGGAGCGGCTGTACCCGCTGTGCCGGAGCATCACCGGCGACGGTGTGCGCGCCACCCTGGAGATCGTCGGCGAGTACGTCCCGTTGCAGGTGTACGAGGTGCCGACCGGGACGCAGGTGCTCGACTGGACGGTGCCGCAGGAGTGGAACATCCGGGACGCGTACATCGCCGACACCGCCGGCCACCGGGTCGTCGACTTCGCCGCGTCCAGCCTGCACGTGCTCGGCTACAGCGTGCCGGTGTCGGCGACCATGCCGCTGTCCGAGCTGCGTGCACACCTGCACACCCTGCCGGACCACCCGAGCTGGGTGCCGTACCGCACCAGCTACTACAAGCCGGAATGGGGGTTCTGCCTGGCCCAGGAGACCTTGGACGCGCTGCCGGACGGCGAGTACGAGGTGCGCATCGACTCCACACTCACCGATGGCCACCTCACCTACGCCGAGCACGTGGTTCCCGGGCAGGTCGGCGACGAGGTGATCGTCTCCTGCCACGTCTGCCACCCGTCGCTGGCCAACGACAACCTGGCAGGCATCGCGGTGGCCACATTCCTGGCCCGGGCGCTGGCGGAGGAGAAGCCGTACTACACCTACCGGTTCCTGTTCGCGCCCGGCACCATCGGGGCGATCACCTGGCTGGCCCGCAACGCGGAGCAAGTCGAGCGGGTCAAGCACGGCCTTGTGCTGGCCTGCGCCGGCGACTCGGGCCAACTGACGTACAAGCAGAGCAGGCGCGGCGACGCGGAGATCGACCGGGTGATGCGGCATGTGCTGGCCGCCTCCGAACGCCCGTACCGCATAGCCGAGTTCACTCCGTACGGCTACGACGAGCGGCAGTTCTGCTCGCCCGGGTTCGATCTCGGCATGGGCTCGCTCAGCCGGACCCCGAACGCCGGCTACCCCGAGTACCACACCTCGGCGGACAACCTGGACTTCGTCTCCCCGGAGGCGATGGCGGACACCCTCGCCGTCTGCCGCGAGGCATTCGCCGTCCTTGACCGCAACCGGCGGTACGTCAACCTCAGCCCCTACGGCGAACCCCAGCTGGGCCGACGGGGGTTGTACGACTCGCTCGGCGGCCGCAGCGACGCGAAGCAGGCCCAGATGGCCATGCTCTGGGTGCTCAGCCTCTCCGACGGCGAGCACAGTCTGCTGGACGTCGCCGAGCGGTCCGGGCTGCCGTTCGACACGGTCGCCGTCGCGGCCGACGCCCTGCACGGCGCCGGGCTGATCAAGGCATGACGCCGATGACCACCGAGGAGGAGAAGGCGACGGCGCCGGCCGGATCAGCCCGGCGGGCCTTCGTCGGCCGGCTGTCCTGGGGGCTGGCCGACCAGGCGGCCTCCAGCATCAGCAACTTCGCGGTGGGGATCTACGTGGCGCGCTCGCTGGGGGTGACCGCGTTCGGCGTGTTCAGCCTCGCCTGGGTGACGTACGGCGTGGTGCTCAACGTCTCCCGCGGCCTGGCCACCGATCCGCTCGTGGTGCGCTTCAGCGGCGTGTCGGACGCCTCCTGGCGCGGGGCGGTGGCCCGGTCGTCGGGTACCGCAATCGGCGTCGGTGCCGCCATCGGTGCGGCGTGTCTGGTGGTCGGCCTCGCTCTCGGCGGCCGCGTGGGGCCCGCGTTCGTCTGTCTGGGCGTCATGCTGCCGGGGCTGCTGCTCCAGGACGCCTGGCGGTACTCGTTCTTCGCCGCGGGCACCGGGCGGAAGGCGTTCGTCAACGACCTCGTATGGGGCGTCGCGCTCGTCCCGGCCATGGTCGTGGCGGCCCGCGTGGGCAGCGTGGCCGCTTTCGTGCTCGCCTGGGGCGCGTCCGCCACGGTGGCCGCCGGGTACGGCTGCGTCCAGTCCGGCATCCGGCCCCGGACGACCCGGGCACGCGGGTGGCTTCGCGAGCAACGCGACCTCGGCTACCGGTATCTCGTCGAGAACGTCAGCCTCAGCGGCGCGAGCCAGCTGCGTGCGTACGGGCTCGGCGCGATCGTCGGGGTCGGCGCGGTGGGTGCGGTCCGGGGCGCCGAGCTCCTGCTCGGCCCGTTCCTCGCCGTGCTGATGGGCCTGTCACTGGTCACCGTCGCGGAGGCGGCACGGGTGCTGCGGCAGGCCCCGCACCGCCTCGGCACGTTCTGCCTCCTGCTGGGGGGCGGACAGGCCGCGGCCGCGCTGCTCTGGGGCGGGGCACTGCTCCTGATGCCGGACCGGCTCGGCGAGCTCGTGCTCGGCGACGTCTGGCACTCCGCCGCACAGCTCATCGTGCCGGTCACCCTCGGCGTCGCGGGCGCCGGCCTCGGCACCGGCGCGGCGGCCGGGCTGCGCGCGCTCGGCGCGGCCCGGCGCAGCCTGCGCTGCCAACTGTTCGCCTCCGCCTGCTATGTCGGCGGCGGACTCGGCGGGGCGACCGTGGGCGGCACGGCCGGCTCGGCCTGGGGCGTCGCCGCCGCGACCGTCTGCAGCTCGGCCGTGTGGTGGCTGCAGCTGCGGTCCGCCCTGCGCGAGCGCCACCACATCACCATCCCTGAAGTGAGGACGCAATGACCGCCCATCCCCGGCTGAGCATCGGCCTGCCCGTGTACAACGGAGAGGAGTACCTCGCCGAGTCGCTCGACGCCCTGATCGGCCAGACCTACGAGGACTTCGAGCTGGTCATCTCCGACAACGCCTCGACCGACGGGACCCAGGACATCTGCCGCCGGTACGCCGAGAAGGACTCGCGCATCCGGTACATCAGGCTGCCCCGGAACATCGGCGCCGCGCCGAACCACAACTATGTGTTCACCGAGTGCCGCGGCGAGCTGTTCAAGTGGGCCTCGCACGACGACCTGTACGCCCGGGACCTGCTGCGGCGCTGCGTATCGGTGCTGGACGAGCGGCCGGACGTGATCCTCGCGCACAGCGGCCAGGCGGTCATCGACGGCGAGGGCCAGGTCAAGGTCCCGTACGAGTACGGGCTCGCCACCGACTCGCCCCACGCGCCGGAGCGCTTCCGCAGCCTGCTGTTCGAGCCCGGTGGAGACGACTTCTACGGGGTGATGCGTGCCGACATGCTGCGCCGGGTGAGGCCGCACGACAGCTACCACCACGCGGACCGCACGTTCGTCGCCGAGATCACCCTGCACGGGCCCTTCCACCAGGTGCCGGAGCTGCTGTACTTCCGCCGCGACCACCCCACCCGCGCCGAGCGGGCGAACCCTTCCAAGCGCTCCCGATGCGTCAACCTGGATCCGCGCCGGGCAGGCCCGCTGCACCCGACACCCCGGCTGCTCGCCGAGTACGTCTGGGGCTTCGCCTCGGCGATCCGGCGGGCACCGCTGTCCCCGGACGACCGGCGCGCGTGCTACCGCCACCTGGCCGCATGGATGACCAGCCGGGTCCGGCCGGGCGCCGGCGAGCGGGTCGAGGACCGCGCCCCGGTCGACCCGGCCCGGCGCACTGTCTCCGTCGACGCTCTCGTCGCCGGCCGTGAGGGGAGGCAGGGTTGACGTCCGCGCACAAGACCCCGGTGCGCGTCGGGGTGTTCGGCCTGCTCGGCTCCGGCAACCTCGGCAACGACGGGTCGCTGGAGGCCGTGCTCGGGTACCTCCGCGCCGTGCACCCGGACGCGGTCGTGGACGCGCTGTGCGGCGGACCCGAGGTCGTCACGGCCCGGCACGGGATCCCCGCGACGCGGCTGCACTGGAACCGCGGGGAGTACCGGACCGCGTCGCGGGCGGGCGCAATCGCAGCGAAGGGTCTGGGCAAGCTCGTCGACGTCTTCCGCACCGCCTCCTGGGTGCGCCGGCACGACGTGGTGATCGTGCCGGGCATGGGCGTCCTGGAGGCCACGCTGCCGCTGCGGCCGTGGGGCTTCCCGTACTCGCTGTTCCTGCTCTGCGCGACCGGCCGGCTGCTGCGCACCCGGGTCGCGCTGGTCGGCGTCGGAGCCGCCCCGATCGGCAACCGGCCGACCCGAGCGCTGGTGCGCTGGTCGGCGCGCCTTGCCACCTACCGCTCGTACCGGGACGTTCAATCCCGCAACGCGATACGGGAGATGGGCGTGGACACCGCGCGCGACGAGGTCTACCCGGACCTCGCGTTCGCCCTGCCGACGCCGTCGGCGAGCGCGGCATCGGGTCCGCCGGGCCAAGTCTGCGTCGGCGTCATGGATTTCCACGGCGGCAACGACGACCGCGCCCGGGCCGAGGAGATCCACCGGCGCTACCTCGACGGCACAACCCGCTTCGTCCGCGCGCTGGTCGAGGACGGCAGGCCGGTCCGGCTGCTCACCGGCGACGAGTGCGACGTACCGGTGGTCGCCGCGATCCTCGACGCGGTGGACTCGCCGCTGGTCACCGCCGCCGAGACGGCCTCGCTGGCCGACCTGATGAAGGAGACGGCGACTGCCGACACCGTGGTGGCCACCCGGTACCACAACCTGATCTGCGCGCTGAAGGTCGGCACGCCGACGCTCGCACTCAGCTACGCGGCGAAGAGCGACGCGCTCATGGCCCGGATGGGCCTGGACGCCTACTGCCACCCGGCTCGCGAGGTCGACGCCGAACGGCTGCTGGAGCAGTTCCGGGCGCTGGAGAAGCGCTCGGCGGAGCTGCGGCGGACCCTCGCCGAGCGAAACCTGGCCGCCGCCCGGCAACTCGATCACCAGTTCACCGCCTTGACCTCGGCCCTGTTCCCGGCGGCCGACCTCGCCCACGCCCGGCAGGAGACTTCATGAAAGCGACCGCAGTCCCGGAGATCTCCGGCGCGTACCTGTTCGAGCCGACGCCGTACGCCGACGAGCGCGGCTTCTTCTGCCGCACTTTCGACGCCGACGTGGTCCGCTCGGTGGGCCTCGACCCGGACGCCTTCGTCCAGGACAGCCTGTCCCGTTCGGTCCGGGGCGTGCTACGCGGCCTGCATCTGCGCTCCGGCGCCGGCGAGGCCAAGCTCGTCCGGTGCTCGTACGGGAGGATCTTCGACGTCGTCGTCGACCTGCGGACGGACTCACCGACCTACCGCAACGTGGCCTCCTTCGAGCTGTCCGGCGAGACGCAGGTGACCTTGTACATCCCGACGGGGTGCGCGCACGGCTTCCAGGCGCTGACCGAAACCGCCGACACCTCGTACCGGATCGACCGCCCGCACGATCCGGCCGAGGACGTGACGATCGCCTTCGACGACCCGGAGCTCGCCGTTCCCTGGCCGCTGCCGGTCACATCGATGTCCGAGCGGGACCGGAAGGCGCCGGGACTTGCCGAGGCCCTACTGCATCTCCCGGGGGATGACCCCCGGACCCCCAGCAGGACAAGCAGGTCAGCCGGGGTCCCCGGTGCGGACAACGCAAAGCGAGCCAGTGTCAGGAACACAGAGAAGTGAGGTCGGCCGTGACCACCGAAGAGTTCCGGCTGCCCCGGTCGCGGATGGCGAACGAGCGGCTGCACGCCATGATCCCCGGGGGCGCGCACACCTACGCCAAGGGCGACGACCAGTACCCCGAGAACCTGGCCCCGGTCATCAGCCACGGCCGCGGTGCCCACGTGTGGGACATCGACGGCAACCGCTACGTCGAGTACGGCTCCGGCCTGCGGTCGGTCAGCCTCGGCCACGCCCACCCACGCGTGATCGAGGCGGTGCGGCGGGAACTCGACCGCGGCAGCAACTTCGTCCGGCCGTCCGTCGTGGAGATCGAAGCCGCGGAACGCTTCCTGGCCACGGTGCCGACCGCCGAGATGGTGAAGTTCGCGAAGAACGGCTCCGACGCCACCACCGCCGCGGTGCGCCTCGCCCGCGCCGCCACCGGGCGTCCGCGGGTGGCCATCTGCGGCGACCATCCCTTCTTCTCCGTCGACGACTGGTTCATCGGTACCACGCCGATGTCCGCCGGCATTCCGGCGGCGACCACCGACCTCACCGTGGCGTTCCCTTACGGGGACCTGGCCGCCACGGAGGAACTGCTCACCCGGTACCACGACGAGGTCGCCTGCCTGATCCTCGAACCCGCCGCTCACACCGAGCCGCCGCCCGGGTACCTCGCCGGCCTGCGCGAGCTGGCCGACCGGCACGGCTGCGTACTGATCTTCGACGAGATGATCACCGGCTTCCGCTGGTCCGAGGCGGGCGCCCAGGGCCTGTACGGCGTCGTCCCCGACCTCTCCACGTTCGGCAAGGCGCTGGGCAACGGATTCGCCGTCTCCGCGCTGGCCGGGCGCCGCGATCTGATGGAGCGGGGCGGGCTGCGTCACTCGGGCGACCGGGTGTTCCTGCTGTCCACCACGCACGGTGCGGAAACGCACTCCCTGGCAGCCGCGATGGCCGTGCTCACCACCTACGTCGAAGAGGGCGTCACCGCGCG
The DNA here is from genome assembly GCF_055585225.1 of Streptomyces sp. NPDC053673. Lineage (NCBI taxonomy): Bacteria > Bacillati > Actinomycetota > Actinomycetes > Kitasatosporales > Streptomycetaceae > Streptomyces > Streptomyces sp. NPDC053673. Next base: position 277,487 of record NZ_JBVJKN010000001.1, on the reverse strand, counting down.
GCTGCACACCCTCGGCGAGCGGTTGGCCGCCGGTGTCCGCGACGCCGCGGCCGCCATGGGCGTCGGCGACCACATCGTCGTCCGGGGCCGGGCCAGCAACCTGGTCTTCGCGACCCTCGACGAGAACCGGCAGCCGTCGCAGCAGTACCGCACCCTGTTCCTGCGCCGGCTCCTCGCGGGCGGGGTGCTGGCCCCGTCGTTCGTGGTGAGCAGCGCGCTCGACGACGCCGACATCGATCACACCGTCGACGTGGTGGCCCAGGCATGTGCGGTGTACCGGAAGGCACTGGACGCCGCGGACCCCACCCCCTGGCTGGCCGGACGACCGGTGAAGCCCGTATTCCGCCGCTTGGCGTGACGTGACGTGACGTGACGTCAGCGATGGTCCCGCCGACCGGCGTCGGCCATCCGATCGACCATCCGGTCAGCCATCCGGTCGACCAGCCACGCGGTCGCCGGTATCACCGCCAGCGCGGTGCACCAGCCGCCGAGGACGTCGGTCGGGTAGTGCGCGCCCAGGGCGACCTGCGCCCAGCCCATGGCGGCGCCGCCAACCAGCGCCGCGGCGAGCACGAGTGACATGCCGGCCGTCCTGCCGAGGCCGAGCCGGCCGGTCACGAGCAGCGCCACCACGAGGGCGAGCGCGGTGAGGAAGGCGGTGTGCCCGCTCGGATAGGACAGGTTGTCGGCGCCGTGGATGGTGCGTCCCACCAGGGACTTGAGCAGCGTCGCCGTCCCCACGGTCAGGCCGGCGCCGGCCACGATGAGCACCGCTGCGCGAGGACGCCGAAGCAGCAGGCAGCCCGTCACGGCGGCCACGACCAGCGTCGCCGCTCCCACGGGCTCCCCCAAGAAGTCCGTGGTCAGAGCGACGTGCCGGCACGGCGACCGCACACCGTCCACCGCCGACTGGATCCACGCGTCCACGCTGCCAGGCTCGCTGTGGCCGGCGTACAGGACCCCGAGCACGACGACCACCAGCGCGGCGAGGGCCGCAATCAGCCCGAGCCACCCGCGCAGCAATGGGGGCAGCACCGCGCGCGCCGACCGGCCGGTCACACGCCCACCGCGTCCGGTCGGGCTGCGGTGCTCTGCCGTGATCGGTAGATGGGGTCCCGGATCCTGGCTTCTTGAGGCAGGGTGAGGGCGCGGCCCTTCACCTTGACTCTCCGGCCGAACGACCCAACGCCACTGACGCTGGTCGACGGGGCCTTCGGCTTCTGCCAGCGCCAACTCCCCACCAACGAGCCCCCGTCGTGTCTGACTTGGCCCGCGCGGGAGCCATCAGCCTGCGCAGCCCCGAACTCGCCGGCCTGTCCATCACCCTGGCCAAGGGCATGGGAATCACTCTCTACTTGCCACCCTAACCAACAATGCGGTCGCGGCAAACCGCCGTCAAAAGGTCCGTCACGGCCCCCAGGCACGACCGGAGAGCGCACCGCCGACCTCGAGACCCCATGTCATCAAGTTCAGGTGAACTCTACGGTTCACGGTGGAAGGGACTGTGGGCGACCACGAGAGTCCGCGGAAGAAACCACAAGATCAGCCCCCGGAAGGAGACCATCGGGGGCTCAACCGGCTCCCGGCCTCGACCCGACTCATCCGAAGCGCTTCCGTCGGTATTCGAACATCGTCCACAATGCCGTTTCCCCCTCAGGAAGGCCCTGATGACACATGCCCGATGACCACGAGCTCTCCCCGTCCGACGCTCAACTCACAGCACAGGCACGGGAGTCGGTGTCCGACGAGCCGACGGCTGAGCTCTACCGGCGGCACCGGTCCGCGGTTCTGTCCTACGCGCTCGCGTGCTGCCGCGATCGGCACACGGCCGAGGACCTCGTCTCAGAAGCCTTCGCCCGCACGCTGCAGGCCGTACGGTCCGGCAGCGGTCCGGAGGCCTCGTGGCGCCCGTACCTGCTCACCGCCGTCCGCCGCATCGCCGCCGAGTGGGCGGGCACGGCTCGCCGCACCGAACTGTCCGCCGACTTCGAGCAGTGGCTCGCCAACCTGCCCGACACCCCCGATCCGGAGAGCGGCGAGGAGCGCGTTCTCCGCCTGGAGGACAACAGCCGCGTCCTACGGGCCTTTCGCTCGTTGCCCCAGCGCTGGCAGGCGGTCTTATGGCACACCGCCGTCGAGGAGGAGCCCGCCTCCAAGGTCGCGATCCTGCTCGGCATGGGTGCGAGCGGCGTCGGTTCGCTGGCGTCGCGCGCCCGGGAGGGTCTGCGTGAGGCCTACCTGGCGGCCCATGTCGAGAGCACGTCCGTGAGCGACGAGTGCCGCCGCTTCAGCTCCCTGCTCGGGGCCGCCGTGCGCCGCACCGGCCGTCGAAGGAACAAGGACCTCGACCGGCATCTGGCGGAGTGCGAGGGCTGCCGCAGCACGCTGATCGAACTCACCGACCTCAACCAGCGACTGGGCTCGGCCCTGCCGGCCGGGGTCCTGCTGTGGGGCGGCTCGGCGTACGTGGCGGCCCGGATGGCCGAAGCCGACGCTAGTGCCGCGGGTACGGGGATCGCATCCCCTGAGCCCGACAGCCCCGTCTCCTTGGACGGCGATACGGGGTGGTGGTCCCGGGCCATGGGCTCCCCCCTGCGCTCGGGGGCGCTCGCGGGCGGCGCGGTCGCCACCGTCGGGCTCGCCGTCCTCGTCCTGCCGACACCTTTCGATGACGACGGCGAGGGCTCGGCACCCCGACCCATGGCATCCAGGCCGCCGCTGACGGTCATCGAGCATCCGCCGCCCGTCACCCTCACGGTCACGCCCTCCCCATCGGCGCCGCGCCAGGCGAAGCCGTCCCCCACAGTGTCGGACACGACAGCCGAGCAATCCGCGAACACCAGGGTCGACCTGGGGGCCGTCCGCTGGTCGGGCAGCCTGCGCAACCATGGAACCGGCACGTGCGTCGAACCAGCCGGCACGGCAGTCGTCCAGAATGCGTGCGACAAGAGCAGGGACCAGGTCTGGGAGACCTTCGCGTTCAAGGAGAACAAGGACTTCACCTGGCTGCGCAACGCCGACACGGGCCAGTGCATCGACTACCTTCACGTCCCCAAGGAGGAGTACGACAACGGCGTCGTCAACCTGCTCATCGTGATGGGCCCCTGCCGGGCCGACGGCGAAGGACAGCTGTTCCGCTTCGACTTGTGGGGCGAGTCCGACGGCAGCTACCGGGTGCGTGCCGCACTCGACGACGGCAAGCCCTGGGACGAGATGCAACTCGGCAGGCAGGAGTGGTGGCTGAACGACTCGCCGCCTGCGAAGGACGCCCGCGTCGTACTCACGTACAACTTCTACAACCACGAACAACTCCGCTACCGCATCGAGCGCCTGTGACGCCCACGAGCCTAGGTTCATCGCATCGTCCAGGCGCGGAGCACATCAGGTGAGGGAGTGATCGTCGTCAGCGTTCCCGAATCGACCTCGATGACGGTGTCGGCGTAAGCGGCCAGTCGCAGGTCGTGAGTGATGAGGAACGTGGTGCGCTCGGTGGTCAGGCGGCGCAGCGGCTCCGTGATCCGCTCCGCGGACTCGTCGTCCAGACCCGATGTGGGTTCATCAAGGACGAGGACGGGTGCGTCACGGATCATGGCACGTGCGATGGCCAGCCGACGGCGTTCCCCTCCGGAGAGGAACTGGCCCTGCCGACCGACCGGAGTGGCGTACCCGTCGGGCAAGGCGCTGACGAAATCGTGCGCGTCGGCGGCCTTGGCGGCCGCGGTGATCTGCTCATCGTCGGCGTCAGGGCGGCCGTAGGCGATGTTCTCCCGGATCGTCCCCTCGAAGAGCATGCTGTCCTGCGGCAGCAGGCACACGTTCTGGCGCAGTGACGCCGCCGTCATATGGGCTGTGTCCAGACCGTCGAGAAGAATGCGGCCGGCCGATGGAACGTAGAAGCGCAGAAGGAGCTTGCTGATCGTGGACTTGCCGGCCCCGCTCGGTCCCGTGATCACAACGAGCTGACCTGGTGCGGCGGTGAGCGAGGCGTCCCACAGCGACGGCCGGGCCGCGCCGGGGTAGAAGAAGTTGACACCTTCGAAGACGATCGAGCCGCGGGCTGGTGGGAGGTTGCCGGGCGGGGCCGGATGGTCGCGGCCCAGCGCGTGTGGCGTCTTCGGATGCCTGACGGAGTCCCGGCGGGACCCAACGGTCGTGCGTCGCAGTCGTAGAGTCTTCCGAAAGTGCGGGCCCCCCGCAGTCCTGTCACGGGTAGTGCGTTCCGCAGGACCGTCCTGGACGGTGCCGAGCCCGTCAGCGGGTCTGCCGACGGGGCGGGCCGCGAGCACCTCAAGGACGCGTTCAGCCGCGGCAGTCGCGGACGACATCTGGATCAGAAGTGCGCTGACCTGCTCCAGTTGGGGATACACCCGCCCGATGTATGCCGAGAAGGCAAGGAGGCCACCGATGGTGAGCTGACCGGTGGAGATCTGCCAGGCTCCGATGCCCAAGACGAGCAGGACGCAGAGGGTTTCGACGAGTCCGCTCAGGGGCCGGTAGACACCGTCCAGGAGCGCTTGCCGCAGGTTCGCACGCATCCATGTCCGCCCTTCGCGGTGCACCCTCGCACGCTCTGCTTCCTGCCGGTTGTATGCCTGGACCACGGGCATGTTGACCAGGTTCTCCTCCAGAAGGGAGGCGAGCTGTCCGTTGCTGTCCCGCTCCTGCCGGGTCGCGGTCCGCATGCGCTTGGAGAATGCACGGGCGACCAGCCAGAACACCGGAGCGGCGACAACTGTCGCCAGGGCGAGGGGCCAGCTGATCCAGAAGGCGGCGGCGGTGAAGAACACGATCTCGAACGCGGCGGTGACCGCTGCTACCGGTGCGGAGGTGATCAGGGATTCCACTGCCTCGATGTCGCCGGTCAGCCTTGCCACCAGGTCTCCGGTGCCACGCTTCCCGAAATAGTCCGGGGGCAGCTTCTGCAGATGCCGAAATGTGTGGTCACGCAGCTGGAGCAGGAAGTGCTCACTCACCCAGTCGGCGAGGTAGGAGCCCGCGAAGCCGGCCAGTCCACCGAGAACCGCCAGGACGAGCCATGCCGCGGCGGGCAGCCAGAAAGCGGAGACCCTGCCGGTGACGAGCACATTGTCGGTGAGATAGGAGACCAGCCAGATGGACGCTGTCTGGAAACCCGCGGAGAGTATGAGCAGCAACAATGTTGCCGCCATGGCGGATCTGTTCTTCCGGGCCAGTGGCCAGAATTGCTTGAAGCTGGCAACGGGCGATGTTCTCGCATGACGGACTCGCTGTCCGCGCATGCTTGCGACTGCAGGCATGGCTGACCTGTTCATCTGGCGCATATCACCGATGCTGGATGGGAGTGCTGCGTCTGTTGATGCCGAGCCGCACCCGGCAAACCGCGGCCGCAGCAATCCATGCTGCGGCCGCGGCTCTTCGTCCGGGCGATCGGAGTCGATGACCGTTGGGAGCGGTGACGGTATCAATCTCCGATTCCTCGTTCAGCGGACTGAGAGACCTCCGGCGCTGTTATCCGCGGGGCCAGCCGTCGGCACCACCGGAATCTCTCAAATCCGCAGGACTGTTACCGGCGGCAGGCGCCCCTGCGGTTGCCCGCACCCCGCCGGCCACGGCCGTTGCCCTGATTCTGGCCACCGACACGCCGACCACGGCCGGCACCCTGCCTGCCACGCCCGGCACCCTGCTGGTCAAGCCCGAAGAAACCAAACCCCATGATTCATTCTTCCTTTCCTTGTTGGATTCAGGGGCCATCAGCCCCCGCCTTCCGGCCGCTTCGATTGACCACCATCGGTTGGTTCATCGGCGACCGTCACCTGATAGTACGGACGTGGAGCCGTGGCCACTCAATCGGAACTCAAGAAAGTTTCCTCCACCTTCTGGCGGAGTGTTACTCCGGGCAGCAGCACGCAATGCTCCGGACAACACGAAAATGCTGGTCGCGAGAATCGCGACCAGCATTTTTATTGGCGAACTCGTTTTGTCTCGGACGACTCGGATCAGCGACCGAAAGGTGCCGGGGCAGCACCGTGGCGACGAGCATTCGTCCCTAATGGCACTTTCGGTGTCCGGTGTTCACGAAAGCACCCCCTGACGGCACTGCACGCGGCTCGGGCAGTCCGCCCAGGCATTGACAAACTTATGGGCGCCGGGCAGGACTTGACCATCCGTAGCGCCACATCACGGATACTCAACAAATTGCGCCCGGAGGTCGCCGGCCATCTGCACACCACCGGCTCTCGGAGCCGCGTCAGCTGATCGTCCAGCGCTGTAAGCCCGCTTGGCTGTCGGTCGCCTGAGTGACGAGATCCCCGTCGTTGGACCCCGCGACCGTGAGTACCAGGCCGCTGTGTTTTGCGAGGATCCTGCCGTCGGGGGTCACCGTCCACTTGGAGTTGTCGCCACCGTCGAGTGGATACTGGATGACCGGCGTCCCGCTGCTTGTCGCCGCGTCCTTCACGTTCAGGGCCAGGCCGGTTGCCACGTTGACGATCTCGTAGGTCCCGTCGGCATTGGGCGTGAACCGCCAGTCCTGATGGTCGACACCGGCCGAAGACCACTGGTCGAGCTGCGTGCCCCAGTCCCGAGAAGCGCCGGGAACGTTCAGAACCTTGCCCGAACCGACGTTGGTCACCTGGTAGATGCCGTTCAGGGAGGGTGAGGGTGAGGGCGAGGGTTTCGCCGTCGTCGACGGTGTGACCGAGGGCGTGGGACGACCCTCCTCGGCCGTAGGGCCGGCCTCAGGCGGGGAGGTAGTGGAGGAAACATCGTCGGAAGGTGTGGGCGTGTGCGCGATGGGCTGTCGGTGATCGGGGCCGGTGGGGGCCGGCTCGGGCTGCGACTGCGTGGGCGGAGACGTCTTGCCGTCGCCGTCGAAGGGCGCGGGCAGGCTGAGGATGGAGAGTCCGACGGCGACAACGACGCCCCCGGCGAGAGCGCCCGAGCGGAGTGGGGTCCCCGTCGCCCAGGGCCACCAGCCCGTTCCACTGTCCGGTGTGCCGGATACCAACGCCCCACCGGCGGCGCTCGCACCGGCCTCGGCCATCCGGGACGCCGCGTACGCCGACCCTCCCCACAGGAGCACCCCGACCGGCAGCGCGACGCCCAACCGCCTGTTCAGGTCGGCGAGTTCGACCAGGGCGTCACGGCAACGCCTGCACTGTGCAAGATGCCGGTCGAGGTCCTTGCTCGTACGGCGGCCGCTGCGGCGCACAGCGGCCCCGAGCAGCGAGCTGAAGCGCCGGCACTCCCCACTCAAGGAGGCACTCTCGGCGTGCGCGGCCAGGTATGCCTCGCGCAGCCCCTCCCGCGCCCGGGATGCCAGCGAGCCGACACCACTCGCGCCCACACCGAGCAGGGTGCCCACCCTTGAGGCGGACTCGTCCTCGACGACCGTGTGCCACAGAACGGTCTGCCAGCGCTCGGGCAGCGAACGAAACGCCTTGAGGACAAGGCTGTTGTCCTCAAGGCGCAGTAACCGCTCTTCGCTGCTCTCCGCCTTGCCGGTCTCGGGCAGGTTGGCGAGCCAATGCTCGAAGTCGGGGGACAGGTCGATGTGGCGAGCCGTGCCCGCCCAGTCGGCGGCGACGCGGCGGACAACCGTGAGCATATAGGGGCGCCAGGCGGTCTCGGGTCCGCCACCGCGCCGTACGGCTTGCAGCGTACGGGCAAACGCCTCCGAGACGAGGTCCTCGGCAGTGTGCGCATCACGGCAGCATGTGCGTGCGTACGCGAGTACCGCCGGCCGGTGTCGTCGGTACAACTCCTCCACCGCCGCGTCCGAGCCCAGCTCCCTTACCGTCCTGATGAGTTCGGCGTCCGACGCGGCGATATCGTTGTCAGCGGGCATGCGTGACAAGGGCCTTCCTGTGTGCCAGGGCGAGGGTGGGTGGTGCGGACGGCGTTCGAGCGGTGCGTGACGTCGCCTCGGGCCGTTCCCACACGGGCCGCATGATGGTGCGCAGGCGGTGTACCCGCCCGGAGACCGGGGCTTCTCTTGTGGATCAGCCCGGTTCATGAGTCGCCGCGCAGCCGTGCGGAGCAATGCTCCGGTCCGGAGCGCGACCAATCTTGCCGCCGCAGTCCTGGTCGGCAATAAGGAGATACCGGACTACCTATACTCAATGAATGTCCGAAAGCCTTCCGTTTTCTTCGCCCTTGTGAAGCACCGCGTTTGCTTGTGCCGCCCCTGCAGGCATGGGGCGGCCAGAGGACGGGCGGCACCGACGAGTGCCGCGGTGGCTGTCGACCGGGACTGTTGTGGCGATGCGATCGCCAAGGCCGTTGGGGCGAGCGATGGCAGAGGGCTCCCCCACCGCCTGTTCAGCCTTCCGGCTCCTGGTTGCGGACCGTGCGCGACGCCAGGTCATGCCGGTTGAGTGCACCCACCTTTCGCATGGCGCGGGCCACATGCTGCTCCACCGTCCGCGGGGACAGGTGCAGGGTCGCCGCGATCTCGCGGTTGCTCAAGCCGGCACCGGCGAGTTGTGCCACCTCCTGCTCGCGCGGCGACAGCCGCTCGTCGTAGCCGGGCCGGCCCGGCGGGCGACGGCGCTGGTCACTCTGATGGGCCCGCAGTTCCGCTCGTACTCGAGCGACGTCCCATGTCGCGCCGAGCGCCTCGAGTTCGTGTGCCGCGTCGGACAGGTCCTGGATGCCCGTGGCGGCCTCCGAGCCGCCTGCCAGAGCGCATCGTCCACCGGCCTCTGCTACGAGGGCCGCCTCATAGGGCCGGGGAAGCGCCTGGTAGTACCCACGGGCGCGCCGGAAGCACTCCATTGCTGCCTGGAGTTCGCCGTCCGCCGCGGCCAGCAGCGCCCGGCACCACATCAGTGCCGCCGTGGCCGCGGGTGCCTGTTTGCCCGCTGTGCCTGCCTCGAAGTCGTCGGCCATCTCCCGCGCCGCGTCCAGGTCCCCCGCCCGGACCGTTGCCTCGACAGCCCATGGGGCCAGCTCGGCCGCCCAAACCCACACGGCCTTCGCCCGCACCCTGGCCCAGGCCCCAGCCGCCTCGCGGGCCGCGGCCCCGAGGTCCTGACGGGCGAGGGCGAGCCTGATCCGCCCTCCTGAGGCCGCCGCCGCCAGCGGTATGCCGCCGTCGTCCCAGGACAGGGCGGTGCAGGACAGCCAGTTGCCCACGTGTGCCCAGTCGCCCTTCGCCAGGGCGAGCAGGCCGAGCACCAGTCCGGCATCGCCCTCGATCCCCGATACGGGGTCCTCGCCCCCGGTCAGCGCCCGCGCCCGGGCGGCCAGACCCGCCCAGCGGCCTGCCATCATGTCCAGGAGCACCGAGGTGCACTGTGCCGTCTGTTGCGTGTACGGTCCCCCGCTGCGCGCGGCCAGTTTCAGGCTCTCGGCCAGCAGGTCGCGTGCTCGTGTGTACTCGCCGAGCCAGATGGCCGCGTCCGCGGCGTTGCCCAGACCACGGGCCGAGTGCCGGACCACCCGCGGGTCGTCGCTGTTGCGGGGCAGTTGCTCCAGGCGTCGCCACCCGTCGGGGTCGCCGACGCTGAGCAACACGGTCACCCGGTTCGCCGCGACCGCCACCTGGACCCCTCGATCCCCGCTCTCGGCTGCCGTCTCCTCGGCCCGCGCCAGCCATTCGAGGTTGTCCGCCAGCGGGCCGGTGGGCCAGTAGGGCAGGGCAAGGGCCGACATGGCCCGTGCCGCCAGTACCGGGCGGGACGTCAGCTCCTCGACCGCCTTGAGGAGTTCGGTGCGTCCCTCGCGGCACCGCCAGGCCTGGTTGCCCAGGATCAGTCCGAGGTCGAGCCGGATCTCGCCCCGCACGCCCTCAGGCAGCTCGGGGTCGCCGACCACCCGGCGCAGGACCTCCACCGTCTGGTCGGAGCGCAGCCCGAGAACCGCGCTGTGTGCGAGCATCAAGGCGAGCCGGGGCCGGTTCGACCGCATGACCTCAGGATGCGCCAGTGTGGCCTCGAGCAGCGAGATCGCCAGCTGGTGATCGCCGGCCTCGACCGCTTCCCGCGCGGCATTCTCCACGCTCTCGAGCCACTCCGCGCGGCGACCGGACGCGAACTGATGGCGAGCCAGTCGCGCCCACGGCACCGGACGGCGGGCCGCCAGTGCTCCCGCGGCGCGACCGTGCAGCTCGCGCCGCACGGGGCTGGGTACCAGTCGATAGACGGCAGTGGCCTCCATCGGCACCCGGAACCCGTACCGACCGGGTGTCAGCTCGTGCAGCACCGCTTCGGACAGTGCGGTCAGCAGAGAGGCGCGAACGCTCTTCGCCGACAGGCCCGCCACCGAGGCCAACTCGTCCTCGCTCACGCTCTCGTCGAGCACTGCCGCCGCCCACACCAGGCTCCGTGGCTCCTCGTCCAGCGCCGCCAAACGGCCGACCACCGACTCGGCGAGCCGAACCGGCACCTCGGCCTCGTCCACGTCCTTGGCCGTGAACCGCTTCCGGCTGACCTCTGCGGTTCCCGGGCGCGGCACCGGAGCGACCGTCCTGAGCTGCTCCAACAGATCGGCCACGACCTGCGCGATTCCCCCCGACCGCTCGTAGAGCCGGGCGAGGAACGGAGCCGAGCATCGGTCCTCGCCCAAAGCTTCCACCGCCATCCGGTGCACCTCGGCCTCACCGAGTGCCCCTAGCCGCAATCGGATGACGGGCATCTCGGCCGGGTACCCCACCGGTGCGCCCAGCACCAGTCCGGGACGGGCCAGATCCTCTGGGCGGTAGGACAGCACCACCCGCAGTCCGGCCGGCGGATCGGCCAGCAGGGTACGCAGTGCATCAGCGTCCTGCTCGTCCGCACGGTGGACGTCCTCGGCCACCAGCAGCACCGGAGCACCGATGCCGAGCGAAGCCGTCAGTTCTCCCAAGGAGGAAGCCGCGGGCGGAGTCGGCCACGGCGACGCCGCCGGAGCTGCGGTTCGCCGGGCTCTGGGCTGCGGGGCCCCGGAACGACGTGCCGCTCCGGCCTCCGGCCCCGCCGACGCCGTGCCTTTCGCACGGGGGTGGTCATGGACGACGGAAGCACCCGACGCCTTGAAGTTCACCGTCAGGCGAGGCGCCCTGCCGAGCTCGGGCAGAGCGACCAACCACTGCACGAACCTGGTCTTGCCGGTCCCTGCCTCTCCTTCGACCAGCACCAGCACGGGCGCACCCGGCGCGGCCGAGCCCAGCGGCCCTCGTACTGCCGTGTCCCAATCACGCTCACGCATCACGTTCCCCCTACTGTGTTTCCTCGTACTCGAGCTCGACCCGGTGGCCCACCCGGTCCCGGCCGGCCCCGTCACCTGTCCCCTGTCAGCCGCCAAAGGCATCGCCCTCGTGCCCTTGCACGCTTGCCCGGTAGGCCGCCCACGGACCATCGCGAGCGGGTGCCGCGAGCGCGGCGACGGCAGTGCGGCGAACCGTGGTCATCGGGTTCCGGTGCCACGCACCCTCGGGACCACCACCGCCCCGAACGGCAGCGGTCAGGTCGGCGTCGCTGCCGACGGCACCGGAAGCGGGGGTGCCGGTGGTGCTGTTGAGCATGGCGATCATTCTGTGGGCCGTGGGCGGGGCAGAACTTCTTGTGTGATGAAGAGCGTGTTACAGCCACACCATCCCGCGGTGTAACCAAGCCGTTACAAACCAAGTTGACGGCGCGTTGATCCACAACGCGGTGAACGGCGGCGAACGTCTGGAATGTTGCGTATCCGTAATTCGGCACTTCCGCTTGTCCTGCCGGTCGGCGGCAGCCACGGTCGGAGCAATCCCCATCCCCCGACGCCTGTCAGCAGGCACCCCCACGGAGTCCGGCATGGCCACCACCGACCACCCTCGCCGAGCGACAACCGACCGCCCTCGACCGATACTCGTCAAGCCGCCTGGTCCGGCACGATGTCTGGTGTTCCGCATCGCCCGGTCCACGCGCGCCGCCGTACCGGATTTACGGCGATTTGCGCGCCGTGCCGCTCAGCGGTGGGCGGTTCCTGAGGACCATTGCGACACGCTGGCGCTCGTCGTCAGCGAACTGGTCACGAATGTCGTACTGCACAGCGGAAGCCCGGACGTCGCGCTACTGATCACCTTCGACGGCGTCGTCCTGACCGTCGAAGTCACCGACAACGGGCAGTGGCTGGAGGATGACGCCGGAACCCCCGCGCTGGAGCACCGCGCTTCCTTCGGGCGAGGGCTCGAACTGGTCAGGGCTTCCACCAGCTGGTGCGCCGTTCACGCCACCGCGGCCGGTACCCGGGTGGCGGCACGTCTCCCCGTGATCGAGCCGCCCGCGAGTCGTGCGGAGCTCCGCGAGCACAGGGGTTCGACACGCTCCCGGCAATTTCTTGGGTATGGGTGATCCGGTATCCGCTTATTGCCGGTCCCGGACGGTCCGCGGTGAGATCAGAGTGGCGGGGCTTTGCAACGGAGCACTGGCCCTCAGAGCTGCGCTGGTGATTCACGACCTGAGCTCACCGGCCGCCCAGTCGCCGGCGCGGACCGACACCCCTGACGGCCGACTGCCCGCGTCCGGGTCCGGCTCGCGGCGCCGCTGCCCTGCCGTCGACGATCCGCTTCCCAGGATTGCGCCCCGGCGGAAGCACTCACGCGTGCGTCTCCGGCCGCAGCGCGCCCGGTGGCGTCCGGAGCATGAGTCACGCATCAGCCTGATTCAGACCCTGTTCACCACCCCGGACGGCTTCCGAAGCCGTCCGTAGACGCTCGCGTCACCGACCCCAGTCTCATGGAATGTGGAAGGCTTGGCTGCTCCATGGTCGACAAGAAGGACGAACCGCCCATCGGTACCGAACTCGCCGCCACTTCGAGGAACCCTGAACACGACCCCATGGTGGAGGAGTTGTACCGGCGGCATCGTGAGCCGGTGCTCAGTTACGCGTGCACCTGCTGCCGCGATCCGGAGAGCGCCGAGGATCTCACCTCGGAGGCATTCGCCCGTGCGCTGCGAGAAGCCCGGGACGGCAACGGTCCCACGCTCGCCTGGCGCCCGTATCTGCTCACCCTCGTCCGCCGCACCGCTGCCGACTGGGCAGGCACTGCCCGCCGCACCGAGCTGTCCCCCGACTTCCAGCAGTGGCTGACCAACTTGCACGGCAGCCCGGCCGGCAACGCGGAGCCCGAGAGCATGCGGGAACGGATGCTCCGCCTTGAGGACGACAGCCCCGTCCTCAAGGCGTTCCTCTCCATGCCCGAGCTCTCGCAGGCCGTCCTGTGGCACACCGAGGTGGAACGTGAACCGGCTCGGTCTGTCGGTCGCCTGCTCGGCATGGACGAGAACGCCGTGACCTCGCTCGCTTCGCAGGCCGGGCAAGGGCTCCGGGATGCCTACCTGGCAGCGCACGAGCGGGAATCCGGTACCGACGCATGCCGCGGCTTCGGCTCGATGCTGGGCGCCGTCGCACGCCGGGCGGGAGGCCGCACGACCGAGGACCTGGACCGGCACCTTTCGCGGTGCCGCCGCTGCCGCAGGGCGCGGGTCGAGCTCACCGCGATCGACGAGCGGCTCGGCTTCATCCTGCCGATCGGCGTCCTGCTGTGGGCCGGCCCGGCCTATGCGGTGTCCCGGACGGTCGAGGCCTGTCAGAGTGCCGCCGACGGGACCACACCGCCCGCCACGCCTGCCGAACGGATGCTGGTGGACGACGGTACGGACCCGCGGCCATGGGTCCCCGGCTCACCGCTTCGTACCGGGGTGATCGCCGGTGGCATCGTCGCCACCGTCGGGCTCGCGATCCTCATTCTGCCGGTGGTCCTGCAGGATCAGGACGAAGCGGCCCCGGCCTCGTCCTCCCGGGTGGAGGCGGAGTGGATGCCACCCGCGGTCGGTGACACACAGCCGCCGGCCGTCACCCCCACAGTGCAGCAGTCCCCATCCGCATCACTGCCCCGAGCCACACCGACCCCCGCGGCATCGGCGACGGCATCCACCAGACCCACCGCCGCCCAAAGACCCCGGCTCGGAACCGTCATATGGTCGGGCGCCCTCCGCAATGCGGGAGTCACTGCCCAGTGCGTCGAGCCCGCCGGCACAGCCGTCGTCCAGAACCCGTGCAACGGCAGCAGAGCCCAGACCTGGGAGACCGTGTCGTTCAAGGAGAAACCGGGCTACAGCCACCTGCGCAACGCCGCCAGCGGCGAGTGCATCGACTACCACAGAGGTGTCCAGCGGTTGCAGGGTAACGCCGTCAACATCGCCGTCGTCATGGGCACGTGCCGAACCAAGGGGGAAGGGCAGCTGTTCCGTTTCGATCCTTTCTCGAGCACGAACGGCGATGGCAGCTTCCTCCTGCGCGCCGAACTCGACGCCGGCAAGCCCTGGCACCAGATGCAGCTCGGCATGCTCGGCTGGTGGGACGGGAAGGACGCCGCACCGCCGCCGGGAAAGGACGCACCGGTCGTGCTCACGTACAACTACTACAACGCCGTGCGCCTCCGCTATCTCACCGAAGGCCGGGCTCCGGCATCGGGCGGGCGCGCGTACACCGCCGTCGACTCAGCGGAGTGAGCACAGATCACCGACTGTGCAAATCCTGTTGTCTCCCATGGCTGCCAGCTGCCCCGGGACCCAGTGGAAAGGCTCCTATGCACTTGCTCCTCGGCTCGCGACCGCTGCAGCAGCCGCTCTCCGACGCTGCCTTGATGCTCGCGGTACGCAAAGGGCAGATCGAGTCCTTCCGGCTTCTCTACCGCCGCCACTACCCCGCCGTGCAGGCGTACGCCTCCCAGTGCATGGCAGGTCCCCTACGTGCACAAGAGATCACCTCGCGTGTCTTCGCTCAGCTGTTGCAACAGCTGGAGGCCGGGGAGGCGTTCGTCGAACGCCGTCATGCGGGCTTTCTGCGTGTGCAACTCCTGGGGAACGTCCGCACCACCGCGATCGCAAGCTGGCACCGCGAGCCCGAGGCCCTGCTGCCGGACTTCCGGACCTGGGTCGCGGCGGGCGCACGGTGGCCCTGGGGCGAGGACGGCCAACTGGGTGTCGCGTTCGAGCGACTCCCTTCCCTCACACAGCGCCTGCTGTGGCATTCGGTGGTGGAGCAGGACGCCCCCGCTTTGACGGCCCGCATCACAGGACTGGCCACCCATACGGTGAGAAGCGCAAGCGACGAGGCCAGAAGTGCGCTGCGAGAGGCCCGTACAGAGCTGTATCTGGAGCGGCTTGAACTCCCGGACTGCAGGGACACGATCAAACGGCTGACCTTACGGCCGGATGCACCGCCCGCCGCGGAGGTCGCGGCCCATCTGCGCGCATGTGCGGCCTGTATGAGCGTCTACAAGGACATCGCCCAACTCGACTCGCAACTCGAAGCACAGCTGCCGGCACGCCTGCTGGGGTGGTGGACGGGGCAGCAGTACCTGCGTGCCAAGGCCGCCATCCCCGTACCCCTGGGCGATCCGCCGTTCCTGGCAAGGCTGCTGGGGCAACCGTCCACCGATACCTCCACGGAACGTACGCGCACACGCCGGGCCGCCACACGCACGGGCCCGGCGGGCGGACGTGGAAGGAGGCGCTCATCCCGGCTGCGCGTCTCCCTGCCCACTGTGCGCGGCGGCCGTTCCCGGGCCACTGCCGCCGTGACGGGTTTCCTCGTCGGCATCGGTACGGGCCTGCTCCTGCTGACCGCTTGCAACCAGGCGGACGGTCCGCAGACGGATCCGCCGCCACGACAGTCGCCACCGCCCACGCTCTCGGCCCGAACCGGCGTCCAGGCCGGTCAGTACACCTCACAGCAGGACACTGCCGCGGGCTCCACCTCCGGCAGTCGGCGCCTCGGGTCCTCCTCCATGCTGCGGTACGACCGGGTCCGCTTCTCCACCGAAGAAAGCACCGCCCGGATCAGACTCGCAGGTCCACCGGACAGGGGCGCCTGGATCGAGCTGAGGCTCGATTCCCTGGCCCAGGCCCCGCTGGCCCAGATCGAGCCCCACACCGACGGTTCCGTGACCAACGTTTCGGTGCCCATAACCCCTGTCGACGGCGTGCGCCCTGTCTACGTGGTCGCCCACTGCCCGACGAACACCAAGAAGTGCATCGAGCTCCAGTCCTTCGGCACCGCGCCGTCCAGTCGTTGATCCGCCAAGTGCATCCACCCCGGGCTCGACCACCCGCGCCGTCAACCTGCGCGAAGACGTCGTGTGCCAGGCGCTGGATTCATGGATCGCCCGGGCCTTCACACCGGACCGGCTCACCGCCACCATCATCGCACCCAGCCACACGAGCATCGCGGCAAGCACCGCAGAGATGCACACACCCGAGGAGGCCCAAACCCGCCAGGCGATCAAGGAAAGCGAACGGCGCCTCGCCTACTGTCAGGCCGCACTCGAAGCGGGTGCCGACCCAGCCGTCGTCACCCAGTGGGGGCAGCTCACCTCGGGGTCGCACGCGGTCCCCGGCCGGTCTCCTCGGCGCGGCAACAGGCACATCGGTTACGTCCCCCAGCAGAAGTCCCTGCCCGCACACACCATGCTGCGCGCCCGTGACCTGGTGCAGCTCGGGCTGGACGGACAACGGTGGGGCATGTCTCTCGCCCCCCGGGCGCTACGCCGCCGTGTGGACGACATCCTGGCCTCACGTCGAAGCGGCGCCCTTGGCGGATGTTCCCGTCGGCAGACTCTCCGACGGTGAGCAGCAGCGCATCCGCACCGCGCAGGCTCTCACCGCCGACCAGCAGATCCTGCTCTGCGACGAGCCTTCGCTCTCCCTCGACCTGCAGTACCAGCGCACGGTCGCCGGGCAGGTCGCCTCTGGCCTTCCTTCGGGAGACATTCGCTAAATGCCTTGATTGTCCGCTGGATTGGCTCTGTTGTTGCATGGTGGTCAGAACGGGGCGTTCAGTGAGTTCGGTGTGACATTCCCCGGCCTCCGCGCGCGGCGGTAAGGGGGCGTGGCTCCGAGGGTGCGCCGTTAACGTCACACCCTCCGCGCCGACGGGGCGGACGGTGGTGCGGCCTGCCAGCGCGAAGCCGACCTGGTGGCCGTGGTGCGGGCGGGGGGCTGAGTGGTTGACCCTGCCCCCGCCGCCCCTATGGTGGGGCCTCGGTGAGGAGCCTGGGAAGCGGGGAACATCGGAGGACTTGTGGGCAACAGAAGGCGCGCCGCGCGCAGCAGAACGAACCCCGCCGTGATCGGCGGGGTGGTCGCGGTGGTCGTGGGCGGTGTGGGGTTCGCCGCGTACAGCATGTACAGCGGCGACGCGGGCGAGGACAGCACGGCCGACGGCACGGCGAAGACACTCACAGCAGGCCCGGTGACGGCCGCGGAGGTCCGGGCCACGGCCGACGGGTTCCTCACCGCCTGGCAGCGGGGCGACGCCGCCAAGGCCGCGGCGTACACGGACCGGACAGCGGCGGCACGGGCCGCGCTGTCCGGGTACCGCAAGGACGCGCACATCGACGAGGTGACGCTGACCCGCGGCAAGGCGTCCGGGCCGAAGGTGACCTTCAGGGTCTCGGCCACAGTTTCGTACAAGGGGAAGAGCAAGCCCCTCACCTACGACTCCGAGCTCACGGTCGTCCGGGCCGACGACGGCAAGCCGCTGGTCGGCTGGCAGCCGTCCGTCGTGCACCCTGACCTGAAAGAGGACGACACGCTGGTCACGGGCGAAGCCTGGGACCCGCCGGTCAAGGCGCTGGACCGGAACGGCGCGGAGCTCACCACGGCGAAGTACCCTTCGCTCGGCACCGTCCTGGACGGCTTGCGGGAGAAGTACGGCAGAAAGGCCGGGGGTAAAGCGGGGGTCGAACTGCGGGTGGTCCGCGGGGACAGCGCGAAGAAGACTGAGCATGGCGCGGAGGAGAGCAAGGGCCAGCCGCCCAGCAAGGCGCTGCTGACACTGTCCAAGGGCATACCCGGAACGCTGCGTACCACGCTCAGCGCGACCGCGCAGGCGGCGGCCGAGCACGAAGTGGGCAAACGCGAACGGGCATCCGTCGTCGTCATGAAGCCGTCGACGGGCGAGATCCTCGCCGCCGCCAATTCGAGCCATGGCTACAACACAGCGCTCCAGGGGTCCCTGGCACCTGGCTCCACGATGAAGATCGTGACTGCGTCGATGCTGCTGGAGAAGGACCTCGCGTCGATCGACAAGCAGCATCCGTGTCCAAAGTACGCATCGTACGGGGGCTGGAAGTTCCAGAACGTGGAGAACTTCGAGATCAAGAACGGTACGTTCCGTTCGAGCTTCGCGGCGTCCTGCAACACCGCCTTCATCACGCAGGCCGAGAAGCTCGACGACGACGATCTGACCAAGCAGGCCCAGCAGGTCTTCGGGCTGGGCCTGAACAACTGGTCCACCGGGGTGTCGAGCTTCGACGGCGCAGTGCCGGTGCAGAGTAACGCGCAGATGGCGGCATCGCTCATCGGGCAGGGCGGGGTACGGATGAACCCGCTCAATGTCGCGTCCATCATCTCCACGGCCAAGACCGGCCTCTTCCGGCAGCCGTATCTGGTCCCGCCCGACGTCGACGACCGGTCGCTCGCGAAGGCCCAGCGCAAGCTGGACACGTCGGCGCAGACCCAGCTGCACGAACTGCTGAACTACACCGCAACGTCGGGCTCCGCCGCCGAGGCCATGGCCGGCCTGGGCTCGGACATCGGAGGCAAGACGGGCTCGGCCGAGGTCGACGGCCAGAAGAAACCCAACGGCTGGTTCACCGCGTGGCGGGGCGACCTGGCCGCGGCGGCGGTGGTGCAAGAGGGCGGGCGCGGAGGCAAGTCGGCGGGGCCGCTGGTGGCAGCGGTACTCCGGGCGGGCGGCTGACGCCCGCGGCGCCGGCACAGCACCGGCGCCAGGACGCCGCGCTCAAGGACCAGGAAGCGGTGCAGAGGAAGCTCGCCACGCTACTCCCTGTCCCCGGAAGACGGAGCCACAGCTCACCGCCGACCAGATCCGGGCGATGACTGAGAGGCTCGGAGGCATCACACAACGTATCCACAATGCCGACGCCGAGAGAAAGGCCCGCTCTACGAAGCCCTGGGCATCACTATCAGCTACGAAAACGCCACGAGGACCGCGACCGTAAGGTCGAGACCCTCGCTTCCGTATCGCCACAGCGAGTGTCCGAGGGGGACTCGACCACTAACGATACGGTCGTGATCGCGCAAGGGCAGCTGAACGGTGCGCTGGGTGGCCCCCGTTGAGAATTGACGCCATGCAGCCGGCAGCCGTCGGCTCGGTCAGTTCGGCCTTTCAGTCCCGCAGCGTGGCGGCGAATCTGCCCGTTTCTGCGAGAGCCGGTTCGTGCGGGGTGTCGGCGCTTCTCGGACGTGGATGGTGACTGCCCGCGCGGGTTGAGGTGCGCGACATCGTGCGCCGTGGCAACACCAGTTCGGTGCGATACCGGCACCCGCGATGACGAGTCGCCCTTCTCCAGGCGGTGGTTGAGGGTGCCGGCCGTGGCTCGGATCCCCAGGCGGCAGGCGTGTACTGGATGACCACGGTCTTGCACGGCTCGTCCGTGAACACCTTGAAGACCTCCAGTTGCGCGGCGTCGGTCGTGAGCACCATTGAAGCTTGGCCGCCGCGGGCATCGCCGTAGATCGTTACGATCTGAACACTTCGTCAATCCACACGTCTCCGGGCGGCGGTACGAAGAAGTACCCGCCGCCGATGGTGAGCAGGTACTTGGCCATGGCCTCGCCCTCAAGTCGCTTCTGCACTGCCTCGAAGCCCTTGGCGAGGTCTCGCTGGAAGCAGGAGAAGATCAGGCCGGTGTCCCCGTTGCCGCGATCGTAACTGTAACCACGGCGCACCATCGGCGGCGGATCTCGCCGATCCGGGGCAGCAAGGCGCACATGCGAGTCAAGCGGGGTCAGCCTGCCGTGCGGGTCGGCAGCAAAGTTCGGCTCCTCGCCGGACGGTGTCCCGTCCAGCCAGCGGCCGTCCCGGCGCCGCCCGATGATCTGCTCCTGCTCTTCAACCGAGTCCTTGTCCCACAGCTCGGTCGCGAGCCGCACGATCCGCACGACCTGGTATGTTCCGCCGACAGCCCAATCTGGCTCGCCCTGGCCAGCACGGACCAGTGCCCGCTCTGCGGCCTCTCGTTCGCTGCTTGGGTTCCCGAATCCCTCCGCAAAATGGAAGGGATTGCGGGTAAGGGCCTTACCGTGCTCCTCGCGGCTCTCCGGCCGGTGCCCGTCGAGCTGCCATCGCACCCGCCAACCAGGAATGGACATCAAGATCCTCTTGGTCGCTGCGCGCACCCGATCGGACGTGCGCCCGCCGATCTGGACCAACACGTCCCCGTGTGACTGCGCGGGATCGAGCACGTCACCCCCGAAGAGCGGCATCGGCTTGAGCTGCCGTGGGCGGGTAAGCCCCGGTGTGAAGAGGCTCGCTCCGACGGCAATGCCGGTTGATAGCCCGGCCTCGTACTCGCGGTCAGCTGCGATCACCAGCTTACGAAGCGTCTCCCCTCGTCGTCCGCTTTCCCCAACGGGTGCGTCGATCGCAATGATGCGTTGGCGAACGGGCGGCACTCCACCTATCGGATTGGTCATGGAAATTCGCGGAATGTCGGGATCTTGTCCAGGCGGCGCGAGCATACATGCAGCAGCGCTGGCCAACGGGATGGCTGCTGAAGCCGCGATCAAGAATGTTCGCCGCTCAGTGCGCATAACCATTCTCCAGAGGTGAACCTTGATCCGTCATGCAGAGACCGTTCTCACGCGGCAGGAAACGCTACCTTCGACACAGCTACGCGACGCACGCAAGCCATGATCGATCAAATCAGATGCCCGCCTGCTATTGGAAGCTGCGCCCGGTGTCCAGCCATGCGTCCACTTCTGCGCGCACACTTATGTCAGAAACCCGGTCCCTTATCCATGGAAAAGCCGCGAGCACCCGTTCAACCTCCTGCAGCAGCAGAGTGTCCTGTCGGATTGGTTCGAATTCAGGATCTGTGATACCCGGCGATGCATAGAAGGCTTCATCCGCCTCGGCAAATTCTTCCGCTCGGCGACCAGCATACTGCTTGGCCTCTTGGCGAGTTAGCGGCATCCGGGCAAGTGCCCACTTTACGGCTCCATCAGGAGTGACCAGTTCGGGCAATTCTCCAACCGCGAAGTCGAAGTGGACCGTCGAGTCTGTCAGCCTGAGCAGCCAATAGGAGCCCATCGTAGGCAGGATTTCATTGCGCTCCACAGCAAGCTCAATCAAATACGAACCCCGCTCGAAGCGACGCAGGAGTTGTCCGGGAGCCATTCCCCTGAATCGGCTGACGCTCGTTTCCACAGACTCAAATACGGCACACCACCACTGTACGGTCGCACCATCTGGAAACCTCTCCGCCAGCCAGGGTTCAATCTCAGAGTGAGACCTGCTCTGCAGCTGATTGAAGTCTTCCTCAATTCCACTCATGGCGCCCTTCCACCGTAATCTCGGATCACACCGAGGGGTACTCGCATACCCGCTTCAGCGAACGCATCGACACCCCTTTGAATGAAGGATTTCGCGCATTCCGGGCACGGCGTGTAATGCCCAGTCATGTTGTCGAACGAGGCGATCGTCCCGCCTGGTCGGAACGTAACCTGCCCGGCAGCCATCACCGGACTGCCACCTGTTGCCACAGTGTGATGAATACCCTTGAGCGCCGGCACCATATTGAGCACCCCATCCTCGCCTACGGTCCAGAGGTAGTTGCCCCCCTTAGAAGCCGCATCCTTGAACCCCTGAGACCCTGCCGGAATACGAGACACACCTGCGAATTCTGCCTCAAGCAGGTCCAAGGAAAGTTCATCCGGCTTACTGTTAGAAACCGGCCCGCAAGCATTATGGACCAGGATCGGAGTCTCACCAGCGACGACATAATACGTGTGCAGGCCGTAAACGGTGAGATTATAGACCTCGCTCCGCTCGCTGCGACGCTGAGCCGCTTTGACCTCTTTCCGCTCTCCACTGATGTCCAGGAGCCACTGGCCGGACTCCACCTCGTCGGCGGGCACCCACCGCTGAAGGTCGGGTAGCCAGATGGGATGGCCATCAGTGGCCGTGACCTTGCCAGTCTTGGTCCCGCTCGCGCCGTCGGTGTCGATCACGATATCGACAAGCTGCTTGTTGCCGCTGCCCTGGATGAGTGCAGTGACCTTGCGGGGACCCGACTCCCCGGTCTCGGGGTCGGTGGCGAAAACCTGCTCGCCGATCTTGACGTCCCTGATGGGTTTGCGGGTGCCGTCGGCCATCAGGACCGGGGTGTCTGCCGTGAAGCTGTTCTTGCAGCCGCGGTTGGCCCACTTGAGTCCGCCCCAGGCGCCGAGCATTCCGAAGGCGCAGCCCATTGCGGCAGCTTGGCCGACCTGGCCCCAGTTGACCTTGCGGCCGGACAGGCGCTGGATGCCCCAGTCGAGGGCGCCGTCGAAGAGGGCTCCGGCGGCGCAGCCGGCGAGGAGGGGGTTGTTGCCGGTGGGGTCGGTATAGGTGGTGGGTGAGCTGAGTGCGTACTGGTAGAGGTTGGGGCCGCCGGCGTGGCCGATGGGGTCTTGGGAGATGAAGCGGCCGGTTTCAGGGTCGTAGTAGCGGTTGCGGTAGTAGAGCAGGCCGGTTCCGTCGTTCTCGCGGCCCGTGAAGGTGTAGGTGTTCGTGGAGTTGGTGCCGCTGGTGGTGGGCTGGCCGTAAGGGTCGTAGGCGTAGCGGGTGGCGATGGTGCCGTCTTGGTTGGCGAGGCCCACGACGGTGCCGAGGGCGTCGGTGAGGTAGACCTGGGTCTGGCCGTTCTCGGTGCGAGTGAGGAACTCGTCCAGGCCGGAGGTGGCCACGGTCGCCGCGGGCGCCCCCGAACCGGTCTGTTCCACGAGGGGGTTGGAGCCATCAGTGAGGTACTTGTGCGTGGTGCCGGCCAGCGTCTTGCTGGTGCGGGTGCCGAGCGGGTCGTAGCCGAACGAGTTCGAGGGTCCGCCGGTCTTGGTCAGGCCGGTAAGCTGGCCGCGGGTGTTCCAGGTGTAGGTGCGCTGGCCGTCGTTGGTGAGTTGGCCTTCGTTGTCGTAGGTGAAGGTGCGGCCGTTGAAGGTGGTGAGGCGGTTGTCCTTGCCGAAGGTGGCGCCGGTTTCGGCGGCGGGGATGGCGATGTTGGCCAGGGTGCCGGTGAGGCCGGTCTGCAGTCCGCGGGTGTCGCGGGTGTAGGTGAGGTCGCCGACCGTGGACGTGCCGCGGGTGTAGGCGATGTCCTTGATGACACCGGTCTTGTCGTAGCCGGTGGTGCGGGTGATGCCGCCGGGCAGGGTCGCGGTCTTCTCCCGGCCCACCGTGTCGAGGCCGAAGGCGACGTTCTGAGTGCCGGTTCTGACGCTGGTGAGGATGTCGGACTTGTCGTAGCCGTAGGTCGTGGTGGTGCCGGCTGCGGTCATCTCCGTGCGGCGGTCTGCTCCGTCGTAGTCGTAGCCGACGGTGCCGGTCGGGCCGGTGATCGTCTTGAGCCGGTCGTAGGCGTCGTAGACGAAGGACTGATTGCCGGCCGTGGTGTCGGCGATGGTCTTTGGCAGGTCGACCGTGTCGTAGGCGTAGGTGACCGTGGATTCGGCCTGGCCGGTGATCTCGTCGACGCCGTACTTGGTGGTCTTGGCGCGGCCGAGGAGGTCGTAGTCGGCGGTGGCGACTTGCCCCAGGCGGTTGGTGGCCTTGGCTATCTGTCCGGCCGGGTGGTACTCGAAGGCGGCGGTGGCCCCGAGGGGGTCGGTCGCGGTCTTGGGCCGATCGGCCTGGTCGTAGGCCCATGTGGTGGCATTGTTGCGGGCGTCGGCCAGAGTGGTGAGGTTACCGTTGTCGTCGTAGTCGAAGCTGATCGTCTGGCCGAGCGGGTCGGTGACGGTGCGGGTCTGGTTCAGCTTGTCGTAGACGACGGTGGTGGCTGAGCCTGCTTCGTCGGTCAGGACGGTCGGCCGGCCTGCGGCGTCGAGGAACTGGCCACTGGTGCGGCCTTCGGCGTCCTTGGCCGAGGTCAGGTCGCCGTGGCGGTAGGTGTACTCGGTGGTTACATCGGCCGCGTCTGTGACGGACTTGACCTGCCCGTCGGGCATGAAGTCGAGCTTGGTGATCCGGCCTTCGGCGTCGGTGACGGTGTCGAGGTCGCCCTTGGTGTCGTAGGTGAGGGTGGTGGGGTTGCCGAGTGGGTCGGTGATCTTGGTGGGCTGGTCGAACGGGCCGTTGAACGTGGCGGTGCCGGAGGTGCGGGCCTGGGCGGTGCCGTCGAGTTCGGTCGTGGAGGTGATGTAGCCGTGTGTGTCGTAGGTCAGCTTGGTGCGTCGGCCGTAGGGGTCGGTGACGGCGTCGATGCGCTGGTTGGTCGTATTGCGCTGGTAGGTGGTGGTGCGCGCGAGGCTGGTGCCGTAGGCCTGGGTGTCCTTGACGCCGTAGCCGGCCGTGAACTCGACCCGGCGCACCGATCCGCCGGGCTGCGTGACCGTTGCCGACGTGACTCTCCCGAGCCCGTCCTGGGTGTAGGCGAAGGTGTACTTCTGGCCCTCGGTGAGGGTTTGCTCCTTGACCCGCCCGTTCCCGTCGAACGTGTTGGTCATGTACGTGATGCCGCGGGCGTCTTTGGCGGTGGCGATCCGGTTGGAGGTGCCGTCGTAGGTGTAGCTGGCGACCTTCCCCGCCGGGTCGGTGACCGTCGCGAGGCGGCCTGCGGTGTCGTAGGTGTAGCTCGTGGTGCGGCCGGTGTTGTCACGCGCGCCGGTGATGCGGTGCTCGGTGTCGTAGCTGAAGCTGACCCACCGGCCGCCGGGGGTGGTGACCTGGGTGATGTCGCCCTTGCTGCCGTTGCGGCGGGTGATCTTGGTGATGTTGCCGTGCCGGTCGCGGATCTCTCCGAGGGGCGCGTACTGTCCGTAGGTCCACTGGCTGCCGTCGCGGAAGCGCAGTTCCCACCGGCCGTTGCCGCCGTAGATCTTCGATCCCTTGAACTCGCTCGGACTGTTGAGCGGTTCGAAGATGGCGTCGCTCCAGGTGGTGCCCGGTGAGGTTCGGGTGTAGTGGACCTTCGCGCCGCCGGGCAGGTAGAGGTCGACTTCCTTGTACTGGTCCTCGGAATGGAGGAACGAGTTGTAGATCAGGTCGCGGCCGATTCCGAACGCGCGCTTGTGGGTGTCTCCCTGCCAGTAGGTGCGGGTGACCTCGGCCGAACCGCGCGGGTCGGAGACGGCAAGGTCGGTGCGGGAGTCGGTGAGCATGCCGGTGGACAGTTCGACCGGGTCGCCGGAGAGCCAGTCCAGTACGTCCTTGAGCCATCCGGTGAGCCAGGGAGGCAGGGTGTCGGTGTTGAACATCGCGCCGTGGAAGGCCCACACGCGGGTCTTCGCGTCCGGGACGACCTGGCGGCCGTCGGCGGAGACCTGGCCGTGGCCGTAGACGTACCAGCCCTTCTTCTTCGGGTCGTAGTCCAGGAACTCGACCCGGGTGCCGGGGGCTTCGCGGGTGTAGTTCGGGTAGATGATCTGGGCGCCCTTGGGGAACACGTAGGTGCCGCCGGGCTGCACCGTGAAATACACCGGGACCACGGTGTTCTTGGGCAGCGGGAACGGCGCCCGGTCGAGCGGGATCGCGGTGATCCCCAGCTCGGTGACCGGCTTGCCCTTGTCGTCGCGGACCACCGAGCCCTTGGGAATCCGCACCTCGAGACCGGGGATCTTCGGGGTCTTCAGCACGACGTCGGTCTTCGCGGGGGCGTCGAAGCGCACGGTGTGCTTGGTGTCCAGCGGGCTCATCCACACCGGGAAGCCGAGATCCACCGCCTGGCCGGCTTTCGGGTGGATGCGGATGTCGAACCGGCCGTACTGGCGGCTCTTGGTGTTCGCGCTCGTGCCGTCGACGACGACGGTGGTGGCCTCTGGGCTGATCCCGGTGAGGAGGAACTGGCCGCGGGCATCGGTGCGGGTGGACTTCTTGCCGACTGTGACGGTCACCTTGGGAAGCGGTGTGCCGTCGAGTTTCAGGACGCGACCCGTGAGTGCCGTCGCGCGGGGCGGAGCCCGCAGCGCAGTGGGGGCCTTGGGGGCGGCGCCGCGGGCGGTGATCCAGTCCCGTCCCGCGAGGTTCGCCTTACCGGGCTGCCAGGCGTCCGGACCGCTGGGCACCACACCGTCCTGCGCGCCAGCCTCACTGCCGCTCGCCGCCGTCTGCAGCTGAGCAGCCTTCGTGCGCGCCAGAGCCGAGGTGGCCCTGGCCGCGGCGGCGGTCAGTCCCAGGTTGTAGGTGCCGGTGTTCTGGGCGGTGGGGTCGACCGTCAGGGTGTAGATGCCGTCGGCCGGTAGCGCTGCAAGCGCGTGCGACAAGGTTGAGGCGCTCATGCTGCGGTCGTTGACGAGCCACTTGCCGTCCGGGCCGTAGATGGACAGGTACCAGGCAGAGGGTGGAGTCGCGACGTTAAGGGTGAGTCTTTGGTTCTTGGTGCCGGTGAAGGTGTAATGGCCGTGCTGGCCGGCTGTGGTCAGGTTGACCGGGCGCTGGCCGCCGCCGACGGTGAGGGTGCCGCCGTTGGCGTCCGGGATGAGGGTTGCGGTTGTGTGGCCCGTGACCGGAGCACTGGGCCGTACGAAGGCCCGGTGTGTGCCGGCGGGCATGGGGGCGCGCAGCGCGATGTCGGTGTTCGCTGTGGCGAGTGCGCCGAGGAATGTCTCCTGGGTTGTCCCCGGCGGCAGGTGCTGGATCGCGGACGATGCCGTCAAGGTGGTGCCGGTGAAGAGCACGGCGGCACCGTCACCTGCTGCGGCTGTGTGGGTGAACTCCAGCTGCTGCCCGGGGCGGGTGATCTCCGGTGTGGCGGACGGGTCTCCTGCGGTGAGTGTGGCGGTCACCGGCATGGACAGCCACAGCGTCAGCGATCCGGTCGCCGCGTAGTCGGGGGTCAGGAGCAGCGTGTACTTCTTGCCGGCGGTGAGGCCCGTGAGGTAGATGACGTCGTCTTCGTTCTTGCTGAACGATCCGGCGAACGTGGCGGTGCCGCCTTCGGGGACGAGGCGGATGTCGGTCAACTGCGGCATCGTGTTGGGCGTCGCCGCAAGACCCAGCGTGGTGGTGGCGGGGGCCGTGAACTCGGCGCGTATGCGCTGCCCGGGGCGGGTGATGGTCGCCGCCGCTGACGGCCCGTCCGCGGCCAGTGGGGTCAGGGCGTCGCTGGACAGACTCAGGGCGAGGGATCCGGAACTGCCTTGATACGGGTCGATGATGATCCGATACGTGCCCGTCTCCGGTAGGTCCGTCATGCCGATCGTGTCCGCGGTCAGCGACGACGACACGTCCGCAACCGTGGCGCCGGAGGGCGCGAGCACGCTCACGTAGACGGTGGAGGGGAAGGTGTTGGCGGTAATGCCGAGCGACACGTCGGCTCCGGCATCGGCCTGGAACGTGGCCTCCGCATTCTGTCCCGGGCGAGTCACGCTGACGGCTGCCGGAGCCGCGGCGGGCGAGAGCTGGCCGATGCTCACCGGCCGGGACAGCGTGAGCTTCACGTTGCCGGTCTGCACGGCCTGCGGATCGATGACGACCGTGTACGTTCCGGTCGCCGGCAGAGCGGCGCTGTCCCACTCCGTGCTCGAGTTCGCCGGCACGGTGAAGCTGCTGCCGACGGCCGACCCGTTCGGCGCCCGCACCTGCAGGCTGATGTAGGAGGGGAACGCCGCGGCGGTCACCCCAAGGGAGAGCCGCTCCCCTGCCTGGGCAGTGAAGCGGGCGATGCCGCTCTGTCCCGGTCGGGCGATGGCGAGCGTCGCCTCCGGCCCTTCGGGGTCCAGGAGACCGGCGTCCGCATAGGTCGAGGCGGTGGCCTTCACCGTGCCGGTCGCCCCCTTGTCGGGGTCGAAGCGAACGGTGAACTGCCCGGACTTCGGCAGGGAGGCGACTTCCAGGGCTGCGACCTTCGCAGTCCCGATGAACTGGCTGGCGACCTGCGCGCCGTCCGCGTCGTAGAGGCGGACGTATGAGGTCCCTTCCATGCCGGTGGCGTCGATGCCGACATGAAGTGCCTGGCCCAGGGTGCCGGTGACGCTCCAGTGCGCGTCCTGGCCTGCGCGAGCAAGCTCCACCTCGGCAGTGGCACCATTCTGGTCCAGCGCACCGGTGACGGGCTTGGAGACTGTGACCGTCGCCGCGCCGATGTTGTTGGTGCCGGGCTTGAGGATCAGCGAGTAGGTGCCGTTCAACGGCAGGTCCTGTAACTCCCAGTCGCCGGCAGTCCCGCTCACCGACCCGTTGCCGCCGACCTTGTTGCCCTCCGGGTCGTACAGCTCGAGCGTCACTGTGCCGTTGAACGTGGAGTTCGTGAAGCCGAAGTTGATGGCATCACCCGCATCGGCATCGAACAGGATTTGGGCCCGGTTCCCCGGCGTCGTCACCGCCACCGTCGGCGGCGAGGTGTCCGTGACCGAGGTCTGCTCCGACGACTCGATGTCGCCGTTCGGGTTGCCGGACAGAACAAGGAAGCCTGTGGTGCTCGCCGCCCGGCCGTCCCAGGTCTCCACCTCGATGGGACCTGTGGCAGCACCCCCCGGGACCTTCACTTTCAAGGTCGTGTCAGTACGAGACGTCACCTCGGCCACGATGCCGCCACCGAACCGCACCACATTGTCTGTGAGCACGGGCGCGAATCCCGATCCCGTCAGAGTCACCTCAGCGCCCGTGGCGCCCGACGTCGGCGCGACACTCCCGATCGCGGGACCGGCAGAGGCGAGCGTGAACGCCTCCGGCGACTGGACGGTCGTGCCGCCCACCGTCACCGACACCTTGCCGTTCACTGCGCCCTGCGGGACCTTGACCACCAGGCGGGTCGCCGACGCCGACACCACCTCGGCCGTCTTGCTACCGAAGGTCACCGTGTCCGCCGCCGGCACAGTGGCAAACCCTGTTCCCGACAAAGTCACCGTGGCACCCACGGGCACCCGGAGAGGCACCAGCGACAGAACCGACAACTGGGCTGAGGGAAAGTGTTCGATACCGAGCCGGTTGCCCGCCTCGTCATACCGGTAACGAGCCGTCTCCCCCGCCGGATCCGTCACCCCGACCAGACGGCCGGCGGCGTCATACGCGTACACCGCATTACTCGTCGTCGGCACAGCAGCATCCGCCTTGGCCACCGGCAGGACTGGGCCGGCCTTCCCCCCGCTACACCGGCCGACAGGTCTGGAACCGCCAGCGCACCGACCACGACCTCGTCGACCCCACCAACACCACCCTCGGCCACCGCGACGTCATGCGCTGGAACACCCCCACCGACTGGATCATCTCCACCCGCCCCGCTGACCCGGCGCTGGTCAGCGAAGCCGACTTCATCACCGTCCAAGACCTCCGCACCCGCCCAGAGCCGGCACCCGGGCGCGTATACCTTCTGGCAGGGCTGCTGTGCTGCGACGTGTGCGGCCGGCGCACGGAACCCCACTGGAGTCACCACCGTCCCGGCTACCGGTGCCGCCACGGCCACACCAGCACCACCCGCCCCGAACCCGGCCGCACCCCCAACGCCTACCTCCGCGAAGATCGCATCCTGCCGCATCTGCGGGCCCCGCACCTCGGCCTCACCCGCCACACGGATCCTTCCGGACCGGCTTCCGTAAGGAGGGACTCGATGCAGCCCACACCAGCCCAGGCGATCACCCACCTCCGCAGCCGGCAGATCCTGCTCACCTACGACCCCGCGACCAGCACCCTGACCGCGGTCACCCCCAGCAGGAAAGGATCACCGTCAGCTGACCGAAGCCCCACCAGAACGCCGGCGAAGGGAGAAGCCAGGTAGTAGCACCGAAACGACGAACACCCGCCCCGGCCAGAAGCCGGAAGCGGGTGCCGATTCCCCTGCCCAAGAACAGGCAAGCGTGGGGCAACTCTGTGTCCGAGGGGGGACTTGAACCCCCACGCCCGATAAAGGGCACTAGCACCTCAAGCTAGCGCGTCTGCCATTCCGCCACCCGGACTAGGTGTTTCGCCGCTTGTGGGGTGTTCCCCGCGGCGACATGGACAACTCTACCAGGGGTTCGAGGTGCCTCTGAACCGCATTTCGCGTGGTCAGTGGGGTGGCGGGGCGCCGACGGCTCTGCTCGCACCGAGCCGGTCGGTGCCACCACGTGGGAAGTACGGAAAGCAAGCAGACGCTTACGTGGCGTGCCGAGTCGTCCCGCCGGGCGGGTGTCGCTCGGAGCCCGCCCAGGCAGGGAGTAGGCCAGGGCCCTGTCCGGCGGATCAGGCTGGAGACCAGCAAGATCCACCGGACAGGCTGGGATATCGGCCGGCGGCGTCCTTCACCGGAGCGGGCGCGTCAGGCGTTGAGCTGGTAGTCGGGGAAATTGCCCGGTAGACGCTCGCCCGCCGCACCCTCGGTGACGGCCTTCACGAGCAGCTCGCCGCCGACGAACGCTCCCCGCCAGGACGCGCCGAAGCCGCCGAAGAGCTCCTCGCGGTCGCCGCGCGAGCGCGGCTTTCCTCGTCCCACCTTGAACGCGCGGATCTGCGGCGCCAGCCGCTCGTACGTGCCCGGGTCGTCGGTGGAGAGCGAGGCGACGAGGGCGCCGTTGGACGCGTTCATCGCGGCGAGCAGCTCCGCCTCGGTGTCGACGAGCACGATCGTGTCGACCGGACCGAAGGGTTCCGCGTGGTGGAGCGGGGAGGACGGCGGCGGTCCCAGCAGCGTGACGGGCGAGACGTACGCGCTGGTGTCCTGGCCGGGCAGGAAGTGGCCGTCCGCCAGGGAGCCCCGGTGGAGCGGCACGGCGCCCCGGTCGATGGCCTCGGCGACCTGGTCGGTCAGCTCCTTGGCCTTCGCGGCGTTGATGAGGGGGCCGAAGTCCAGCTCGGGAAGCGGGTCGGCGGCGTCCGCCACGGCGAGGGGGTGACCCACGCGGATCGAGCGGACGGCGGGCAGGTATGCGGCGAGGAAGTCGGCGAAGGCGCTGCGCTGGACGACGAAGCGCGGGTAGGCGGTGCAGCGCTGTTTGCCGTAGTCGAAGAGCTTGGGGATGACCGCGGTGAGGGAGTCCCAGTCGCTGTAGTTCCAGATGCCCCAGGTGTTGAGGCCCTCCTGTTCGAGGACGTGGCGTTTGCCGAGGTCGGCGACGGCGGTGGCGATCCGGGCGCCGGTGTCGCGGCCGCCGACGAAGGAGACGCAGCCGATCTCGGGGGCCCGGACGAGGGCTTCGGACAGTTCGCTGCCGCTGCCACTGACCAGGGTGACGGGGATGCCTTCGCGGGCGGCGAGGGCGCAGGCCAGGGTCAGGCAGGAGAGTCCGCCGTCGGTCGGGGTCTTGGCGATGACCGCGTTCCCGGCGAGTGCCTGGACGAGCATCGCGTGGACGAGGACGGACATCGGGTAGTTCCAGCTGGCGATGTTGGAGACCGGGCCGGCCAGCGATGTCCGGCCGTCGAGCATCGTCTCGATCCCGTCGACGTACCAGCGGACGCCGTCGATCGCCCGGTCGACATCGGCCTGGGCGAGCCGCCACGGTTTGCCGATCTCGTGGACGAGGAGGAGGGAAAGCAGTTCGCGGTGCTCAGTGAGGGCGTCGAGGGTGGCGGCGACACGCGCGCGCCGTTCGGCGAGTGGCATGTGCCGCCAGGCGCGGTGCTGGTCGAGGGAGGCGCGGACGGCCTGGTGCGCGGTGGCGGCATCGAGACGGGGCGGGCCGGCGATCGGGCCGCCGTCGATCGGGCTGGTGGCGGGCAGGGCGCGGCCGTCGGCCTGCCAGCGGGTGTCCCAGAGGTTGTGGACCCGGTCGTCCTGGAAGGCCTCGGGGGCGACGGTCAGACAGCGCTGCCAGGCATCGGCCCAGGACGTGCCGGGCTTGAGGGTGAGGGTGGGTGCCATGAGGATCTCCGCTCTCGGTGCACATGTCGGGGCGGGAGGACGTGATGGCTCGTACTGCGTTCTGCGTTGCGCGCTCTGCGCTCTGCATGCCGCGGACTGCGTTCGGCGTGCCATGGGCTGCGTTCGGCAGACCGCGTCGTACGGGAGAGACGGTAGTGAGCCACGGCAGGCGGACGTCACCGACGCGCGCTCAAGTGTGGGTGACGTCACGCAGTGTCAGCCGGTCGTGAAAAGGCGGTCGCGGACCAGACGCGCTGTCTCGCTCGGCGTGGAGCCGACCTTGACCCGGCGGCTTCCAGTGCGGCCTTCTTGGCCTGGGCGGTGCCGCTGGAGCCGGACACGATGGCGCCGGCGTGCCCCATGGTCTTGCCTTCGGGTGCCGTGAAACCGGCGATGTAGGCGATGACAGGTTTCGAGACGCGCTCTCCGACGTAGGCCGCCGCCCGTTCCTCCGCGTCTCCCCCGATCTCACCGATCAGCACGATGAGTTCGGTGTCGGGTCTGCCTCGAACGCGGCGAGGCAGCCGATGTGCGCCGTGCCGATGACCGGGTCGCCGCCGATGCCGACCGCCGACGAGAATCCGATGTCCCGCAGCTCGTGCATGAGCTGGTACGTGAGCGTGCCGGACTTGGAGACGAGCCCGGTCCGGCCCGGTGTGGGCGCGATAGCCGGGACTTCGGCTGATCGGTGATCCGGGAGGGGGCGGTTGGCCGACGAGGCGGCCGGCGGGTGGCCGCGGGACCGGGGATCCGGTCTCCGCGGCCACCCGGCCTTTCAGGACAGCTGACCGTCGTAGTCGGGCAGCTTGAACGTCCGCTCCGCGTGACCGCCCACCAGGTCGGTGGCCCTGTTGCCGATATTGGCGATGATCTTGTAGCCCTTGGCCTCGATCTCCGCGCGCTTCCCGGTCTTGTAGGCGCTGACCTCATCGAACAGGTCGGGCAGATCCCGCACGTACAGACCGTCGACCGGGTAGCCGGCCTTCTTCAGGTTCCAGTCGGTGAGCCAGTAGATGATGCCGGGGCGGGCCGTGACGAAGAAGATCGCGACGCCGCGGGAGTCGGCGAAGCGGACGAGGTCGCGGACCTGCCCGACCGCGGGGGTCGGCAGCTCCCAGAAGGGGTGGAAGTCGGTCTCGAGCGAGGTGTTGTCGATGTCGAGGACGATCGCCTGCTTCTCGCCGGAGGGCTGCGCGGTCCGCTGCTCGATGTACGGGCGGGCGACGGCGACGACGGCTGCCACATCACGCTGCCAGGTCGCGTAGTCGACGCCGGCCGCCTGTGCGGCGGCGACCGCCGCACGGGGCTGGTTCACCGCCGTCGCCGGGGTCGCGGCCGATGCCGCCGGGGTGGCCGTCGCAAGGGCCGTGGCGGCGAGCACCGCCGCCGTTGCGGTCCTCCATCTGCGTGCATGCATGGGGGGTTCTCCAGAGTCGAGGGTGGTCGGGGAGAGCCGCTCGTTTCACGTACGAACGAAAGGCCTTGGCATGCTCGCGTCCAATGATGTACGGAATGCAACATTCCCTCTACTGGTGAGTAGAGGGAAGAGTCGGAGACGGTTCGCGAACCACGCGACCGCCCGTCGGCGGCAGTTCGCCGACGGGCGGGGTCACCGGCGTGCGGTGCGGTGGCTCAGCAGTCCTCTTCCCGCAGCGAGTGGAGGTGCTCGCTCGACCTGCGGGCGAACGTGAACGACTCGACGGGGTTGTCGTGTTCGGCCTGCCAGTGGTGGACGAGGCGGCCGCCACGGGTGCGGGTCACGGCTGAGATGAACCTCTGGTAGTCGATGTCTCCGTCCCCGACGTCCACCATGCGGTAGCCGTCGCGAGCGGCGTCGTCGCGTACGCCGTCCTTGACGTGGAACAGCGGATAGCGGTCGGGCTGCCTGAGCACATAGCGCAGCGGGTCGAACGGGGCGGGCGTGCCGTCGGCACGCTTGGAGAAACGGAACTGTCCCGCGTACGCCCAGTAGATGTCCATCTCGAGGTAGACGAGGTCGGGGTCGGTTTCGGCGAGGAGCACGTCGTAGAGGCGCACGTCCGGCCTGTCGGTGGCGAAGGAGAACTCCTCGGCATGGTTGTGCTGGTAGAACTTCATGCCGCGGGCCTTGGCGGCGGCGCCGTACTCGTTGAACTCCTCGGCGCAGCGCTTCCAGCCGTCGACGGTGGCGCCGTAGCGCCAGGGGCCGGAGGCGGTGCCGATGTGCTTGAGGCCGAGCGCCTGGGCGTCGTCGAGGACCTTGTCGAGGTTCTGGGCAAAGGTGTAGGCGTTCGGGTCGGACGAGTAGTAGCCGACGTGGCTGCCGATGGCGCGCAGCCCGTGGTCGCGGGTGAGCCTGCGGAGCTCGGCGAGGGTGATGGGACCTGCGGAGCCCTGGGTGTAGCCGGCGTACTCGACCTCGTCGTAGCCGTACTTCTCGAGTTCGGCGAAAACGGCGGCGAAGCCGAGCGTGGAGACCTTGTCGCGGAGCGAGTAGAGCTGGATACCGAGCCGTCCCGGGGGCAGTACGGGGCGGCCCCGGCCGATTCCGGGGGCGGCGGTGGCCGGGGCGGCCGCCGTGCCGAGGAGGGCGGCTGCGGTGGCTCCGGCGGCGACACCGAGCATGCCGCGTCTGCTGAGCTTGTGACTGAGCTCGGGGTCTGGGGTCCTGCTCGAGCGGCTCATTGTGGATAACTCCTCGTTGTCAGTGGCGTCTGGTTCAGTGGAGTCCAGCGAGTTGAAGCAACAGGGACTTCACATCGGTGGCCGCGACGCGGCCTGTTACGGCGCGGGGGGTGGAGCACAGAATGAGCGGCCCGTTGTCGGTGTCATCGCTCGTGGGGAGGCGGCCATGGCTGCCGCGAATAGGTGAGGGGTCGAGTGGTACGACGGCCATGCGGTAACGCATGCCGAGCTTCTTGCGGGCGAGGGCCGTGGCGGCTTTGACGCGGACGTACGGGTCCTGGGGGTCCATGAACAGCTCGACGGGGTCGTAGCCGGGCTTGCGGTGGATCTCGACGAGCTGGGCGAAGTCGGGTGCCTTGTCGTCGTCGAGCCAGTAGTAGTACGTGAACCAGGCGTCGGGATCGGCGACGGCGACGAGTTCGCCGGAGCGCGGATGGTCGAGGCCTTGGCTCTTCTTGCCTTCGTCGTCGAGGAGTTCGGCGATACCCGGAAGTCCGTCGAGGACTTCCCGGGTGGCATCGAGATCCTCGGGCCGGCGTACGTAGACGTGGGCGAGCTGGTGGTCGGCGACGGCGAAGGCCCGGGACGCCATCGCGTCGAGGTACTCCATGCCGTCCTGCGTGTGCACTTCGAGGAGCCCGGCGCGGCGCAGTTCGCGGTTGATGTCGACATGCCGTGTGACACGGGTGATGCCGTACTCGGAGAGGGCGACGACGGTCCGGCCCTCGGCTCGCGCGTCGTCGAGAAGGGGGGCCATGGCCGTGTCGAGGTCGGCGGCCGCCTGGAGGGAGCGGGGGTCGTCGGGGCCGAACCGCTGGAGGTCGTAGTCGAGGTGCGGGAGGTAGCACAGCGCGAGGTCGGGGTTGCGGGTACGGAGGATGTGGCGGGTGGCGTCGATGATCCAGCGGCTGGAGACGATGTCGGCGCGGGGTCCCCAGAAGTGGAAGAGGGGGAAGGTGCCCAGTTTCTCGGTGAGTTCGTCATGGAGGGCCGGCGGCCGGGTGTAGCAGTCGGGTTCCTTGCGGCCGTCGGCGTAGTAGACGGGGCGGGGGGTGACGGTGATGTCGGTGTCGGCTCCCATGGCGTACCACCAGCAGATGTTGGCGACGGTGTAGCCGGGGTGGGCGCGGCGGGCGGCGTCCCAGAGTTTGTCGCCGCCGACGAGGCCGTTGTGCTGCCGCCACAGCAGGACGTCGCCGAGTTCGCGGAAATACCAGCCGTTGCCGACGATGCCGTGCTCGGAAGGGAGGGTGCCTGTAAGGAAGGTGGACTGGGCGGCGCAGGTGACGGCGGGCAGCACGGTGCCGAGGGGGGCCTGGGAGCCGGTCGTGGCGAGCCGTTTCAGGTGGGGCATGTGGTTCAGGAGCCGGGGGGTGAGGCCGACGACGTCCAGGACGAGGAGGGGGGTGGGTCCCGTGGAGTCGCCCGGGGTGATGTCGCTCATGGGAGTTCCTTGAGGCCGAGGTCGGTGAGCAGGTCGCGGGCGAGGGTGAGTTCGGCGGCGATTCCGTCGGTGAGCTGAGTGCGGCTGCGGGGGCGCAGCTCGGCAGGCAGTGCCTGCCAGGTGTACGTCTCGACCTCGAGGTGCCGGGTGAGCGGAGCGGGGCCTGCGACGAGGCGGGCCAGGGTGTCCTGGAGTACGGGAAGGGTGGAGGTGAGCGGAGGGGCGGGCGGTGCGTGCAGGGGGACGTGGAAGTGGGCGCGCCAGGGGGCACCGTCGGGGAGGGTGTCGGCGGCCAGGGCCTCGTGGAGGTCGTCGGTGCCGCGCAGTCCTGCTGCGGTGCGGGTGCGGGTCTGGTGGAGGAAGCGGGGTTCGGCGAAGGCCGCGAGGGCGTCGCGTACGTCGGGGAGGTGGGGGTGTTCGGCGTGCAGCGCGGCGGAGAGCTGCGCCTTGGGGATGGTGATGCCGGCGCCGGTGAGGGCGTCGAGGGCGGGACCGGGTTCTTCGAAGGAGGTGGCGAGATGGCAGGTGTCGACACAGATGCCGATGCGCCTGCTCGATATGGCGCTGAGGGGGCGGATCGCGTCGGCGGTGGTTTCGACGGTGCAGCCCGGTTCGGGTTCGAGGGCGATCCGGATGGATTTGCCGGTGAGTTCTTCGAGCGCGTCGAGGCGTTCGGCGAGCGTGCTCAGTGCGGTGCGGGCGGTGGTTGCGGCGTGGCCGTCGAAGCGGGTGCGCCATGCCAGCGGCAGGGTGGAGATGGACCCTTCGCCGACGTCGTCGGGCAGCAGTGCGGCAAGGAGGCGGGCCAGGTCCCCGGTGTGGGTGAGCCGTTCCGGTTCGGTCCAGTCGGGCCGGTAGACGCGGTACTTGACCTCGTCGGCACCGAATCCCTCATACGGGAATCCGTTGAGGGTGACGACCTCCAGCCCGCGCCGGTCGAGTTCGGCGCGCAGTCCGCGCAGTGCCGCCGGGTCGGTGATCAGTGCCCGGGCGGCGTCCTTGGCGAGCCAGAGACCGATCCCGAGGCGGTCCCGCCCGAGGCGTTTGCGGACGGGCTCGCAGTGGTCGCGGAGCTGGGCGATGACGCCGTCGAGGGTCTCGGCCGGGTGGACGTTGGTGCAGTAGGAGAGGTGGACGGTGGCGCCGTCGGGGTGGCGGAAGCGCATGCGTCTCGCCTCCTCATTCCCCGCCGCGGAGGATGGAGTTGCCCTCGTGCAGGGCCTCGGCGGCCGGGACGTCGAGCTGGAGGCGGCCGCTCTGGCCGTAGAAGGCGACGGGGTTGCGCCAGAGCACCTGGTCGACGTCGTCGTCGGTGAATCCGGCGGCGAGCATGGCGTCGGCGACCTTGCGGGTCTTCAGCGGGTCGCTCTTGCCCCAGTCGGCGGCCGAGTTGACCAGGACGCGTTCAAGCCCTTGGGCCTTGAGGATGGTGACCATCCGGTCCTCGTCCATCTTGGTGTCGGGGTAGATGGAGAACCCGAGCCAGCAGCCTGCGTCGGCGGCGTCCTTCACCGTCGTCTCGTTGAGGTGGTCGAGCAGCACACGCTCGGGAGCGAGTGCGGATTCGCGGACGACGTCGATGGTGCGGCGCAGGCCGGCCGGCTTGTCACGGTGCGGGGTGTGGACGAGGGCGGGCAGTCCGTGGTCGGCGGCGAGCTGGAGCTGGGCGGCGAGGGCGGTGTCCTCGGCGGGGGTCATCGAGTCGTAGCCGATCTCGCCGACGGCGACGACGTTGTCCTTGACGAGGTAGCGGGGCAGTGCGTCGAGGACGGGGGTGCAGCGGGGGTCGTTGGCCTCCTTCGGGTTGAGGGCGATGGTGCAGTGGTGGGCGATGCCGTACTGGGCGGCGCGGAACGGTTCCCAGCCGAGGAGGGAGTCGAAGTAGTCGAAGAACGAGGCAGGTGAGGTGCGGGGCTGACCGAGCCAGAAGGACGGTTCGACGAGGGCACGGACGCCTGCGGCGTACATCGCCTGGTAGTCGTCCGTGGTACGGGAGGTCATGTGGATGTGCGGGTCGAAGATACGCATCAGGACTCCTCCGTGGGGGACGTCAGGGCGAGGACGCGGTGGAGGTCGGCGGGTACGGGGCGGCCTGCGGCGGTGCGTTCGGCGGCGTAGTCACCGAGCATCCGGGCAAGTTCCGCGTCGCCCCGGGCACGGCGTTCGAGACCGTCGGCGGCGTCCACGGGCACTCCGGTGAACAGACACTTCAGGAGGGCGTGGCGCCAGGAGTGCGGGTCGAGGTGTTCAGCGGCGTAGGGGCCGACGGCGGCGGCGACGAGCCGGGTGTCGTTGGTGCGCAGGGCGTCCTCGACGAGGGGGACACCGGCGGCGGGGTCGGGCGCGAGCTGCGGCAGGGCGAGGAGCACGGCGCGGCGTTCGGCGGCGGTGCCCTGCTGGTAGAGGCGGGTGAGGGTGGCCGCGTCGGCGCGGGCTTCCCGGAGGAGGAGGGTGCGTACGGAGTCGGAGTGGCCCTGGCCGCAGTGGCGGCCGGCGGAGGCGAAGCGGAGTTCCCAGGCGGGGACGGCGTAGGGGGTGGTGGCGTCGGCGGGTGCGGCGGCGGTGTGGGCGGCTTCGGCGAGGGCTTCGTGCAGCCAGGCCCGGGCGGCGCCACCGAGCCGGGTGTCGAGTTCCTCGCGGGTCAGGATCGCCATGCCGGTGCTCCGTTCGTGGGGGCCGGAGCCGGGGCCGGGGCGTTCGGGCGGAGGAACTCGATGGAGGCGCGGGCGAGTTCTGGCCCCGCGTGGGAGTGGCGGGGCAGTTCGACGACGGTCAGGCCCTGGTAGCCGGTGGCGGCCAGGGCGTCGAGGACGGGCGGGAAGTCGATCTCGCCGTCGCCGAACGGGAGGTGTTCATGGACTCCGCGGCGCATGTCCTCGATCTGGACGTGCCGCAGCCAGGGGGCGGCCTGCTTGACGCAGTCGGCGGGGGATGCCGGTTCCAGGCACTGGCAGTGGCCGATGTCGAGGGTGAGGCCCAGGGGTTCGGGGTCGCCGAGGCGGGTGCGGAGGTGGTGGAAGTCGTCGAGGGTGGCAAGGAGGTGGCCGGGTTCCGGTTCGACGGCGAGCGGGACGCGGGCAGTGGCGGCGGCGTCCAGGACGGGAGTGAGGGCGGCTTCCAGGCGGTGCCAGGCGGTGGTGGCGCCGGTGCCGTCGGGGGTGATGCCGCTGAAGCAGTGCACGGCGTGCGCGCCGACGTCCGCGGCGACCTGAACGGCACGGACGAGGAGTCCGGTACGGGCGGCGCGGCCGTCGGGATCGGGGTCGAGGAGGGACGGGCCGTGCTTGCGGCGCGGGTCGAGGACGTAGCGGGCGCCGGTCTCGACGGTGACCTCCAGTCCGAGGTCGGCGAGGCGGCCCGCGAGGCGGCGGGTGCGGGAGGCGAGGTCGGGGGCGAGGGGGTCGAGGTGCATGTGGTCGAGGGTGAGGCCGACGCCGTCGTAGCCGAGGTCGGCGAGGAGCGCGAGGGCGTCGTCGAGGCGGAGGTCGGTGAGGCCGTTGGTTCCGTAGCCGAGGCGCAGGCTCATGTGGGGCTCACCTTCCGGGCGAGGCGTCGGGCGACGGGGATGAGCGCGAGAACTGCCAGCCCGGTGCCGGCGGCCCCGGCGCGGGCGGCGAGGGCGGCCTGCAACGGGATCATGGCGCGGATACCGGCGCCGACGGCGCGCTGGGTGAGGGGTGGGGACGGGTTGAGAGCGGCGTGGAGGAAGGGGGTGACGGTGGTGCGGGCGTAGCTGGTGGTGGCGAGTGCGGCGAGGAGTTCCGCAATCGGGGGCGAACCACCGGGCCCCTGCAAGGGGGTCGGCCGACGGGGCAGGCGCTGCTCCCCGGTGCGCGGGGGCAGCGGCGTCCCGCCGGGAATGTGCGGGGGCAGCATCCCGCCGTGCGCGCTTCGCGGCGCGGGCCGCCCGGGCGTACGGACGCGGGCCGTCAGGGTGGCGAGCGTCAGGGCCGTCGCCAGGGCCGCGAGGGGCGCCTTGGTGGAACCGCCCTGGACTTCGTGGCGGGAGACGGAGGTGATCGCGTAGGTGTGGGCACCCAGGAGACCCGCGTGCGGGAGCGCGCGGGCCAGGCCGGTGGCGTGAGTTGCCGTGGCACCGAGCAGGAGGTCCAGGGCGCGGGCCGATGCCATGGCGGCCGGGCCCGCCGTGGTGTGCTTGAGGCGCAGGTCGTACGACCAGACGGTCGCGGTCAGGGCCGATGCCACGAGCAGTGCCGGACGGCCGGCCCGCGCGGCGAGGGCAAGCCCCGCCGCCGTGAGGGCACCCCCAGCGGCCAGGGCCGCGGCCGGGCTGATCCGGCCCGAGGGGATCGGCCGGTGCGGGCGGTCGACGGCGTCCTCGTCACGGTCGGCCCAGTCGTTGAGCGCCATGCCCGCCTCATAGAGGCACAGGGAGGAGCCGATGGCGAGGGCGGTGCCCCGGTTGGCGCGCAGGCCGACGGAGGCCGCGCCCGCGAGGGCGTCACCGGGGACGGTGAACAGGGCGGAGACGCGCAGCAGTTCGGCCCACGCCTTGAGCCGCGGGAGACACTCCTCGGCAGCACATGGCCCCACCGCTCCCGGCGGCTCCACCGCCGTCGGACCTCCGGTCGGCGCGGCCGCACACCCGGCCATGGCCCCGGGCACAGCCCCCCGTGCCGTGCCCGGGTCGCCGTCGGCCGTCGCGGTCCCCGGCGTCGGCATCGGCATCGGCGCCGCGGCCGGTGCTTCCGCGGGCCCCGGTACGGTGCCCGTCCGCTCCGTACGCCCGTGGTCGATGCCTGTTTCCGCGGATGTGGGCTCACCGTGCGCCTGCGCACGTCGCGGCGCGGTGCTTCGCGCCCCGCGCCGAGGTGTGGGGTCCGGGTGTGCCGGTGACAGGCCTGCCGCTGCCCCGCGCAGGAGGCCCAGAAGAGCCAGGGCGCCCAGTGCGCCGAGGGCGGCGCTCCGTCGACGGCGCCCCGTCACCGGGACTCCCCCAGCCGCGCCGCGAAGGCCAGCAGCGCGGCGTACTGGTCGGACAGTGCCGCCGGAGCGCCTGCGTCCGGGTCCTTGAAGTAGAAGGCGAGTTCGGGGAGCGGGCCGGACAGGCCGGCCTCATGGGCGCGGGCCACCAGTCGTGCCAGGTCGAGCACCAGTGGCGCCGCGAGAGCCGAGTCGCAGCCCTGCCAGATGGTCTGGAGGACCATCCGCGAGCCGAGGAAGCCGTCGAAGGCGACATGGTCCCAGGCGGTCTTCCAGTCGCCGAGGGCCGGTACGTCGTCGATGTGGACTTCGCCTTCGGGGGCGGCGCCGAGCGTGTCGGTGAGCACACGTTCCTTCCCGGCGTTCTTCGCGGCGGCCGCTGCGGGGTCGGCCAGCGCAGCCCCGTCCCCGCCGCCCAGGAGATTGGTGCCGGACCAGGCCCGGACGGACAGGGCTCGCTGTACGAACATGGGGGCGAGCACGGAACGGAGCAGCGTCTGGCCGGTCTTGCCGTCCCGGCCGGCGTGGGGAAGTCCGCCGGCACGGGCGGCGTCCTCGAGAGCCGCGGTGCGCAGCCCGGTGGAGGGGGTGAAGTTGACGTACGGGCAGCCCGCCCGGATCGCCGCCGCCGCGTAGAGGGAGCTTGCGGGGAGTCGTTCGGATTCCTGAGCCGGCGCGGGCTCCGTCGAGGCGACGTTCACCACGACGACCCGGGCGAGTGCGTGGCGCTCGCGGAAGGCAACGATGTCGGTGGTGAAGGCCGCGATCAGCTCGGCGTCGCCGCGCGAGTCGCCCGGCAGCGGGCCGCCCGCCCGGATCTCCTCGTTCGCGGCGGCCAGTTCGCCGTGGACCGCCGACGGCAGATCGTGTGGCAGGACACCACCCGCGGCCAGCACCTCGGCCCGCTTGGGCAGGGGGCAGCCGGCCGTGTCGTGACCACCGAAGACCAGGGAGGACAGCGGCGGCAGCCCGGATCCGGCGAAGGGAGCGGTTTCCGTCACCATGCCCGTCGCCGGGTTCAGCCCGGCGGTGACCGCCGCGCATCCGGCGACCGCGGTGGTGGCGACGGAGCCTCGTGCTCCGACCAGCCAGACCCCGGTGCGCGACACCGATTCGTTCCTGTTCGGCACGGCTGCCTCCCTGCTCTTCCTGTGGTGGGACGGCGGGCGGGGGTACGGCGTCTCCCCGCCCGCCGCCGGCTTGTGGAGTCCGGCAGGGGCTGCCCTACGAGGAGGAGGGCAGCTCCTTGAGCTGGATGTTCCGGAAGGACACCTGGTCGTCGGCCCCGTGGTTCTGGATGCCGATGTAGCCGTCCTTCAGGCTGCGGGCCGGGTCGGTGTTGGTGAAGTCGTTGATCTTCACACCGTTGAGGAAGACCTGGAGCCGCTCACCCTGGACCTTGATCTCGTAGCTGTTCCACTGGCCGGGCGGCCGCAGCACCCGGTCGCGGGCCTGGAGGTCCGCCGACTTGAAGCCGTAGACGGCGCCGGTGGTGCGGTCGGGGGCGTCGGTGGCGTCGATCTGCACCTCGTAGCCGTTGTTCACCGCGGACCAGGGGTCGTCGGAGGCCGGGAAGCCCACGAAGACACCGGAGTTGTCGTCGCCCGCCATCTTCCAGTCGAGCTTGAGCGAGTAGGACTTCAGCTCCTTGGCCTGGTACCAGAGCATGCCCATGCCGCCCTCGGACCGGAGCTCACCGTCCACGACGTCGAACTTCCCGGGCCCGGCCTGCTTCCAGCCCTCCAGCGTGTGGCCGTTGAACAGGTCCCGGTAGCCGGTCTGCGGCTTGCAGTCGGCGTTGACCTGCCCGGCGGCGTAGCGCAGTCCGCCCAGCAGATGCTGCCGGAAGGCCGGTTCGGCGTAGGACTCCTTGGTGTGTCCGCCGCCGGTGTAGAAGGCGCGGCCGCCCTGATAGGTCTGGCACCAGGCGATCGGGTGGTCGCCCTTCATGGTGCCGCCCTGATAGGTGGTCTCGTCGAGGGTGGCGAGGACGCGGGCCTGACCGCGCGGGTTGGTGCGGTAGTTGTACCACTCGTCGGTGCGTTCCCACGCCTCGTCGAGGTGGGAGGTCGCCGGGTGGTCGTGGTCCTCGACCCGTACCGTCGCCTTCTGGATCTGCGGGTGCGAGTGGAAGTACGCGCCGACGAGTCCGCCGTAGAACTCCCAGTCGTACTCGGTGTCGGCGGCCGCGTGCACACCCATGTAGCCGCCGCCGGTGGCGACGTAGTTCTCGAACGCCTTCTGCTGTTCGGCGCCCAGCACATCACCGGTGGTCGACAGGAACACCACGGCGTCGTACCGGGCGAGGTTGTTCGTCGTGAACTGAGCGGCCTCCTCCGTGGCGTCGACCGTGATGTTGCTGGACTGCCCGAGCTCCTTCAGCGCCGCGACAGCGGTCGGGATGGAGTCGTGGCGGAACCCGGCCGTCCTGGAGAAGACGAGGACCCGCTTGGCGGTCCGGTCGACGGGCGTGTCGGAGATCTCGAAGTCGTCGAGGTCGTAGAGCGCTCCCGCCCCGCCCTTGAAGACCAGGAAGAGCTCCGTGGTCGCCTTCGGCACGCCACGCAGCGGCACGTCGATGTCCTGGAAGGTCTCCCAGCCGCCGGTCACCGGCACCGGCGCCGAGCCGAGCAGGGTGCCGGTCGCCGAACCCGTGCGCACTTCGAGGAAGCCGCCGGCGCCGCCTGAGGAGACACGGGCGGTGAGCTTGGTGGATCCGGTCAGGTTGTACGGCTTGAAGGAGATCCAGTCTCCGTCGTCGATGTCGCCCACGGTCTTGCCTCCGTTGGCGGGCGCCTTGTTGATGACACTCACTCCGGACTGGCCGGTGAAGTGCTCGGCCTGCCGGTGGCGCGGCTGCAGCTGCGCCTGGTCGTGGCCGGTGAGGGCGGCCTGGCCGCCGCCTCCGCCGTCCGTGTACTCGGCGTCGAAGACTCCGAAGATGTTCGCGTTCGGGTCGTGGCCGCCGTCGGCGGACGTCTTGATGGTCCCGGTGCAGCCGTTCGCCGACGTCTCGGGGTGGCCGTGGCTGTCATGGCCTAGGACGTACGTCACCTTCACCTTGGCGCAGTCGATCGTGCCGGCCGCGCTGTCCTCGGGGTCCGTGACGGTCACCTTGAACGGAATCTCGTCGCCGAAGCTGAACAGCGCACCCTCGGCCGGCAGTTGCAGGGTCACCTTGGGCGCGGTGTTGCCGACGACGACCTGGACGCTGGCGGAGCCGGTGCGCCCGGTCGCGTCCTTCGCGGTCACCGTCGCCGTGTAGGTGCCGTTCTTGCGGTACGTGTACGTCGGGTTGGCGGCCGTGGAGGTGCCGCCGTCGCCGAAGTTCCAGCTGTAGGTGAGCGCGTCCCCGTCGGCGTCGGTCGTGCCGGCCGAGGAGAAGGCGACCCTCAGCGGGGCCTTCCCGGACGTCTTGTTCGCGGCTGCCTCGGCGACCGGGGAGTGACCGTCGGTGGCGTTCTCGATGCGGTAGAGCGCGGAGTGCTCGTTGCCGCCGAACCAGGCGGTGCCGTAGTCGAGGACGTACAGCGCCCCGTCGGGACCGAACGACATGTCCATGATCTGTGTCCCGGTCCAGGGGACGGGGTTGATGGACTGGACGGCACCGTCGGCGCCGTGCTCGATGCGCTTGATCCAGCGTCGGCCGAACTCGCCGGCGAAGAAGTCGCCGTCGTACGCCTCGGGGAACTTCACCGGGGAGTCGAGGTCCGCGTCGTAGTGGTAGACCGGCCCGCCCATCGGGGACTCGGAGCCGGTGCCGAACTCGGGCACGGATCCGC
Source organism: Streptomyces sp. NPDC053673 (assembly GCF_055585225.1). Classification (NCBI taxonomy): domain Bacteria; kingdom Bacillati; phylum Actinomycetota; class Actinomycetes; order Kitasatosporales; family Streptomycetaceae; genus Streptomyces; species Streptomyces sp. NPDC053673. Next base: position 232,930 of record NZ_JBVJKN010000001.1, on the reverse strand, counting down.
CGTCGTACGGGATCCAGGCGGGCTGGGCGGGCGGCAGGTCGACGAGACCGGTGTTGTGCGGTGAGTCGTTCTTCGGAGCCGCACAGTCGAACGTGGCTCCGGACACCTTCGTCGCGAAGTCGTAGTCGACGTAGGCGTCGTTCTTGCCGGTGCAGAAGGGCCAGCCGAAGTTGCCGGGCTTGGTGAGCCGGGCGAACTCGACCTGCCCGGCCGGACCGCGCTTGGGGTCGGCCGCACCGGCGTCCGGCCCGTAGTCGCCGACGTACAGCACACCCGTCTTCTTGTCGACGCTGAAGCGGAACGGGTTGCGGAAGCCCATCGCGTAGATCTCGGGGCGGGTCTTCTCCGTGCCCGGGGCGAAGAGGTTGCCGTCGGGGACGGTGTACGAGCCGTCGTCGGCAACCTTGATGCGGAGGATCTTTCCGCGCAGGTCGTCGGTGTTGCCCGAGGTGCGGCGGGCGTCGTACGCGGGGTTGCGGTCGGGCCGCTCGTCGATGGGCGTGAAGCCGTCCGAGGCGAACGGGTTGGAGTCGTCCCCGGTCGACAGATACAGGTTGCCCTGTGCGTCGAAGTCGATGTCTCCGCCGACGTGGCAGCAGATGCCGCGGGTGGCGGGGATGTCGATGACCTTCTTCTCGCTCGCGTTGTCCAGGGTCCCGTCGGCCTTGAGGACGAAGCGGGAGAGCCGGTTGACGCCGTCGTACTTGGCGAAGTCCGCGGCGGTGCCCTCGTTGGGGGCATCGCCGGCGGGCGTGTCCAGCGGGGGCGCGTAGTAGAGGTAGATCGCCCGGTTCTCGCTGAACTTCGGGTCGATACCGACGCCCTGGAGGCCTTCCTCGTCGTGTGCGTAGACGGGGACGGTGCCGATGACGCGGGTCGTTCCCGCGGCGTCGGTCATCCGCAGCTCGCCGTCGCGCGAGGTGTGCAGCACACTTCGGTCGGGCAGGACGGCGAGCGACATGGGCTCGCCGACCTCGGGCTCGCCCTTCGCGAGCGTGACCTGCTGGAACTCCTCGGCCGCCGGCTCGGCGGCAGGCGCGTCGTGCGCGGGCGTCACGGCCCCGACGGGGGCGGCGAGGGCGAGCGAGGTGGCGGCGAGAAGGCCGGCGGTGAGGAGCGCGAGTCCCGAACGGACTCTGCCTGCTCCGGGCCGTTTTCTGTGCACGTGTGTCCTCCGGAAGTAGCCGGTCGTACGAGCGGGTGCTGCCGTGCGGCTCCGCGCGCGAGGTGGCCGCGGAGAGTCCGGGGACCGGCGTGCGCCGTTCACGCTGGTCGGATCGCTGGTCGGATCGCTGGTCGGGTTCAGGGCTGTGTCCTGTACACCTCAGGGACCGTAGCCGTGTTCGTCCTGGCCCGAAAGCCCTTGCGCAACAAGGAAGTTGAACTTTCTCCCGCGGCAGGACAAAGCCGCGCCGAGGCAGGCCGGACCGGCCCGGTGGCGGTTGCCACCACCGGGCTTCGGCCTGCGGTGATGCCGGAGAAGGCGGTTAGCCGTTGCCTCCGAAGGCCGCGTCGAACGAGGCCGACGGCGGATCGAAGTCGTACCTCTTCAGTGTGGCAAGCGCTTCCGGTGCACCCGCCAGCCGGTCCATCCCGGCGTCCTCCCACTCGACCGATACGGGGCCGTCGTAGCCGATCGACCGCAGCATCCGGAACACGTCCTCCCAGGGCACGTCACCGTGCCCGGCCGAGACGAAGTCCCAGCCGCGCCGCGGGTCGCCCCACGGAAGGTGCGAGCCGAGCCGCCCGTTGCGGCCGTCGAGGCGCTTGCGCGCCTCCTTGCAGTCGACGTGGTAGATCCGGTCCCGGAAGTCGTAGAGGAAGCCGACCGGGTCGAGGTCCTGCCAGACGAAGTGGCTGGGGTCGAAGTTCAGCCCGAACGCCGGACGGTGGCCGACGGCTTCCAGCGCCCGGTGCGTGGTCCAGTAGTCGTATGCGATCTCGCTGGGATGGACCTCGTGGGCGAACCGCACGCCCTCCGCGTCGAAGACATCGAGGATCGGGTTCCACCGTTCGGCGAAGTCCTCGTAGCCGCGCTCGATCATCCGCTCCGGCACGGGAGGGAACATGGCGACGAGATGCCAGATCGAGGAACCCGTGAAGCCGATGACGGTGCGCACGCCGAAGGCGGCCGCGGCGCGTGCGGTGTCCTGCAGTTCGCGTGCCGCCCGCTGCCGTACGCCTTCCGGCTCGCCGTCGCCCCAGATCCGGGCGGGCACGATCGCCTTGTGCCGCTCGTCGATCGGGTTGTCGCAGACGGCCTGCCCCACGAGATGGTTGGAGACCGCCCAGCACTTCAGTCCGTACTTGTCGAGCAGGGCGCGCCGCCCGTCCAGGTAGGAGGGGTCGGCGAGGGCCTTGTCGACCTCGAAATGGTCTCCCCAGCAGGCGAGTTCAAGGCCGTCGTAGCCGAAGTCGCGGGCCAGCCGGCAGACCTCCTCCAACGGAAGATCGGCCCACTGGCCGGTGAAGAGGGTGAAGGGACGTGGCACGGCGAGGACCTCCTCAGACGGGGACGGGTGTGTAGACGGCGTTCTTCTCCGCGCTCTCCTCCACCGCCGCGAGCACCCGCTGCACCTGCAGGCCGTCGGCGAACGACGGCGTCGGGCCGGTGCCGTCGGCGATGGCGTTCACCAGGTCGCGCGCCTGGTGGGTGAAAGTGTGCTCGTAGCCGAGGGCATGGCCGGGCGGCCACCATGCCGCCAGATACGGGTGATCCGGCTCGGTGACGAGAATCCGCCGGAAGCCCGCCGAGGAGGCGGGCTCGGTGTGGTCGTGGAAGGAAAGTTCGTTGAGCCGCTCCAGATCGAAGGCGAGCGAGCCGCGCTCCCCGTTGATCTCCAGCCGAAGCGCGTTCTTGCGGCCGGCGGCCATCCGGGTCGCCTCGAAGGAGGCGAGCGCCCCGGAGGCGAGCCGCCCCGTGAACAGGGCCGCGTCGTCGACGGTGACCTGCCCGCGCCCGTCCGCTGCGGCCGCCGACAGGCCCGTCGACGCCCCCGCGAGCAGCGGCCGCTCCCGGACGAAGGTCTCGGTGAGCGCCGACACCCCCACCAGCGGCTCCCCGGCCAGATACTGCGCGAGGTCCACGGCATGCGCCCCGAGGTCCCCGAGCGCCCCGGATCCGGCATGCTCACGCTCCAGCCGCCAGGTGAGCGGGAAGTCCGGGTCGACGAGCCAGTCCTGCAGGTACGTGATCCGTACGTGGCGGAGGGCGCCGAGCCGGCCGTCCGCGATCAGCCGGCGGGCGTACGCGATCGCGGGCACCCGGCGGTAGTTGAAGCCCACCATGGCCACCTGGCCGCGCCCGGCGGCGGCTTCGGCCGCGGCAACCATCGCCTCGGCCTCGGCGACCGAGTTCGCCAGCGGCTTCTCGCACAGGACGTGCTTGCCCGCCTCCAGCGCCGCGATCGCGATCTCCGCATGGCTGTCACCCGGTGTGCAGACGTCGACGAGCTGCACGTCGTCACGGGTGACGAGGGCACGCCAGTCGGTCTCCGCGGCCGCCCAGCCGTGTCTGGCCGCGGCGGCCCGTACGGCGGCCGCGTCGCGGCCGGCGATCGCGGCGAGGACCGGCCGCGCCGGCAGATCGAAGACACGGCCGACGGTGCGCCATCCCTGGGAGTGGGCGGCGCCCATGAACGCGTATCCGACCATGCCGACGCCGAGTGTCGGCGGGGCGGCCTCACTGTCCCTCTGTTCCATACCGGCCATACGGGTTCCTCCTCGTCGGTTGCTCGGTGGGGGCGGGCCAGGGCCTGTCCTGCGGACCGTGCCGGGCTGGTCCGGAAGACAGGCCCTGGGCCGATCAGCTGAAGCCCGTGGGCAGGTACTCGTCGACGTTCTCCTTGGTGACGACGGCCGAGTAGAGGGTGATCGAGGCGGGGATCTCCAGCTCCGACATGCCGCTGACGCCCTTGCCCTGGCCGAGCGCCCTGGCCAGGTCGATGGCGGAGGCGGCCATGGTCGGCGGGTAGAGGACGGTCGCCTTCAGTACGCCGTTGTCGGCCTTGATGGCGTCCATCGCGGACTTGGCCCCGGCGCCGCCGACCATCAGGAAGTCGCTGCGGCCCGCCTGCTGGATGGCGCGCATGGCGCCCACGCCCTGGTCGTCGTCGTGGTTCCAGAGCGCGTCGAACTGCTTCTGCGCCTGGAGCAGCTGGGCCATCTTGGCCTGGCCGGACTCGACCGTGAACTCGGCCGCCTGGCGGGCGACCTTCTTGATGTTGGGGTAGTTCTTGAGGGCGTCGTCGAAGCCCTGGGTGCGCTGCTTGGTGAGCTCCAGGTTGTCCATCCCGGCGAGTTCGACGACCTTGGCGTTCGGCTTGTCCTTGAGCTGCTCACCGATGTAGCGGCCGGCGTTGAGGCCCATGCCGTAGTTGTCGCCGCCGATCCAGCAGCGGTATGCCTGCGGGGACGCGAAGATCCGGTCCAGGTTGATCACGGGGATACCGGCCTTCATGGCCTGCAGTCCGACCTGGGTGAGGGCCTTGCCGTCGGCCGGCAGGATCACCAGCACATCGACCTTCTTGTTGATCAGCGTCTGGATCTGGCCGATCTGGGCCGCGGTGTCGTTCGAGCCCTCGGTGATCTCCAGGGTCACCTCGGAGTACTTCTTCGCGCGCTCCTTGGCGTTCTCGTTGATGGCGTTGAGCCAGCCGTGGTCGGCCTGAGGTCCGGCGAAGCCGATGGTGACGGGCTTGCCGGGCTTGTCGTCGGCCGCCGGGACATTGTTCGTGGCCGTGTCCTGCTTCCTGGGCTCGTTGCTGGTGCAGGCGGCGAGGAGAGCGCCGGTGGAGACGGCGGCGGTGCCGAAGAGCAGTCCTCTGCGGCTGGTGGCCGGGATTTCTGGCATGGCGACAGACCCCTTTCGGGACAGGGTGCGATCGGGCGTGCGGGGAGGGGGAGTTGGAGAGGTGTTACGTACGCGATGTCACACGCGGTGTGTCAGTGCGATGTCACACGCGCTGTGTCAACGCGCTGTGTCAAACGCGCTGTGTCACGCCTCGCCGTTGCGCAAGGTGCTGCGCTGGACCAGGACGGCGGCCACGATGATCGCTCCCTTGGCGATCTGCTGGACGGCGCTCTCCAGATTGTTGAGGGCGAAGATGTTGGTGATGGTGGTGAAGACGAGCACGCCGAGCACGGAGCCGACGATGGTGCCGCGGCCGCCGCTGAGCAGGGTGCCGCCGATGATCGCGGCGGCGATGGCGTCGAGTTCGTACAGATTGCCGTTGGTGTTCTGACCGGAGCCGGACAGGATGATCAGCAGGAAGGCCGCGATTCCGCAGCACAGCCCGGAGAGCAGATAGAGGTGGAGCCGCTGGCGGCGTACGTCGATGCCGGCGAGCCGGGCCGCTTCCGCGTTGCCCCCGACAGCGACGGTGCGGCGTCCGAACGTCGTACGGTTCAGCAGCAGCCAGCCGACGACGGTCACGGCGGCGAAGACCAGGACCAGCGGCGGGATGCCGAGGATGTAGGCGTCGGGGACGCCGAGGTCGAGGACCGACTGCACGGTCACGATCTGGGTCTTGCCGTCGGTGATCTGCAGGGCGAGCCCGCGCGCCGAGGCGAGCATGGCGAGGGTCGCGATGAACGGCACCATGCCGCCGTAGGCGATGAGCAGTCCGTTCACCAGTCCGCAGCCGAGACCGACGACGACCGCGGTGAAGAGGATGCCGACGAAGCCGTATTCCTGGGTCGCGACCGTCGTCGCCCACACCGAGGCCAGGGCCACGATCGCACCGACGGACAGATCGATGCCGCCGCTGGTGATGACGAAGGTCATGCCGACGGTGACGACGCCGATGACGGACGCCTGGGTGAGCACCAGCTGGAGGTTGGAGGTGTCCAGGAAGGTGTCGGGCCTGGTGATGCCGCCGACCGCGATCAGTACGACGAGGACACCGAGGAGGGACAGGTTGCGGACGTCGGCGCGCAGTCCCATCGACGGCCGACCGCGCCTGGCGGCCGTGGACTTGACCGTCGCCGGCGGCGGTGCCTGCGGGGCTTCGGAGGCAGGCTGCGTCATGAGCTGGGGCTCCCTTCCATGACAAGGTCGAGTACGCGGTGCTCGTCCAGCTCCCCGGCGGGCGCCGTGTGCACGACGTGGCCCTCGCGGAGCACCAGCACCCGGTCGGCGAGACCGAGCACTTCGGGGACCTCGCTGGAGACGAGGAGGACGGCGAGTCCGTCGTCGGCGAGCCGGCGGATCACGGCGTACAGCTCGGCGCGGGCGCCGACGTCGACGCCGCGGGTCGGCTCGTCGAGCAGCAGGATGCGGCAGCCACGCAGCAGCCAGCGGGCGAGGACGGCTTTCTGCTGGTTGCCGCCGGAGAGGGTACGGACGCGGGCGTCGGGGTTGTCGGGTCGCAGCGAAAGCTCCCGGGTGGCCTGCTGCGCGGCCCGGCGCTCGGCACCCCGGTCCAGCCAGCCGCCGCACGAGAAGCGGGAGAGCGAGGACACCGACACATTGCGGGTGACGGATTCGAGCATCAGCAGGCCCTGGGCCTTGCGTTCCTCGGGCGCGAGTCCGAGTCCGGCGCGGACCGCGGAGCGCACACTGCCGGGGGTGAGCGGGCGGCCGTCGACGGTGACCCTGCCCGCGCTGGGCTTACGGGCGCCGTAGATGGTTTCCAGGATCTCCGAGCGTCCGGAACCGACCAGTCCGGCGAGGCCGAGGATCTCCCCGGGCCGCAGTTCGAGGTCGATCGGGGCGAACTCGTCGTCTCTCGCGAGTCCTTCGACGCGCAGTACGGGTTCACCGCCGGGCGGGGTCGCGGGCCGGTCCGGGAAGACGTACTCGACGTCGCGGCCGGTCATCATGGCAACGATGTCGCGCGTGGGGGTGTCCTTCGCGGGAAGCCCCCCGGCAACGGCCCGGCCGTCCTTGAGGACGGTGACGCGGTCGCCGATCCGCCGGATCTCCTCCAGCCGGTGGGAGATGTAGACGACGGCGACGCCGTCGGAGGTGAGGTCGGCGACGATACGGAAGAGATTGGCGGTCTCGTCCGGGTCGAGGGCCGCGGACGGCTCGTCCATGACGATGAGGCGCACGTCGTGGGACAGCGCGCGGGCCATGGAGACGATCTGCTGCTGTGCGGCGGAGAGTTCACCGACGGCGCGGCCCGGGTCGATCTCGGGGTGGCCGAGGCGGCGCAGGAGCGCGGCGGTGGCCCGGTGGGCCTCGCGGCCGCGGACGACGAGTCCGGCGGCGGTCGGTTCATGCCCGAGGAAGACGTTCTCGGCGACCGACAGACCCTCCACCAGGTCGAGTTCCTGGTAGATGGTGGCGATGCCGAGCCGCATGGCGGCGATGGGCGACTTCAGTGAGACGGGGTCGCCGTGCCAGGTGATCTCTCCGCCGTCGGGCTGGTGGGCTCCGGCGAGGACCTTGATGAGGGTCGACTTTCCGGCGCCGTTCTGGCCGAGGAGGCAGTGGACTTCGCCGGCCCGGACGTCCAGGTCGACGCCGTCGAGAGCACGAACACCGGGGAAGGACTTGGTGATGCCGGACATGGTGAGGAGCGGTGGTACGGGTGGTTCTGGTGCCATGACGAATCCCCTCGGCGGGTGCGGGTGCTGCGCGTGCCGTTTCGGGTGGTGCCGTGGTTCCGGTGGTGCTGTCCGGTGCGGGCCGGTGGTGGTGCGTGCCCACCCCCATAGCGCTTCGGGCCTGGGAGGTACCCCCACCTCCCCCTGGACTCCGTCCTGGGGGACCCCTGGAGGCACCTCATAGGCGGAGCGCTGGGGAAGAACGACCGCCTTCAAGCCCTCACGCAGGCGAGAACAGGTGATCGCTGATGAGCCGGGCCGCGCCGATCACTCCGGCGGTGGGGCCCAGTTCGCCCAGCACGATGGGGAGATTGCCGGTGGCCAGCGGCAGCGACTGCCGGTAGACCTGGGTGCGGACACTGGCGAGCAGGGTGTGTCCGAGGCCGGTGACCCCGCCGCCGATCACGACGAGACCCGGGTTGAAGAAGCTGACGAGTCCGGCGATGACCTGGCCGACGCGGTTGCCTCCCTCGCGGATGAGATCGAGCGACGTGGCGTCACCGGCGGCCGCGGCCGCGGCGACATCGGCGGCGGTGAGCCTCCCGGCCGCCTCCAGTCGTGCGGCGAGTTCCGGCGACTGTCCGGTACGGGCCGCGTCCTCGGCGTCGCGGGCGAGCGCGGCGCCGCTGAAGTGGGCTTCCAGGCAGCCCCTGTTGCCGCAGGCGCAGGCGCGTCCGTCGGCCTCGACCTGGATGTGGCCGATGTCGCCGGCGCTGCCGGTCGTACCGCGGTAGACCTCGCCGCCGACGACGATGCCGCAGCCGATGCCCGTACCGATCTTGACGCAGAGGAAGTCACCGACGGAGCGTGCGACACCCGCGTGCTGCTCCCCCGTCGCCATCAGGTTCACATCGTTGTCGACCATGACGGGGCAGCCGAGTTCCTGGCTGAGCGCCTCGCGGACCGGGAAACCGTCCCAGCCGGGCATGATCGGCGGTGCGACGGGCACGCCTTCGGGGAAGCGGACGGGGCCGGGCACTCCGATGCCCGCTCCGTCGAAGCCTTCGGCGAGCCCGGAGGTTCTGAGCTTGGCGGCCATCGCGAGGACCTGCTCGAAGACGGCGACCGGGCCCTCGCGGACGTCCATCGGGTGGTTGAGGTGGCCGAGGACCTCCAGTTCGGCGTTGGTGACGGCGACATCGACGGACGTGGCGCCGATGTCGACGCCGAGGAAGCGCAGGTTGGGGGCGAGCCGGATGTTGTGCGAGCGGCGGCCGCCGCGGGAGGCGGCGAGCCCGTCCGCGACGACCAAGCCGGTCTCCAGCAGCCGGTCGACCTCGACGGCGAGCTTCGACCGCGAGAGATCGACCTGATCGCCCAGCTGGGCGCGGGAGTTGGGCCCGCCGTCGCGCAGCAGCCGCAGCAGTCGCGCCTGGTGCGCGTTGGCGGGTCGAGCCGTCATACGTCTCACGCGCCCCTCCCCGCCCTTCCGAAGGCCGTCTCCGGCGGACGTGTCCGCCGGCTTTCGAGGGGAACGTAGCAGCGCTTTCCCGGGGTGGGAAGAAGTTGAGCATGAATCCACCACAACTTTCTCCACACCGAGGACAAAGCCGTTCGGGTGCGTCCGTCCGCGTAGATCGGGCCCCGCGCGGTGCCGTGCCGCTGGTGTCGCCACAGGTGGCGAAGCACGATGGGCCGGACGGGACAGGGAACGACGGAAGGACTGCCGCATGATTCTGGTCACGGGAGCCACGGGGAACGTCGGCTCCGAGCTCGTTCGCGCATTGGCCGAAGCGGGCGCTCCCGTGCGGGCGTTCAGCAGATCGGGTGCTTCGGCCGCGCTGCCCAAGGGCGCCGAAGGGGTGTCGGGCGATCTGAACAGCGCGGAATCGGTGGCCGCGGTCCTCAAGGATGTACGGGCTGTCTTCCTGATGCCGGGCTATCAGCAGGCGCGCGAGTCGCTCGCGGCCCTGCGCGCGGCGGGCGTCGAGCGGGTCGTGATGCTCTCCGGCGGATCGGTGGCGACAGGCGACATGACGAACGCGGTGACCCGCTACCTGACCGAGTCGGAGACGGCGGTCGAGGAGTCGGGACTGCCGTGGACGTTCCTGCGGCCGTACTCGTTCATGTCCAACACCCTGGAGTGGGCGGAGGGTCTGCGCGCCGGGGACGACACGGTGCGCGCGCCGTTCGCCGGGGTGCCGGTGGCCACCGTCGACCCGTACGACATCGCCGCTGTGGCGGCGCTGGCGCTGACGTCGTCCGGCCACGAGGGCAAGGCCTACGCGCTGTCCGGCCCGGAGGCACTGCTGCCCGCCGACCGGGCGCGGATTCTGGGTTCCGTGCTCGGCCGTGAGCTGGACTTCGTGGCCCTGTCCGACGAGGAGGCCCGGGTGCTGATGGAGGAGCAGATGCCTGTCGCGTACGTCGACGCCTTCTTCAGCTTCTACGTCGACGGGACGCTCGACGAGTCACAGGTGCTGCCGACCGTCGGCGATCTGCTGGCACGGCCACCGCGCACGTTCGGGCAGTGGGCGGCAGCGCACGCCGACGCGTTCAGGGCGCGTCCCTGACCTCCGTCGCTGTGATTTTGCCGGGCCGGCCGGAGTCCTGGTCCGACCAGCGGGCCGTGAGCAGCAGCGCGATGTCGTCGGGGCGGTCCGTGGCTTTGCGTGCCTCGCGGATCAGACGGTCGGCGGTCTCCGCGATGGTCTGGGCACCGGTCTCGGCGAAGGTGGCACGCAGCAGCTCGATGCCGATGTCGATGTCCGTGCCCGGCTTTTCGATCAGTCCGTCGGTGTACAGGGCCAGCACCGCCCCGGGCTCCAGGACCAGCTCGCTGACGGGGTACGTCTCCTCTGCGTCGACACCGAGGACGAGGCCCCCGGGGAGGCTCAGGACCTCGGTCCCGCCGTCGGGCCTGCGCAGCAGAGGCTGCGGATGTCCGGCGCGCACGGCCTGGGCGACGCCCGTCGCCGGGTCGAACCGGACGTAGCAGCAGGTGGCGAACTGTGCGGGGTCGAGGTCGATGAGGAGCCGGTTGGTGCCGCTCATGACCTCGTCCGGTTCCCGGCCGGCCAGTGCGAACGCCCGCACGGCGCTGCGCAGCTGTCCCATGATCGCCGCGGCGGCGACACCGTGGCCCTGGACGTCGCCGATGACGAGGGCCAGGCCGTCGTGGGTCTCGATGACGTCGTACCAGTCGCCGCCGACGTCCATGCCCAGGGTGCCGGGGAGGTAGCGCCCGACCGTCTCCACGTTCTCGACCGTGGGCAGCCGGTGTGGCAGGAGGGCGGACTGGAGGCCGCGGGCGACGCCGGCTTCGGTGTCGTAGCGCTGGGCTCGTTCGAGGGCCTGCGCGATGAGTCCGGCAAGGGCGGTGAGGACGGTGCGCTCCTCGGGTGCGAAGCCGCGCGGCTGGTCGAAGCCGAGGATGCAGGAGCCGACGGGACGGCCGGAGGCGATCAGGGGGAGGAAGGCACGGGCGCCGACGGAGGCGTCGAGGGCGAGACCCGGATAGGCCGCGGCCAGCTGCTGCATGGACTCGAAGAAGATCGGGCGGCCGGTGGTGAGCGTTTCGACGCCGGGGATGCGGGCGTCGAGTCCGACGCCTTCGAAGGGCGCGAGGAAGCCGGGCGGGAATCCGGTCTCCCAGGCCAGATAGAGGTGGCGCTCGTGAAGGACGTAGATGGCCAGTTGGCGGCCGCCGAACGCGGGCAGCAGCTCTTCGGTGACGACGGCGGACACCTGACGGGCGGTGACGGCCTCGGTCAGCGCAATGGCGAGGGCGACCGGGCGGTAGAGCGCGGTGGCCCGGTCGGCGGGTGAGGCGAAGGTGCCGGTCCCGGTGCCCGGCCGGCTGACGGAACCCGGTGTGTGGGCGGGGCTTTCGGCGGCGGCGACCGTGACGGTCAGTGCGCGATGGCCGGGGTAGAGGGTGACCGTCAGCCAGTCCTGCTCGCCGCGGTTCGCCTGGAACTTGACGGGCTCGTGGGAGATCAGCGCCGCCCGGTAGTAGTCGTCGTAGGCGGGCCGGGCGAGCCAGGGCACGGCTTCCCACAGCACCCTGCCGGCCAGTTCGGTGCGGGCGAGCCCGAGCAGTTCCTCGGCCTTGGGGTTGACGTAGGTGATCCGCCCGCCCCGGTCGAGGGAGAAGACGCCGTCGGGAAGGCGGTCGCCCGCCTCGGTGGCGATCGCACCCGCGCCGAGGTCGATGACGGATCCGGCGATGCGGCGCGTTGCGATGCCGTCGGCCGGGTGCACCGGGCGGCCGGTGAACTCCACGAGGGACGGCGGGCCCTCGCCGTGCTGGATCCGCAGTCTGCGGGCGACGGGACGGCCGTCCTGGGCGGCCTCCCGTGCGACGGCCCACAGCTGGTACGCGTCCTCGGAGGTGATCTTCGCAGTGAGGGCGTCGATGGTGCCGTCGAAGTGGGCGGGGTCGATGCCGAGGATCGCGCAGAGTTCCTCGTCGGCCGTGAGGGCCCCGCTGCCGAGGTCCCAGTCGAAGGTGCCGATCCGGACGGGGCGGACCGCGGGTTCGGGGGGCTGGACCACGATCGGTTCCCCCCGCCACAGCACCTCGGTGCCGCCCTTCTGCAGTTCCGCGAGGGCGGCGCCGAGTCGATGGCCCGCGTCGTCCATGCGGCGCTTGTCGGTCTCGTCGACCGGCTTCCCGGGCGTGGCGGGACGCAGCACCATGAGCACCCCGAACCGGTCGGTTTCGCTCAGGGCGGGGACGTAGAGGGACCCGAACGGGAACGGCAGACCGGCTATGAGCTGCGGGAACCGGCGCATGGCCGCTTCGCCGTCGGCGAGGTGGATGGGCTGACAGCTGCGATAGCACTCGGCCACCGGGAAGGGCCGGTTCACATGCATACGCCACCAGGGGCGGAACATCATGCCTGGCAGCCCCGAAAGCACGGCCAGCCGCAGCCGGCCCTGCGTCTCGGAGCGCAGGTACACCCCGCCCGCGTAGCCGCCCACCGCACCGGCCGCCTTGACCGCGGCCTCGGCGAGCACCAGGCCGAGCTCGTCCGGGCCGCGGACAGCACTGCCGCTCGTCCCGCGCTGCGGCCCGCTCTCAGCTTGCGGGCCAGCCCTGGCCGCGCCGTACCAGGTCACATAGCAAGGATGCGTCAGTGCCGGCCGGAAACGCACCTCCAGCGCGGCCGCACGCAGGCCGTGACCGGTGACCGCCACCGGTCGTCGGCCGCCCGGTCACCCGTCACCCGTGACCGGTGACCCGTCACCGGTCACGGCCTGCGTGCGGCTCAGGCCTCACGCTGGTGGTAGGTCCTGCGGGTGTGTTCGGTGTGCGCCCGCATGATCTCGGTGGCCCGCTGCTCGTCGCGGGCGGAGATGGCCGCGATCAGCTCCCGGTGCTCGATCCAGGACTGCTTGCCGCGCTGCCGGGCGACCGGGGTGTAGTACCAGCGGACCCGGCGGTCGACCTGGCCCGCCAGTTCGGCCAGGACGACGTTGCCGGCCAGCTCCATGACCTTGGCGTGGAAGGCGGCATTGGTCGCCACCGCCAGGTCCACGTCGTCGTCGGCGACGGACTGTTCTCCCTTGGCGCAGAGCTCTTCGAGTGCCTTGATGCCCGCCGATCCGGAGTTGGCCGCGGCGAGGCGGGCGGCCTCGGCCTCCAGGAGAGTTCGGACCGACAGCAGCTGGTCGGCCTCCTCCTCGGTGGGCTCGTGGACGAACGCGCCCTGGGCGGGGCGCAGATCCACCCATCCCTCGGTGTTGAGCCGCTGCAGCGCCTCTCGTACGGGCTGGCGGGAGACCCCGAGATGGCCGGCGAGTTCGCTCTCGACCAGATGCTGGCCGGGCCGCAGGGCGCGGGTGGTGATGAGCTCCAGCAGCGCCTCGTACACGCGCTCGCGCAGCGGCCCCGGTCGCTCCAGCCTGGGCACGGCTCCTTGCGGCAGTCCTGCGGACAACATCGTGTCCCCTCCGGTGCGATCAGTACCGAGTGCGGTCGATTCCGTGCAGTCAGATGTACTCAGATGCACTCAGTGCCTGCAGTTGACTAGAAGGCGGTCGACTGGAAAGCGGTTGACTGGAAGGCGATCGGCTATCGTCTACAGTCTACCGAGGCCGATCCGCTCAGGGGCAGCGAATGACCTGGCCCGCATACGAGAGGTTTCCGCCGAATCCGAAGAGCAGAGCCGGCGCTCCCGAGGTGACCTCGCCACGCTCCACCAGTTTGGACAGAGCCATGGGGATCGAGGCCGCCGAGGTGTTGCCCGATTCGACGACATCGCGGGCCACGACCGCGTTCACCGCGCCGATCCGGCGGGCGACGGGCTCGATGATCCGCAGGTTCGCCTGGTGCAGCACGACGGCGGCCAGGTCCTCGGGCGCGATGCCGGCCTTCTCGCACACCCGGCGGGCGATCGGCGGGAGCTGGGTGGTGGCCCAGCGGTAGACGGACTGGCCCTCCTGGGCGAAGCGGGCCGGGGTGCCCTCGATCCGTACGGCGTGGCCCATCTCCGGGACCGAACCCCACAGCACGGGCCCGATGCCCGCATCTGCCTCGTCGCACGCCTCCACGACCGCGGCGCCCGCACCGTCGCCGGTGAGGACGCAGGTGGTGCGGTCGGTCCAGTCGGTGACCTCGGACATCTTGTCGGCGCCGATGACCAGGGCGCGGGTCGCGGACCCGGCGCGTACGGCGTGGTCGGCGGTGGCGAGGGCGTGGGTGAAGCCCGCGCAGACGACGTTGAGGTCCATGACCGCGGGAGCTGCCATGCCGAGCCGGGCGGCGACGCGCGCGGCGGTGTTCGGGGAGCGGTCGACGGCGGTGGAGGTGGCGACCAGGACCAGATCGATGTCGGCGGGGGTCAGTCCGGCCGCGGCGAGAGCCTTCGCGGCGGCGTTGGCGGCCAGCTCGTCCACCGGCTCGTCCGGGCCCGCGACATGGCGGGTCCTGATGCCGACCCGGCTGGTGATCCATTCGTCGCTGGTGTCGACCATTGCCGCCAGGTCGTGGTTGGTGAGCACCTTGGCGGGCTGGTAGTGCCCGAGCGCGGCGATACGAGTGCCGGTCATGCCCGGGTAACCCCCTCTGCTGTCGACGTCAGGAGCCATCCAGTCTGGTCAGCGACTCACGGGTACGAGGGCAGGTAAACCGACAGGATTCGCCCGCGCGTCTTGGAGACTCCGCTCAGCGCGCCGGTGGCTGGTGCACCCCGAAGGGCGAGCCCTGGTCGTCGCGGCAGAAGCGGAAGCGCCCGAAGCGCTCGACGCTCTCCTGACCCTCGCTGTCGGGGCCCTCGACCGTGCCACCCAGCTCGACGACCCGGGCGAGCGCGGTGTCGAGGTCGTCGACCTTGAAGAAGAGATACGGGTTCGCTTCGGCGTCGGCGCCGTGGACGCCGCCGGGGACGGTGGGCGTGGTGATCGAGAAGCCGGTTCCGGTCGGCACCTCCTCGAAGGTCCAGCCGAAAAGGCTTCCGTAGAAAGTGCGGGCCTTCTTGGGGTCGTCCACACCCAGTTCGAAGAACGAGATCTCCCCGGCCATCGCTGGCTCCTGTCGTTCGACGGGCTGTCCTTCTTCTCCACGCTGCCACACGCCTTGTCGGCGGCAAATCCATACTGTAGACAATATATCGTCGACACACGCGCGCTCCGCGCGCCGCCGAGTGGATCGAGGAGTACGGCGCCGAGCCCGGACGCTTCGGCCCGGAGGCCGCCCGTGTCGAGGAGGACCCGAGGACCGACAACGAGCTGTACGTGCGCGACTACAGCAAGTGCATCCTCTGCTACAAGTGCGTGGACGCCTGTGGGACGAGTCGGCGCAGACGGAGCCGACGGCGGTCTGCGCGTACTGCGGAGTGGGGTGCAATGTGACCCTGCACGTCCAGGACAATGAGATCGTCAAGGTCACGTCACCGCACGACAGCCCCGTGACCCACGGCAACCTCTGCATCAAGGGCCGCTTCGGCTTCCAACACGTACAGAATCGGGACTGATCACCATGGGACGGGTCACCGAGCGCCGCCGCACCATCCGCGTCCGGAACGGGGCGGTCTCCGCCCGGCCGGACACGCTGGTCGCCGAGGAGCCGCTGGAGATCCGGCTGAACGGACGGCCCCTGGCGATCACCATGCGCACCCCGGGTGACGATTTCGCGCTCGCGGCCGGTTTCCTCGTCAGCGAGGGCGTGATCGGCGCCGCGGCCGAGGTGCGGTCGATCGTGTACTGCGCGGGCGCCAAGGACGACGGCTCGAACACGTACAACGTGGTCGATGTGCAGCTCGCCCCGGGCGTCGAGGTGCCGGACATCACGCTGGAACGGAATGTGTACACGACGTCGTCGTGCGGTCTGTGCGGCAAGGCCAGCCTCGACGCCGTGCGCACCACCACCCGCTTCCCGGTCGCCGACACTCCCCCGGTACGGGTGGAGCCCGCACTGCTGTCCGCCCTCCCCGACCGGCTGCGGGCGGCGCAGCGGGTCTTCGACCGGACCGGGGGGCTGCACGCGGCCGCGCTGTTCTCGGAGGACGGCGAACTGCTCGACGTCCGCGAGGACGTGGGCCGCCACAACGCGGTCGACAAGATCATCGGCCGGGCGCTGCGGGAGGATCTGCTGCCGCTGTCGCGGGCGATCCTGCTGGTGTCGGGGCGGGCGTCGTTCGAGCTGGTGCAGAAAGCGGTGATGGCCGGGATTCCGGTGCTGGCGGCCGTGTCGGCGCCGTCCTCGCTGGCCGTGGATCTGGCCGCGGAGACCGGGCTGACGCTGGTCGGCTTCCTCCGTGGCCCCGACATGAACGTGTACGCGGGCGAGGAGCGCATCGCCCTGCATACGGGGGTGTGACGGGCCCGGCCGGCGGGGAGCGCCCCTGCGCCGGCCGGGTCCTTTCCCGGACCGCCCCGCGACGGTCCAGGGCGTGTTGCGAAAGTAGCGCCGTCCGCCCGGAGGGCGGGGTCCGCGGCGTCTGGTGCGTGCGATCGCAAGGCACAGAGGGCACCTCCCAGGCGCAGCTCTGGGGGAGATCATCCTCGTACTGGACGTACGTGGATGAGTCCGACAACGCAGCGTGGGGGTACCTCCCGTGCCCGAAGGGCTATTGGGTAGTGCGTGCCAGGCGTCGCGGGCCAGGCGGGCCTTCGCAACACGCCCTACCGCACGACGTCGATGAACACCGGATTCGTGTAACACCAGGTGTCCAGCCACGGGTCGCCGTTGCCCGGCTCGTGCGCGATCGGCCCGTGCGGGTCGACCGCCGCGCCGAGGAGACCGGGGCCGTTGCGCTTGCCGTCACTGCCGCGCAGCCGTACGTAGCAGGACTCGTCGATCCGGCCGAGCGGGATGCGCAACGTGTAGCAGCCGCGGCGGCCGGAGACGTCGGCGGTGTGCACGACCCGGGTGTCGGGGGCGCGCCACTCGTCGCGGTCCGCGACCGGGCCGCCGACCGCGCCCCGGATGACGTCGAGATGGGCGAGGCCGGGCACTTCACCGTGGTGGTTCGGGCGGGACGCGGTGGTGACGGTGACGGTCAAGGTCACCTGCTCACCGCGGCGGACCCGCAGCCGGCCGCCGAGCGTGACGCCACGGCCGGTCCCGTACGGGCGGTGGACACGTACCTCGATGCCGTCGACGAGCTGGCCGTGGTCGACCCAGACCCGGCCGGCCCGCAGTCCGGCCATGACGTGGCGGTAGCCGTAGCGGGTCACGCCGACGTGCGTACGGCTGAACTGGCCGGGCCACAGATCGCTGCCGGGCTGCGGCTCGGTGGTGTCGACCGGGTCGGGGAGACGGCCGGTGTTGTCGAAGTTCTGGCCCGGCAGCCAGTCGCCGTTGCGCCAGGTGTCGGACACGACCCGGTGCACGTCCGAGTTGGAGGTGATCGAGAAGAGCTTGCCCTCGGCGAGCATGGCGTCCCAGAGGCCGCCGACGGTGGCGGTCGCCCAGTCGAAGCCGCCGTAGGTCACGTACGCCTCCCGCGGGTAGCCGGGGAAGGAGTTCGCGGAGGGGGCGTTCTCGTACTCGCCGCGGATGCTGTGCGCGCCGCGGCCGGGATGTGCGGCGCCCTGGGCGCCCGGTGCACCCTCCATGCCGATCATGATGCCGGGTGCGGCGTCCCGCCAGGCCCGCAGCTCGTGCGGGGAGTCGATGCCGAGGCGCAGCGGGTGGTTGGCGAGAACGAGGACGTCGTCGACGTATCCGCTGTTGCGCTGCCGGTCGAGCCACTGGAGGGCCTTGACGGCGTGCGCCTCGTTGCGCGGGGTGTCGGGGGTGGCCGGGGGCGCCCGCGGTGTATCCGAGGAGCTTGCCGTCGTACTCCCGCTCGAAGCGGGTGAGCAGGTCGACCTCGTGGCGGCCCGGGGCGGAGAAGACGGTGGCGTGCTCGGCTCCGGGTATGTACCACTCCAGGCCCTGGAAGATCAGCATGCGGCGGTTCTCGGCGCGGGCCCTGAGGATCTCCCGGTGCTCGGCCTCGGCTCCGCCGGCCTGATGGTGGCCGATGTTGCTGTGCTCGGTGAGGACCATCCAGTCGAGGCCGTAGCGGGAGGCCGCGGTGGCGAGCTGGGAGAAGGTGTACTTCGCGTCGTGGCTGTACACCGAGTGGATGTGGTGGTCGCCGACCAGGTACGCGAGGTGCGGGTCGTCCCCGCCGTGGGACGGGTGGTGCGACGGGGTGCGGGCCTCGGCCGGGGTCGGGGCGAGCGCTGCCGCGCCGGTCCAGGCGGCCCCGGCGAAGGCGGCGCCGTACAGTCCGGCGCGGCGCAGGAGGCCACGGCGCGACAGGCTCTGGGGGTCGAGCGACGCGGCGGGGACGTCGGGGTCGGCCCAGCGCGGCAGGGGTTGGGGGCTGTGCATGGCTCGTGCTCCTTGCGAGGGTTCGGCGGCGGTCGGACGTTGACGATCAGGCGAGGGCCGGACGTTGGCAGTCGGACGTTGACGATCAGGCGACAGCCGGACGTTGGCAGTCGGACGTTGGCGGTCAGGCGTTCATGAACGCGCCTACGGGAAGGGCGCGTTCGGTGACACGGACATCGCCGATCCAGCCGCGGTACAGCTGGTCGAGACCGCCGCCGTACTCGTAGCCGCCGAGCAGCCAGGACAGTCCGAGGGTGGTCAGGCCGTTGGTGGCGGTGGCGGGGTTGCGGGCGACCGGGCAGCCGTCGACGTACATCGTGGTGTGGCGGCCGTCGTTGACGACGGCGACGTGCCACCAGGTGTCGAGCGGCAGTTCATGGCCCCAGTTGGTGACGAGGCCCTTCTGGTCGAGGGGGGCGGCGGCCCACTGGAGGGCGTGGCCGTCGGAGAGGGAGAGTGTGACGGCGGGCTCTTCGGGGTCGCCGGTCTTTCCTGCCGCGCCGAGGGTGCCCTGGCGGCTGAGGAGCGCGGACCAGGCGTTGCGGGAGCTGGTCCAGTCGGCGGGGAGCTTGAAGAACGCCTCGATCGTGTAACCGGAGCGGAAGGTTGCCGTGTTGAGCGGGGCGTCCTTCACGGTCTGCAGGAAGGCGCCGCGCAGCGGGGGCCTGCCGCCGTCGAACCAGAGGCTCCCGTGGCCGGGCTGGTCGGGGTGGTGGCCTGCTGACCAGCGCAGGGCGCCCGCGGGGCTGCCGGGGACGGCGGTGCGGATGAGGTCGTTGCCGTGCCCGGACAGGTCGGGGACGCGGAGGGTCTCGTCGGCCGCGGATCCGTCGGGCCGGCCGTTGTCGAAGCGCCAGTACGCGACGGTGCCGGGGATCAGCATCCGGGAGGCGGGGCGGGGGCGGCGCGGGGTGACGGGAGCGAAGCCGACGAACCGCTTCTCGAAGTCGAACGGCACGGAGAAGGAGTTCGCGGCGTCGGTGAGTTCCAGCTCGCGGCGCTCCAGGGCGTTGAGCCGGCCCGACTCCTCCTTGGCGAGGAGCCACGGGGAGAACGTGGAGACGTCGATGGTGTTGCGCGCCAGGTCGAAGCGGTAGAGGCGGATCATCGCGCTGCCGCCGAAGTAACGGTCCTGGTAGTTGGTGATGTGCAGATGGACGTCGTTGCCCGCGGCGTTCTCGCGTACGGTGCGGGCGGCCGGCCAGAAGTGTCCGCCCAGCGCGAGGAAGATCTGGTCGTGGCCGTCGATCAGCTCGTCCCACAGGCGCTGCCCGAACCCCGAAAGCCGGGCCTCGTCCCCTGCGTGGTCGGCGTACACCAGCTCGTGGGTGGTGAGGATGACCGGCGTCTTCGGGTGCTGGGCGATGACGCTCTTCGCCCAGGCGACGCCGGCCGCCGAGGGACGCCAGTCGAGGGCGAGGACCAGCCATTCCCGGCCCGCGGCGCGGAAGCGGTGGTAGGTGTTGTAGCCGTCCGGGGACGCGCCCCCGAAGGTGCGCATACGCCGCAGCCGCTGCGGGCCGAAGGCATCGAGGTACGGGGTACGGCCTCGCTGGTCGTCGGTGCGCGAGTCGATGTCGTGGTTCCCGGCGAGGACGCTGTACCCGGCCCCGCGCCGGTCCAGGATCCGGAACGCGTCGCTGAGCGGGGCGAATTCCTCCGGCCGGCCGTTCTCGGTGAGGTCGCCCAGATGGGACAGGAACACGATGTTCTCGTCGTGGGCGTGGTCGACGACGTATCGCAGCGCCGCCTCGACGGGCTCCTTGTGGATGCTCGCGCCGTCGAAGAGGTACTGGGTGTCGGGCATGACGGCGAGCGTGAAGCGGGGGCTGTCGGGGTCGGACCGCCATCCGGCAACGTTGTCAGACGTCGTCGTGGCTGCCGGGGGCGCTGCGGCTGCCGTGGCCGCTGCGGTGCCCGTGAGCCCCACGGCGGCGGTCGCCGCGCCGACGGCACCGGCCGCCCGCAGTACCGAGCGCCGGCTGGCCCCACTCGCGCCGCCCGCGTCCGGCGCGTCCGATGTGCCTGGCGCGTCCGGCGCGTCCGGCTCAAGAAGCTGACTGGACATCTCTTCTCCCCACCCTTGGCCCACGTGACGCCCCGCACGCTATGTGCGCCTCGCACGTCCCACGCCTCGCATCGGCAACACCGGGAAGAAGACTGCGTGAACGGGTGCGGGGCCCAGGAACTGGGCTCCGAGGGGCAGGGGCCGGCCGGCGGTGGGGCCGGGGTCAGCGGGGTCAGCGAGTTCCGCGGGGGCGTGTGGCGGGTGGCGGGATCAGCTGGAGCGACAGGGTCGGCGAAGGCTCCGCGAGGCCCGGTCCCCCGGCCTCGACCCAGGCGAGGATGTCGTCCGTGGCGTCGTCGTCCAGTACCCAGCCGACCCAGACCGCGCGGGCGCCGCGGGCGCGGGCGGCGGAGGACGGCTGCACCACGACCACATTGGCCTGCCCGCACGGGCCGAGACACTCGCTGGTCCGGACGGCGAACCGGCCGGCCGAGCCCGCCGCGGCCTCGCGCAGCCGGCTGAGCTGGGTCTCGTGGTCGGTGCCCGGGTGCTTGCGGGCATCACCGCAGCAGCAGCCACGGCAGACGACGAGTGTGCACGGGCGGGAGGCGCCGGGGCGTATCCAGGTACGGGTGCCTCCGGCCGTCGCTCCGGCCGTCACTGCGCGGCGCCCAGCGTGATGGCCGAGGCGGCGGCGACCGTGCCGAGGCGCGGGAAGTTCAACTCGACGGCGGCGCGGTGCTCTTCCGCGGTGAGGGCCGCCATGGCGTCCTCGGCGAAGACGAGTTCGTAGCCGAGGTCGGACGCGGCGCGGGCCGTCGACTCGACGCCGAGGTTCGTGGCGATGCCGCCGAACACGACCGTACGGATGGAGCGTCCCGCCAGGATGTCGTGCAGCCCCGTGCCGTGGAAGCCCCCGACGGTGCGCTTGACGACCACGACGTCGTCGGGCGCGGCGAGCGCGGCGACAAGACCACTGCCGGGCGGCTGGGTGGCGGCGCCCGGCCGCTCCGTGCGGATCAGGACGACGGGCGCATCCGCCGCGCGGAAGGCGGCAGCCAGCCGGCCGGCGGTGGCGAGCGCGGCGTCACCGGTCCGGGGTGCGAGCGGGAGCGCGACGATGCGTTCCATCGGATCGACGAGGACGAGCGCGGTGGTGCGGGCATCGAGTGCGGGCATGGGCTCACGCTATCGGCCGATGATCTCGTACCCCTGGTGGGGGCGGGGACGAGACACCTGCGGCGGGGCTGGATTCGCCGGCCCGTCCGGCAATTGAGGAATCGGCCGGAGGCCGTACGGGGTCCGGGGGCGAACCCCCGGATCAGTCGCGCACCGTCGCGCGCGAGCGCGGCCGTGCCGCCGGTTCCGCCGGGCTCGCTGGAACCGGCTGCGAGTCCTTCGCCCGCCGCTTCGCGATGACCGCGCAGACCATCAGCTGCATCTGGTGGAAGAGCATGAGCGGCAGCACGGCGAGGCTCGCCTGGGGACCGAACAGGACGCTCGCCATCGGGAGTCCGGCCGCGAGGCTCTTCTTGGAGCCGGCGAACTGGATCGCGATGCGGTCGGCGCGGCCGAAGCCGAGCCGCTTCGGGCCGTACCAGGTCAGCGTGAGCATCACCGCGAGAAGCACCGCCTCGACGAGGAGCAGCGCACCCAGCCGCACCGGGGTGACCTGGTGCCACACGCCCGCGACCATGCCCTCGCTGAACGCGGTGTAGACGACGAGCAGGATCGAGCCGCGGTCCACGTAGCCGAGAAGCCTCTTGTGGCGGGTGCGGAATCCCCCGGTCCACCGGCGCAGCACCTGCCCCGCCAGGAACGGGACCAGCAGCTGCAGCACGATCTTCACCAGGGAGTCCGCGGAGAAGCCACCCGCGCTCTGCCCGAGGAGCAGCGCCGCGAGCAGCGGGGTGAGGAGGATCCCGGCGAGGCTGGAGAAGGAGCCCGCGCAGATCGCCGCGGGCACAT
Source organism: Streptomyces sp. NPDC053673 (assembly GCF_055585225.1). Lineage (NCBI taxonomy): Bacteria > Bacillati > Actinomycetota > Actinomycetes > Kitasatosporales > Streptomycetaceae > Streptomyces > Streptomyces sp. NPDC053673. The sequence goes on along the minus strand of NZ_JBVJKN010000001.1, from coordinate 210,632 downwards.
TGCCGCGGGCGATGGAGGTGAAGGCGATCGACGACTGGATGGTCGAGGGCACGAGACACAGGAACAGCAGACCGCTGTGGAGCTGCGGGGTCAGCAGCCAGGGGACGAGCCCTTGCGTCGCGAGCCCGAGCAGCGGGAAGGCGACGAACGTACTGACGAGCACGGTCAGATGCAGCCGCCAGTGCCGAAGTCCGTCCAGCGCGTCCCGGGTCGACAGCCGTGCCCCGTAGAGGAAGAAGAGCAGGCCGACCGCTCCGGTGGCGGCCCCGTCGGTGACCGTGGCGGCCGTGCCCGAGGCGGGGAGGAGTGCGGCGAGGAGCACGGTGGAGAGCAGCACCGCGATGTACGGGTCGACCGGCAGCCAGGACGGCGGTCGTAGGGGGGTGCGGCGACTCATGTGCTCCACTTGCTCTCGGTTCAGATCGTGCCCTCTCCATCGTCCACGCCGTCGAGCCGATCGGGAATCCCGTACACCGCTCTGACTGTCATCACGATCGGCGATAGCCTGGCTTCGTGTACGACCCCGCACAGCTGCGTACCTTCCTCGCCGTCGCCCAGACGCTGAGCTTCACACAGGCCGCCCGCAGGCTCGGCGTACGGCAGTCCACGGTCAGCCAGCATGTGCGGCGCCTGGAGGATGCGGCGGGGCGGCAGCTCTTCACCCGTGACACCCACAGTGTGGAGCTCACCGAGGACGGCGAGGCCATGCTCGGCTTCGCCCGGACGATCCTGGAGGCACACGAGCGTGCGGCGGCCTTCTTCACCGGCACCCGGCTGCGCGGCCGGCTGCGCTTCGGCGCCTCCGAGGACTTCGTGCTCACTCGGCTCCCGGAGATTCTGGAGTCGTTCCGCCGCGAGCATCCCGAGGTCGATCTGGAGCTGACGGTGGAGCTCTCCGGCACCCTGCACGAGCAACTGGAGGCGGGCCGCCTCGACCTCGTCCTCGCCAAGCGCCGGGCCGGCGGGACGCACGGCGAACTGGTCTGGCAGGACGCCCTGACCTGGATCGGCGCGCCTCGGCTGCGCCTCGACCCGGACCGCCCGGTGCCTCTGATCGTCTTCCCGCCGCCCGGCATCACCCGCGCCCGCGCCCTGGAGGTCCTGGAGGCGCACGGCCGCGCGTGGCGCATCGCCTGTACGAGCACGAGCCTGAGCGGTCTGATCGCGGCGGCGCGTGCGGGTCTCGGCGTCATGGCGCACACGCGCGGGCTGATCCCGCCGGGCCTTGCGCCCGTCCCGGCCCGCGCCGGCCTGCCGGAGCTGGGCGGGGTGGACTTCGTCCTGCTGCACGGCCACCGGGCGGGCGCTCCGGTCGGCACCCGGGAGGCGGCGGACGCCCTCGCCGCCACGGTCCTCGCGGGCGGCGACCGGCTGCACCGTCCGTCCGGCGGCCCGCACTGAATCCCGTAAGCACGGCCGTCCGGTCACACCGGCAGGAGGCGTGGGGCAGGGGTGTCTGCCGCGTACAGATTCGGTGCAGATTCCACCGGACGTTACTTACTCTTCGGTCAGGGCTGGTCCCGGGGCCACCCCATGTGGCTGGATGTAGGCGGCTGACCAGCGCCAATGCGATATGTGCCGAGTTGTTGAAGGCCCTCCCGCAGGAAAGCCCCTTGGGGTACCGTCACCGGCGCTGTGCGGAGCGCCACGAGGAGCAGGTCATTGCGTGAGTTCACGGTTCCACCTTTGGCGACGACACCCCCTGTCGGCGGGCTGGCGGATGCCGTGTTCGATCACGCCCAGGCCGATGCGGAGCGGGTCGCGCTCGGCCGCAAGGACGACGAGGGTCAGTGGCGCGATGTGACCTCGGGCGAGTTCCGGGACGAGGTCCTCGCCCTGGCGAAGGGGCTCCTCTCGCAGGGCGTACGGTTCGGCGACCGGGTCGCGATCATGTGCCGTACCCGTTACGAGTGGACGCTCTTCGACTTCGCGCTGTGGACGGTCGGGGCCCAGTCCGTCCCCGTCTACCCCACCTCGTCGGCCGAGCAGGTCTTCTGGATGCTGCACGACGCCGAGGTGTCCGCCTGCATGGTCGAGCACGAGGACCACGCCATGACGATCGGCTCGGTCATCGACCGGCTGCCCCATCTTAAGCGGCTGTGGCAGCTGGACAAGGGGGCCCTCGGCGATCTGCTCGCAGCGGGTGCGCACGTCGACCACGACGTGGTGCACCGGCACCGGCGGGCGGTGACGCCGGAGTCCGTCGCGACGGTGATCTACACGTCGGGGACGACGGGGCGGCCCAAGGGGTGCGTGATCACGCACGCCAACTTCATGTACGAGACCGACACGCTCATCGAGCGCTGGGAGCCGGTCTTCCACTCCAAGCCGGGCGACGAGGCGTCGACGCTGCTCTTCCTGCCGCTCGCGCATGTCTTCGGGCGGATGGTGGAGGTCGCGGCGATCCGCGGGCGCGTCAAGCTGGGCCATCAGCCGGTGCTGCAGGCCAGCGCACTGCTCCCGGATCTTGCGGCGTTCCGGCCGACGTTCATCCTGGCCGTCCCGTACATCTTCGAGAAGGTCTTCAACGCCGCCCGGCGCAAGGCGGAGGCCGAGGGCAAGGCCGGTCCGTTCGACAAGGCCGTCGATGTGGCGGTGCGGTACGCGGAGTCCCTGGAGCACCGGGAGTTCGGGCTGGGTCCGGGCCCGTCGGCGGCTCTGCGACTGCAGCACCAGTTCTTCGAGAAGGTCGTGTACCACAAGGTCCGCGCGGCGATGGGCGGCCGGGTGCGGCACGCGATGTCCGGCGGGTCCGGCATGGACCGCCGGCTCGGCCTCTTCTTCGAGGGCGCGGGCGTGACCGTCTTCGAGGGGTACGGCTTGACGGAGTCGACCGCGGCCGTGACCGCCAACCCGCCGGAGCGCACCAAGTACGGCACGGTCGGGCAGCCCATTCCCGGGACGACCGTCCACATCGCCGAGGACGGCGAGGTGTGGGTCCACGGCGGTCAGGTGTTCTCCGGCTATCTCAACGACCCGAAGTCCACCGACGCCGTGCTGAACGACGGCTGGCTGGCCACCGGCGACCTGGGCTCGCTCGACGAGGAGGGCTATCTGACGATCACCGGGCGGAAGAAGGAGATCCTGGTGACCTCGGGCGGCAAGAGCGTGTCGCCGGTGGGACTCGAGGAGCGGGTACGGGCGCATCCGCTGGTGGCACAGTGCATTGTCGTGGGCAACGACCGGCCGTACATCGCGGCGCTGGTCACGGTGGACCAGGAGGCGGTCGACCACTGGCTGGCGATGCGCGACAAGGCGCCGCTGCGGCCGGCAGAGCTGGTTCGTGACCCGGATCTGGAAATGGAGATCCGGAGGGCGGTGGTGGCCGCCAACACACTGGTGTCGCAGGCCGAATCCATTCGTACGTTCCGGATTCTGGCCCATCCGTTCAGCGAGGAGCACGGGCTGCTGACTCCGTCGCTGAAGCTGAAGCGGAAGGCGATCGAGACGGCGTACGCGACGGAGGTGGACGCGCTGTACCGCTGACAACCCGCACATCCACCGCACTGACGCACCGTCAATTGATGATGCGTCAGTTATTGACGGTCCATCAGGTCGAGCACAGAATCACCGGGGGTTCGGGGTGTCCCCCGACAAGTTTCAGCCTCGACGGAGGGACCTACCGTGTTGCGACCGATCCGCACCATCGCCGCAGCCGCCGCAGCGCTGCTGCTCGCCACCGCCTGCAACTCCGCCTCCTCGTCCGGCGAACCCAGCGGGAAGGGCGCGGCCTCCGCGCGCGGCGTCACGGCCGACTCCATCAAGGTCGGCGGCATCGTCTCCATGACCACCGCCAGCGGGTACAGCAAGAAGGACACCGACCTCGGAGCCAGGGCCCGCTACGACCGCGCCAACGCCGAAGGCGGCGTCAACGGCCGCAGAATCGCATACCTGGGCGCCGAGGACGACGGTCAGGATCCGGCCAGGAACCTCGCCGCCGCCCGGAAACTGGTCCAGCAGGAAGAGGTCTTCGCCGTCGCCCCGATGAGTTCGGTGACCTTCTCCGGCGCCGACTTCCTGGACCAGCAGAGAGTGCCGACCTTCGGCTGGGGGACGCTGCCCTCGTTCTGCGGGCCCGAGCACTTCTACGGCTTCAACGGCTGTCTCGTTCCCATGCCGGGCGGGACCCTCAACCAGACCTGGCCGGAGGGCCTCGGATCGGTCCTCGGCGGCACGAGCGGCAAGTCGGTCGCGCTGATCGCCACCGACAACGACGCGGGCAAGTTCGGTATCCGCACCTTCACTCAGGGCTTCACTGCGGCCGGCTTCCAGGTCTCGTACGCGAAAGCCCTCGTGCCCGCCACGTCGATGCCGAGCGACTGGTCCGCATACACCAAGGAGATCCTGCGGTCGAACGGCGGCAAGGCGCCGGACGCGGTCGTCTCCGTCATGCAGACCCCGTACAACATCGGACTGTTCACCGCCCTGAAGCGGTCGGGCTTCAAGGGGGTCATCTCCGATCCGACCGACTACGACCCGGGGCTGCTGGCCAAGGACGCGACACGGCAGGCGCTCGACGGGGTGCATGTGCTGCTGCAGTTCGAGCCGTTCGAGTCGCCGAGCCCCGCGATGAAGCTGTTCAAGGAGGACATCCGGAAGGCGGCGGGCGGCAAGGACGTCCCGCTCAACATGCACATGATGACGGGCTACATGTCCGCCGACCTGTTCCTCGCGATCGCGGAGAAGGCGGGCAAGGATCTGACCGTCGAGTCCTTCCAGAAGGCGGCGTCCTCCTTCTCCGACACCGGGACGCTGGTCGGCGACCGGGCCGAGCCCAAGGGGCGGAAGGAGAGCTTCGGCTGCGGTGCGCTCGTACAGCTGAGGAACGGGCGGTACGAGGTGTCGTCGCCCTTCAAGTGCTACCCGCCCGTCCCCTTCAAGTGAGGGGTCGTCAGTCGTGGGTGACCTGCTGGGCTTCGTGCTGAGCGGACTGGTCTCGGGTGCGCTGTACGCCCTGCTCGCGACAGGGCTCGTGCTGTCGTACTCCGCGTCCGGCCTGTTCAACTTCGCGCACGGTGCGACCGCGTATCTCTGCGCGCTCGCCTTCTACGAGCTGCACTCCGGATCCGGCTGGCCGGCCGTGCCGACCGCACTGCTGCTGGTGTTCGTGGTGGCCCCCGGGATCGGGTGGGGACTCGACCGGCTCATGTTCCGCGGGCTCGCGCGGGTCGGCGAGACCGCGCAGATCGTCGCGACGATCGGTCTGCTCGTCGCGCTCCCCGCGGCGGGACTGTGGGCGGTGGAGCTGCTCGCTGACGCGGGCGCACCGGTGCTTCCCGCGGAGAACCAGTACGGGCTGCCGGGTGTCGGGCCGAGCCCGGCCGTGTCCTGGCAGCCGGTGGACGGTGTCGGTATCGACTCCGACCAGTTGATCACCTGGGTGGCGACGGCCGTCGCCGCGGTGGGGCTGTGGGTGCTGATGCGGCACACCCGGCTCGGGCTGCGGCTGCGGGCGGCCGTCGACAACCGGGGTCTGGTCGAGCTGCGCGGCATCAGCGCGGACCGGCTGTCGTCGGTCGCGTGGATGCTGTCGTCGGGTCTGGCGGGCCTGGCCGGGGTGCTGGCCACCCCGCTGCTCGGCCTGTCCGCCCACGACTACACGCTCTTCCTCTTCGTCTCGGCGACCGCGGCGGTCCTCGGCCGCTTCGTCTCGGTGCCGCTCGCCTTCGCGGGCGGCCTGGCGCTGGGGGTGCTGCAGAACCTGGTCGCCGGGTACACGTCCTTCGCGGAGGGGATCACGGGGTTCCGGACCGCCGTGCCGTTCCTGATCCTCTTCGCGGGGCTCCTGGTGATGGCGCAGCGGCGCCGGGCGGCCGGGACGGCGGCGGCCGACACCCCGCCCGTCGACTATCTGGCGGGGCGTTCGTGGCGCCGCAGGTGGGGCCCCTGGGCGATCGCCGCTGTCCTGCTGGCCACTGCCTTCTACACGGTGACGACCCCTTTCTGGAGCGGGATCCTCGCGCAGGGGCTGGCGATCTCGCTGGTGTTCCTGTCCTTCACGGTGGTGACCGGGCTCGGGGCGATGGTGTCGCTGGCGCAGGCCACGTTCGTGACGGGCGCGGCGCTGGTGGCGGGACTGCTGATGAGCCGGGGCTGGCCGTTCGTGGCGGCGGCCGCGGTGGGCACCTGCGCGGCGGCGGTCCTCGGGGCGGTGGTGGCGCTTCCTGCCCTGCGCCTGGGCGGCCGCTCCCTGGCGCTGGCCACACTGGCCCTGGCCTTCCTGGCGGACCAGGTGCTGTTCCAGTTCCGCCCGCTGCGCAACGGCGACACCGGGTGGGAGATCCCGCGTCCCGTGTTCGGCCCGGTGGACCTCGGCGACGACCGGGCGATGGGTGTGGCGCTCGTGGTGCTGGTGACGATCGCGGTCGCGGCGCTCGGCGCGCTGCGGACCTCTCCGGCGGGGCGGGCGATGCTGGCGGTCCGCTCCGCCCCGGCGGCGGCACTGGCGTCGGGCGTGTCGGTCGTCCGTACGAAGCTGCTGCTGTTCACGCTGTCGGCGGGGCTGGCGGGGTTCGGCGGCGTGATGTACGCGTCGTTCAACACGCGTATCACGGCGACGGACTTCACCGCGATGACCGGGCTGGTGTGGCTGGCGGTCGTGGTCGCGGCGGGGGTACGGCGGCCGCAGTTCGCGGTGGTGGCGGGGCTGGTGTTCGCGCTGGTGCCGCATCTGATGGCGGAGTACGTGACGGAGTCCTCGCATCTGCCGGTAATCCTGTTCGGGCTCGCGGGTCTGGCTCTGGCGAACGATCCGGACGGGTACTGCGCGGCGATCCCGATGCGGCTGCACGCGCGGCGGGAACGGTTGCGGGGGCGGGTTGTTCCGGAAGTTCCGGAACAGGGGGCGAGCCCGCGGCCCCCGTCGGTACGGGAGGAACAGGTACGGGAGCGGGCGCCCCGTACCAACGGCACCGGCGGCCCCGCGCCGCTCCCCGAGAGCCCGAACCCCACACGGACGGAGACCACCGTCCCCGCCGCACTGGAGTTGCGCGGAGTCCACGCCGGTTACGGCGGAGCGCCCGTCCTGCACGGGGTGGATCTCGCGGTCCGCGGCGGGGAGATACTCGCCGTCCTCGGGCCCAACGGCGCCGGGAAGTCCACCGCCTGCCGCGTCGCCGCCGGAGTGCTCGCCGTGGAGCGCGGGGGCGTGTACCTCGGCGGGCTGGAGGTCAGCCGCGACCGGGCCGTACGGCGGGCACGACGGGGCGTGCTGCTCGCGCCCGAAGGGCGGGGAATCTTCCCGGGGCTGACCATCGAGGAGAACCTGGCGCTGCGGCTGGAGGAGAAGGAGGCGCGGGAAGCTCTCTATGAGCGATTCCCCGGGCTCGCCGCCCGCCGCACCGTGCACGCGGGCTCCCTCTCCGGCGGTGAACAGCAGCTGCTCGCCCTCGCCCCGCTCCTCCGGCACCCGCCCGCCGTGCTCATCGCGGACGAGCCGTCACTCGGTCTCGCCCCGCGCATCGTCGAGGAGGTCTTCCAGCTGCTCACAGAGCTCCGCACGACGGGCACGGCGCTGCTGCTGGTGGAGGAGAAGGCCTCGGAGGTCCTCGGGATCGCCGACACCGTGGCGTACCTCGCGCAGGGCCGGGTCTCCTGGTGCGGCCCGCGTGCCGAAGTGGAGGCGGACCGGCTCACCGAGGCGTACCTGGGGTTCAGGGAAGGGGTCCGGCGATGACGCGGTACGTACTGGAGACAGACGCGATCGGGGTGCGGTTCGGCGGGGTGCGGGCGCTGAACGGCGTGGGCATCGGTCTGCGCGCAGGCGAGATCTGCGGTCTCATCGGGCCCAACGGGGCGGGCAAGACCACCCTGTTCGACGTGCTGTCCGGGATCCGCCGGGCCGACGAGGGCCGGATCGTGCTGGCGGGGGCGGACATCACGCGCCGCTCCCCCGTCTGGCGGGCCCGCCACGGAATGCGCCGCACGTTCCAACGCCAGCAGCTCTTCGGGCAGTTGACCGTCACCGACAACCTCCTCGTCGCTCAGGAGTGGCGGCGCGGTTCAGCACCCGCCCGCCGCGACCGGGCGGCCACCGTGCTGCGCGAGTGCGGCCTCGACGCGTTCGCGCAGACGTACGCCGGCGGGCTTCCCGTCGGCCGGGCCCGCATGGTCGAGCTGGCCCGCGCGCTCGCCGACCCGCCCCGCGTACTGCTCCTCGACGAGCCGGCGTCCGGCATGTCCGCGCCGGAGCGCGCCCAACTGGCCGCCGTGGTACGGCACATGGCCGACGAGGAGGACTGCGCGGTGCTGCTCGTCGAGCACAACGTCGCGTTCGTGATGGAGCTGTGCGCCCGCGTCGTCGTCCTCGATCTGGGCGAGGTGCTCGCCGAGGGCAGCCCGGCCGAGGTGCGGGCCGATCCCACGGTGCGGGACGCCTACCTCGGCACCACGCCCGTCAGCCGGACACCGCCCGCAGCGCCCCCGGCCGCCGGCCGGTGAGGCGGTCCAGCGCCGCCGACGTGGCCTCGTCCGCCGGCAGGTGGACGAGGAGGCGCTGATCGTCGTCGGCGGGCAGTTCGAGCGTTTCGTAGGCGAGGCGCAGCTCGCCGGCCTCCGGGTGGTGCAGCCGCATGATGCCGCTGGACCTGGCGAGGCCGGGCACGGTGTCCAGGCGTCCGGTGAAGTCCGCCCCGGCGGTGACCGTCAGCTCGTCGGCGAGGACCGCGACATGCGGGTCGGCGCGGAACGGCCCCTGCTTGAGAGCGGCCACCTGTTCGTCGGCGGCGTGGTCCCAGTCGGGGAACGCGGTACGTGCCCGCGCGTCGGTGAAGACGTAGCGGGCGAGGTTCGGCGGGTCGCCGTCCAGCAGGCCGATCGGGCCCGCGAGCCGCGCGTACCCGTCCGTCCAGGAGAGGATCTCGCTCAGCCGGTTGAGCAGTACGGCGGGGGCGGGCTCCAGGCGTTCGAGCAGGGCCTGCACGGTGGGCCGGACGGTGCGGGCGGGCAGCGCCCCGCCCATGCAGTTGAAGCCGCCGTCGGCGGCCTTGGTCAACCGGTGCAGATGGATGCGTTCGCTCGGGGGCAGCCGGAGCGCCTCGGCCAGCGCGGACAGCACCTGCGGCGACGGCCGGCGGTCGCGTCCCTGCTCCAGCCGGGTCACGTACTCGACGCTCACACCGGCGAGCATGGCCAGCTCCGCCCTGCGCAGGCCCGGGGTGCGGCGGCGCAGCCCCGTGGGCAGCCCCGCCTCGGCCGGAGTGACGGCTTCCCGGCGGCTGCGCAGAAACAGGCCCAGCTCGTTGTCGCTCACCCTTCGAACGTAACAGCCGGGCCGCCGCGGAGGGTGGCCCTGCCACTACCAGTCCCGGCCCGGCCTTCCTGCCGTCCGCACTGCCCGCCAGGTTGGAGCCATGACCTCACGGACTCTCAACCTCGCAGTGATCATCGGCAGCGTCCGGCAGGGCCGGTTCGGACCCGTCGTCGCGAACTGGTTCACCGAACAGGCCCGGCACCACGGCCGCTTCGCGGTGGACGTCATCGATCTGGCGGACACGGAGCTGCCACTGGAGCTGCCGCCCGTCCCGCCGGCGCTCGAGCCCGGCATGGCCCGCCCCGGCACGATGGCGGAGCTCACCCGGCGGCTCGACGCGGCCGACGCGTTCGTCGTGGTGACGCCCGACTACAACCGCAGTTTCCCGGCGTCCCTCAAGTCCGCGATCGACTGGCACTTCACCCAGTGGCAGGCCAAGCCGGTCGGCTTCGTCGGCTACAGCGGCGCGAGCGGCGGCCTGCTGGCGATCGAGCAGCTGCGGCAGGTCTTCGGCGAGCTGCACGCGCACACCATCCGCGACTATGTCTCGTTCCCCCGCTACTACGAACTGTTCTCCGCCGACGGCACCCTCATCGATCCCGAGGGCCCGAACGGGGCGGCGAAGGTCCTTCTCGACCAGCTCCAGTGGTGGGCGGCGGTCCTGCACGACGCGCGCCGCGACCGCCCCTACACCGCCGCCTGACTCCGCCTGACGCACGCCGCCCGGCACGGAGCGGGACTCCGCGCCGGGCGGCCGCGTACGCGCTACCCGATCGTCACCCGGAAGATCCTGTCCCCCGCTTGTCGGTCCTCTCGGACGGGCTCAGACGAGCTGGTAGGCGCGCAGGCCGGTGAGGAGCAGGTGGCAGTTCTGCAGGGATCCCGAACTGTCGCCGAGAGAGCGGTAGATGCCCCACTTGGGGCGCACCCGGTCCGCGAGGAAGGTGTCGACGCCGGACTTCGACCTGTCGACCACGGTCGTCGAGCCGTTCTTGAGGATCCAGTGGACCGAGCCCGACGTCCCGTTTCCGATCCTGATCCGGAAGTCGACGTCGATCCACTTGTTGTGCAGGGGCTCCAGGTTCGTCCGGCCCACCAGCGTGTCGGAGTCGAAGAGCTTCAGTTCGATCGTCTGGACCCCGCTCACCCGGCGCAGCGACTGCACGACGATCGGAGAGCTGCCCGTGCCGGGCTGCTTCATCTGCATGATGTGGGTGAAGCTCGTGGTCGCCTTCAGGCTGCTGGGGATGTACATCGCGTAGGTGATCCGCCAGGTCTCGCCCTGCAGCCACTTCAGGTACGAGGAGCCGTTGCGGCAGCCGGTGACCTCCTGGCGCTGGCGGTCGGTGCTGGTGTCGCGGTCGACGGTGTGCATGTTGAAGCGCCAGTTGTCGCCCTCGGCGAAGATGTGCGGCTGACCGGCCGTGTGCGAGTCGGCGCGGTCGTCCTCGATCGTCTCGAAGGCCCTCAGTCCGTCGCCGCTCGCGGAGGGCGACCAGCGCAGCTGCCAGGAGGCGGCGGACGCGGCCGGTGCGGCGGGCAGTCCGGCCGCGACGGCGCCGCCGAGGGCTGCGCCCAGTACGGCTCTGCGCGATGTGCCATGTGATGCGGTCATCTCGTACGTCACCTCGCTCGGAGTTGTTCGGTCATGATCAGGAAGGTGCCGAGGACGGGGAGATCGTTCGTCGCCCTCGCGCGGCCGACGGGGTGCGCCGATGGCCCGGTCCCTGGTGTCGCTCGGTTCCGGCTGTCGGCGCTTCATGGTGCTCGATGGCCTTCCTCGCGGTAGACGTACGCGGGAACCGGCTTCTCGTCCGCGCCGCCGCGCGGCGCGTCCACCAGTGCGCGTACGAGTTCGTGGTCGGGCGAGAGCCGGCAGACCGGGTCGGTGCGCGCCGCGTCCCCCGTGAGCGCGTACGCCTGGCAGCGGCAGCCGCCGAAGTCCTTGGTACGCAGCTCACAGGTGCGGCACGGTTCGCTCATCCACTCCTCGCCGCGGTAGAGGTTGAACGCCCGGGACTCGCGCCAGATCCACTCCAGCGTGCTGTCCTTGACGTTCGGTGCGTCGAGGCCGGGCAGCGGGGCCGCGGCCGGGCAGGGGTGGACGGTCCCGTCGGGGGCGACGGTGAGCGAGACAGCACCCCAGCCGCCCATACAGGGCTTGGCCGTGCCGTCCACGTAGTCGGGCACGACCCAGACGAGGTCCATGCGCCCGTCGAGCCGGGCCCGCCAGGACTCGACGGAGCGCCGGGCCCGCGCGACCTGCTCGCGGCCGGGCAGCAGGGTGTCGCGATTGACCAGGGCCCAGCCGTAGAACTGGGTGTTGGCCAGCTCGATCCGGTCGGCGCCCCAGGCGAGGCCCAGTTCGACGATGTCGTCCAGTGCGTCGAGGTTGGCCCGGTGCAGTACGACATTGAGCCCGAGGGGCAGTCCCGCTTCCCGTACGAGCCGGGCCGCCCGTTCCTTTGCCGCGAACGAGCGGGCGCCCGCGACGAGTTCGGAGGCGACGGCGTCCGCGTGCTGGACGGAGAGCTGGACACTGCGCAGGCCGGCCTCGGTCAGCGCCGTGAGCCGCTTCTCGTGGAGGCCGACGCCGCTCGTCACCAGTTGGGTGTGGATGCCGTACGCGTCGGCCGCCGCGACGATCTCGGTGAGGTCGCGGCGCAGCAGGGGCTCGCCGCCGGACACATGCATCTGGACGACTCCCAGGCCGGAGGCCTGCCGCAGCACGTCGGTCCACTGCCGCGTGGTCAGCTCCGCTGACCGACCGACCAGTTCGACGGGGTTGGAGCAGTACGCGCAGCGCAGTGGACAGCCGTGGGTGAGTTCGGCCAGCAGCGCCCACGGGGGCTCGACGGGGGGCGGTTCGGTGGTGGACGGTCCGGCAGTGGTCATCGCAGCCACCCCTCCTCCTTCAGCCGGTGGAGGAACGCGGGGACCTCGGCGGCGACCGGCGCACCCGGATGGCGTGCGGCGAGCTCCGCGACGATCGCGTCGACGTCGTGCTCGCCGTCGCAGAGCCGCACGATGGAGCCCGCGTTGCCCTTGAGGACGACGACGCGCTCCGGCAGGACCAGGAGATCCGTCGTGCGCACCGGGTCGTGGCGGAGCATCACCGACCGCGACAGCACCGGTTTCCATGTCATGTCCGCTCCCCCTGCTCCTCCGGTTCCTCCGGCTTCCCCGGCTCCGCCGCGCCCTCGATCGCGTCCAGCAGCGACCACAGCACGTCGCACTTGAAGCCGAGCGCCGCGACCGCCGCCTCCTGCTGCTCGCGCGTGCGCGCCCACTCGAGAACCAGGCCGAGCGCCTCCTCGCTGTCGCGGCCGCCCTGGCCGATGCGGTCGCGGAAATAGGTGAGCCCGTCCGCCTCGATCCAGCGGTAGTGGCGTTCGAAGGCGGCGATGCGGGTGCGCATGATGCCAGGTGCGGAGAGTTCGGTGAGCGAGGCGGCGACGGCCTCGAGCGGGCCGCGCAGCCGGCAGAAGTTGACGTACCCGTCGACCGCGAGCCGGACGCCGGGCAGGACTTCGGCCCCTGACCACAGCCGGGCGCGGTCGATTGCGGCGGCCTCGCCGAGCCGCAGCCAGCGTTCGATGCCACCGTCGCCGTCCTTCGCCCCGTCGTGGTCCTGGATCCGGCGCAGCCAGGCACGGCGCAGCGCCGGGTCGTCGAACTTGGCGAGGATCAGCGCGTCCTTGACGGGGATGTGGCGCTGGTAGTGGAAGCGGTTGACGATCCACCGACGCAGTTCGGCGGGGGTGAGGCTGCCTTCGTGCATCCGTACGTTGAAGGGGTGGCGGTCGTGGTAGCGCTCGGCGGCCACGGCGCGCAGCCGCGCCGTGAGCTCGTCCCGGCTCCAGATGCCTGTGCCCGCTCCTGAGGTGCGCGTACTCGGTCCTGTACTCGGTCCTGTACTCGTTCCAGCGTTCGTTGCCGTACTCACAGCTCGATCACCATCCGGTCGGCGGCGACGTCGAGGCCCCAGCCGGAGAGCAGCGCGTGCTGTGCGGCATCCGGGTCCCCGAGGGGGTTGGTGTTGTTCAGGTGGGTGTAGAGGCAGCGGGCGCGCAGCCCGGTGAGCCGCCGGGCGGTGCCGTTCGGGCCGCTGATGGGGAGATGTCCCATGCCCGTGGCCGACTTCGCGGAGATCCCGGTGCGTACGGGTTCGTCGTCGTCCCAGAAGGTGCCGTCGAGGATGACGCAGTCGGCGTCCTCGACGGCGTTCTGGAGGCCGTCGGTCCAGCGGGCGAGGGCGGGGGCGTAGACCAGGCTCCTGCCGGTCGTCGTCTCACGCAGCCGTAGGGCGACGACCCAGTCGGGGTCCTCCGGTTGGCGGGCGTCCTCGGTGGCGGCGTACCGGGGCCGTTTCGCCGAGACGGGCACGGCGTCGATCTCGACCGTGCCGCCCTTGACGAGCGGCTGTGGATCCGCCCCCAGGTCCCGCCATCCGAGCCGGGTGTAGGGGTCGAGGATGTCGCCGAGCCGCAGCCGCCCGAGGAGGGCTTCGCGTACGGGCGCGGTGGCGAGGATCTCGAAGCCGTCGGCCTCGCGCAGCCTGGCCATGCCGAGGGTGTGGTCGAGTTCGGCGTCGGTGAGGACGATCCCGGCCACCGGTGTGTCGCGCGGTCCGGGTCCGGGCCGCAGTGCGGGGGCGTCCTCGATCTGGTCACCGATGTCGGGGGTGGCGTTGACGAGGTACCAGCGCCCCTCGTCCGCGCGCAGGGCGAGTGAGGCGTGACGGCGGCGCCGGTGCGGGTGTGCGCGTGCCCCGGCACAGCCGGGACACGCGCAGTTCCACTGGGGCAGCCCGCCGCCCGCCGCGGTGCCGAGCACCTGCAGCAGCATGGCGGCGGGGACTACCGGTCGGTGAGGGCGTAGGCGGTGACCTCGAGCGCGGTGTCGACGACCACGTACTCGGGGGTCTGCCAGACGGCCGCCTCCTCCGATGTTTCCTGTGTCTCCTTCATTTCTGTACCTGCCTTCCTGAGAGGTGGGGGTTCAGGAGCTGCCCAAGGGGCGGGCGTGGTGGGACAGGACCCGGCGTTCACATGGATGTACCACGTTCAGCGATGTGCAATAGAGTTGCGCCACGGCGGGTCGCGGTCAATGGTTCCGACCAATAAGGTCGGGGCTGTATCGGCCAACTTCCCGGACGGGAATGCCCCCGCCGGAGTGCTCGTTGACCATGGGAGCACCACCCGACGACGTAAGGATCGACCGCTCGTGAGCAAGGTCCCCTCCATCTTCCTCAACAACGGCGTCTCCATGCCGCAGCTCGGCTTCGGCGTGTGGCAGGTGCCGGACAACGAGGCGGCGAAGGCCGTCGGTACGGCCCTGGAGGCCGGTTACCGCGGCATCGACACAGCAGCCGTATACGAGAACGAGAAGGGCACGGGCCAGGCCGTCGCCGCCTGCGGGATCCCTCGCGAGGAGCTCTTCGTCACCACCAAGCTCTGGAACGCCGATCAGGGCTACGACTCGACGCTCCGCGCGTTCGACGCCTCCCTCACCAGGCTGGGCCTCGACTACGTCGACCTGTACCTGATCCACTGGCCGCTGCCGGCCAAGGACGCGTACGTGGACACGTACAAGGCCTTCGAGGCGATCCTGTCCGACGGCCGCGCCAAGGCGATCGGCGTCTCCAACTTCCTTCCCGCGCACCTGGAGCGGCTGCTGGGCGAGACCTCGGTCGTGCCCGCGGTGAACCAGATCGAGCTCCACCCGCAGCTCCAGCAGGCCGAGTCGCGGGCGTTCCACGCCAAGCACGGCATCGCCACCGAGGCCTGGTCCCCGCTGGGCCAGGGGCGGGGCCTGCTGGAGGTCCCGACGATCGTCGCGATCGCGCAGAAGCACGGGAAGACCCCGGCGCAGGTCGTGCTCCGCTGGCATCTGCAGCTGGGCAACATCGTGATCCCCAAGTCGGTGACCCCGTCCCGGATCCGGGAGAACATCGAAGTGTTCGGCTTCGAGCTGGACGCCGACGATCTGGCGGCGTTCGGCGCCCTGGACGAGGGCCGGCGGCTCGGCCCGGACCCGGCGACGTTCTCCATGGGTGCCTGAGCTGCCGCTCGGCGGGCGACGCTGGTTTGAAGCCACTCCCTGGCCGATGTCGGCTCAAAAGCGGCGCCCGCACATTCTTCTGTGCTCCCAATTTCTGCTTATGCTTTTGCTGTGTTCGACTCCCGGTACATCAAGACCTTTCACGAGGTTGTCAGGACCGGTTCCTACTCGGCCGCCGCACGCGCGCTGGGCTACACCCAGCCGGCCGTCAGCCAGCAGATGAAGGCGCTGGAGCGGGATGTCGGCACACCTCTGTTCACCCGGGTCGGGCGGGGCATCCGGCTCACCGAAGCCGGGGAGGCGCTGACCCGGCACGCCGGGACGATCCTGGACAGCCTGACGGTGGCTCAGCAGCAGATCGACGGCATCGCGAGATTGCGTTCCGGGCGGGTGCGGGTGTGCGCGTTCCCCAGCGCCGGGGCGACCATCATTCCCGAGGCCATGGCCCGGCTTGCTGCCGAGCACCCCGGCATCAGGGTGGAGTTGGTGGAGAGCGAACCACCCGAATCAGTGCGGCTCGTGGCCCAGGGCGCCTGCGACATCACCCTGGCCTTCCGCTATCCGGGCCAGTCGGCGGAGATTCCGGATGAACTGTCGGAGATCCGGCTGCTGGAGGACCCGCTGACCGTGCTGCTCCCCACCGGGCATCCGCTGGCCCGGCGCCGCGCCGTACGTCTGGCCGATCTTGCGCACGAGAAGTGGATCGCGGGCTGTCTGCGCTGTCGTGCCAACTTCCTGCACGCCTGCGCCGAGGAAGGGTTCTCGCCCGATGTCGCGTGCACGACGGACGACAATCTGGTGATGCAGAGCCTGGTCGCGGCCGGGGTCGGAATCGCCATGGTGCCGGCGCTGGTGCTGTCGTTCCTCTGCCACCAGAAGGTCACGGGCCGGATCCTGGAACCGCACACCCGCCGTCAGGTCTATGCGTATGTGCTCCGCGACCACCGGCGGATCCCCGCGACCGCCCTCGTGCTGGACCAGCTCGTGGCGGTGGCCGAGCGGAAGCTCGGCTGCTGAGCGCTCGACTGCTGAGGGAAAGCCCGGCCGCTGAGGGGAAGTCCGGCCGCTGAGCCGGCCGTCTGCGCCCCACGGTCTCGCATCCCACCCATAAGCGCTTGTTGGATACCCGGCAAGCATTCCTCCTTGGACGCGTGTCAGCGGGCGGGCAGACGCTGCCTGCATGACGCCTCCGAACGCGGCCACGACCACCGCTCCCCGGGCCACCGCACGCCTGCGCGCCCTCGTCGCGGAGATACGCGAGACCGTGGACCGCGGGCTGCCACCGGAGCCCACGGCGCGGCTCGTGGCGGAACGGCTCGTCCCGCACCTGGGCATGGCCGACCTGCTCACCGCCGAGCAGTGCGAGGGCGACCCCGAGTGCTACCGCCAGCATGTGCTGCACGCCGAGCACGACGGCAGCTTCTCCGTCGTGGCCCTGGTCTGGCTGCCCGGGCAGGTCACACCGATCCACGACCACGTCTCCTGGTGTGTGACCGGCGTTCATGAGGGCGAGGAGCACGAGCGCCGCTATCAGTTGGTCCCGCACGGCGACACGGCCCGGCTGATCGCCACCCAGGACGTGGTGAACCCGCGCGGCGCGGTCTCCGCCTTCGCCCCGCCCGGCGACATCCACCTCGTGCGCAACGCCGGAACCTGCACGGCCCTGTCCCTCCATGTGTACGGCGCCGACGTCTCCCGTCTGGGCACCAGCATCCGGCGCGTCTACCGCCTGCCGGCCGACCTCTGATGGCCCTCGCCGGTTCACGCGCGCACGGCATCGCGGCCCGCGGCAAGGCCGCAGGGTCAACCGGGGCCACCGGCCCCGGTCCGGGGCTCGTGCTGGCGGCCGCCGGTGTGGGCGCGGCATGGCTGGTGCACTCCGTACTGCCCGCCGTACCGATGCTCACCGCCGCCGTCGTGCTCGGCATCGCCGCCGCGCACAGCCCCTGGCTGCGCACCCGCGTGCACGGCCGGTGCCGTACGGGCCTCACACTGGCCGCGAAGCGGCTGATGCGCGTCGGAGTCGTGCTGCTCGGTCTCCGGCTGAGCATGGCGGACGTCCTGGGTCTGGGCTGGGCGACGGTGGGCATGGTGCTCGCCGTGGTGGCCGCCACGTTCTGGGGCACCTGGTGGCTGGGGCGCCGGCTCGGGCTGCCCGGTGATCAGCCGCTGCTGATCGCCACCGGCTACTCCATCTGCGGTGCCTCCGCGATCGGCGCGGTGAGCGCCGTGCGCGATAGCGACGACGAGGACGCCGTCACGTCGGTCGCTCTGGTGACCTTGTGCGGCACCCTCGCCATCGCCGTACTCCCGCTGCTGCACGGCCCGTTGGGGCTGACCGACGCGGAGTTCGGACGCTGGGTGGGGGCGGGCGTGCATGATGTGGGGCAGGTGGTGGCCACCGCCCAGACCGCCGGAAGCGGTGCGCTGGGCGAGGCGGTCCTGGTCAAACTCATGCGGGTGGCACTGCTGGCCCCGCTGGTCGCGGGCTTCGTGGTCGCCGCCAGACGCCGGGGCCGAGGTGCCCCCGCCGCCGGACGTCCCCCGCTGGTACCGCTCTTCGTCCTCGGGTTCCTCGCCATGGTGGCGCTGCGCACGACGGGCCTGCTGCCCGCACCCGTCCTGACCGTCGCCGGCACGGCACAGGAACTGCTGCTCGCCGCAGCGCTCTTCGGCCTGGGCAGCGCGGTGCATCTGCCGTCCCTCACCCGCACCGGTGTACGGGTCGCCGCCGTCGGGCTGACGGCCTGGGTGCTGATCGCCACGGCGTCCTACGCGGGCGTACTGCTGACGACG
Organism: Streptomyces sp. NPDC053673; assembly: GCF_055585225.1. Taxonomy (NCBI): domain Bacteria; kingdom Bacillati; phylum Actinomycetota; class Actinomycetes; order Kitasatosporales; family Streptomycetaceae; genus Streptomyces; species Streptomyces sp. NPDC053673. Next base: position 192,523 of record NZ_JBVJKN010000001.1, on the reverse strand, counting down.
TAGGTCAGCAGCGCGCCCCGAGGCTCTGGGCCACCCGGACAGGACCTGGGCCGTGCGTTCGAAGTCCCGCCTGCCCGGCGGCGCCTGGCACGCCCTCCGGGCGGACGACGCTACTTCGAGGACACTCCCTACCCGCGGATGGCCGTGTGCACCGTACGGGCCGCCAGCAGGAAACAGTCCGGGCGGCGCAGCAGCCCCTCCTTGTCGTCCGGGTCCAGCAGTCGGTCCATCACGGCGGCGTCCTCGGCGTCCAGCCACTTCTCCAGCGCGTGGCGCTGCCAGGTGAGCGTGGAGACCAGGTGTTCGCGGACGGCATCGGTCACCGGCGCCGGGATGTCCAGGAGGAAGGTGCGGGTGACGGTGGGGGTGAGACCGGCGGCGGCGAGCAGGGCGCGCCAGTCCTCGATCTCCGCCCTGCTGTCCGGCAGCCCCGTGCGCATCTCCTCGTACCAGGCGCTGCTGGCCGCGTCGATACGGGCTTCCAGTCCGGGGCGGCCGATGCCGATGTCGCGGGGCAGATGACGAGGCTGCAGTCCGCCCTCGACGAGGGCGAGCAGTCCGCCGGGGCGCAGCAGACGCGCGAAGCCGGTGAGGGCGGCACGCTGATCACCAAGATGGTGCAGCGAGTTACCCGCCCAGACGAGATCCGCCTCCCCCAGCTCTTCCGTACCGCCGGGGAGTTCGGCACAGAGGGTACGGACGCGGTCGCCGAGGCCGGTGCGCTCGGCACGGGCCCGGGCCAGCTCGAGGAGCGCGGGCGTGGAGTCCACGGCCACGACCTCCGCGTAAGGGAACATCTCGGCGAGCAGGCAGGTGATCACGCCCGGCCCGCTGCCGATGTCGAGTATGCGGCGTACCGCTGCGGCAGGGAGCTGCTCCCGGACCCAGGCCGCGGCCTCGGTGTACAGCGGGCGTTGCAGCTCGGCGCCGTGTTCGAGGAGCGGGACGAATGCGTCCCATTCGATGTCGGTGGTGTCGGTGCCGTCGTGACGGTGCTGGTGTGGGCTCATGGCGTCAGGGTGCGCGCACGGCGCGCGTCAGGGCAAGATCTGTTGCTGTTCCGGCAAAGCGGCTGCGGTGCGGGCGCCGGTGCGGTGTTCCTGCGGGCTGATGCCGCGCACCCGTTTGAACGCGGCGCTCAGCGCGAACGAGCCGCTGTAGCCGACCTTCCGGGCCACGGCCTCGACGGTCGCGTCCGTCTGCCGGAGGAGATCGGCTGCGAGGGCGAGCCGCCAGCCGGTGAGGTACGCCATCGGCGGCTCCCCCACCAGTTCGGTGAAGCGGCGTGCGAGGCCGGCCCGGGAGACCCCGCACTTCGCGGCGAGCGAGGCGACGGTCCAGGGGTGCGCCGGATCGTTCTGCATCAGCCGCAGCGCGGGGCCGACGACCGGGTCTCCCATCGCGCGGTACCAGGCGGGCGCCTCGGCACCGGGCCGGGAGAACCATGCCCGCAGCACCGCGATCAGCAGCAGGTCGAGCACCCGGTCGAGGACCACGCTCTGGCCCGGCTCGTCGCGGGTGATCTCCTCGTCGAGCACCGGCATCAGCGGGCAGTTCCACACGTCCGCGGGGAGGTGCAGCAGCCCGGGCAGGACGTTCAGCAGCCGCCGGCTGACCTCCCCGTCCATCTGGTAGGTGCCGATGAGCATGCTGGTGGCGCCGTCGGGGGCATTCCCCCAGGTGCGTACGCCGAGGCCCATGGACTCGGCGAGCGGTTCGCCCTGGAGGGTCGTACAGGTGCCGCCGGGGCCGATCAGCGCGTACGGCGGCGTGGCCGGGGTGTCGGCGGCGAGATACGGCTCGGGTCCGCGGGCGATGGCGACATCACCGGGGCGCAGCAGTACCGGGTCGCCGTTGTCGGGGACGATCCATGCCTCGCCGCGGGTGACGCACATCAGACAGAGCGGGGCGTGGTCCTCGACGCGTACGGACCAGGGCGGCTCCATCACCATGCGGAGCAGAAAGGCCCCTCTGGCCCGGGGCCCGTCGAGCAGTCCGGCGAGTGCGTCCATGGTGTCGAGCGTAGGCGGTCGGCCTAAGGGCTGTCGGGTGGATCAGGCCCTGGACGCACGCGTATGGAATCGAGCCTCTGCCGCATGGAGAGTCCAGGCCGCAGCCGCAAAGGTGGAGCCATGACGGAGAACCTGAAGCAGGACAAGCTGCAGATGACGGTGCTGGTGACGGCGGCGACCGGCAAGACCGGCCACAGGGTGGCACAGCGGCTCACGGAGCGGGCAGTGACCGTGCGGGCCGGTTCGCGCAAGGGCGCGGTCCCCTTCGACTGGGAGGACGAGGCGACGTGGGGTCCCGCGCTGCGGGGCGCGGACGCCGCGTATGTGACGTACTACCCGGACCTGGCGGCTCCGGGCGCGCGGGACGCGATGCGGGACTTCGGGCGGCTGGCGGCGGAGCACGGCCTGCGCCGGCTGGTGCTGCTCTCCGGCCGCGGTGAGCCGGAGGCGGTGCACGCGGAGGACGCGCTGCGGGCGGCCGGGGTGCCGCTGACGGTGGTGCGGGCGGCGTTCTTCGCGCAGAACTTCAGCGAGGGCGCGCTGGTGCCCGGCGTCCTCGCCGGGGAGATCCCCTTCCCGGCGGGCACGACGGCAGAGCCTTTCCTCGACCTCGACGACCTCGCGGACGTGATGGTCGCGGCGCTCCTGGAGGACGGCCACGAGGGCGAGACCTACGAGCTGACGGGGCCTCGGCTGCTGACGTTCGCCGACGTCGCGGAGGAACTCTCCGGCGCCACGGGGCGCCCGATCCGCTACGTCCCGGTCTCCGGCCCGGAGTACGTCAGCATGCTGCAGGAGTTCGGCTTCCCGGCGGCGGACGCGCAGTGGCTCACGGACCTGTTCGTGATGCTCCTGGACGGTCACAACGCGCATGTGACGGACGGTGTCGAGCGCGTCCTCGGCCGGGCGCCGAGGGACTTCACGGCGTATGCGAAGGACGCGGCGGCGTCGGGAGCGTGGTCGGCCTGACGGGGGCTCCGCCCCCGGTACCCCGCCCCTCGATCTCCCCTGCGCCCTGCGGGCGTGTGGGAACCCCCGGCGGGCTCATGTCCAGCCCGTGAGGGCGTGTTGCGAAAGTAGCGCCGTCCGCCCGGAGGGTGGGGCCCCAGCGTCTGGTGCGTTGGTCCGACAACGCAGCGTGAAGGCACCTCGCGGGAGTTCGAGGACACGCCCGAGGGCGTACGGGGGTCGGGGGCTTCGCCCCCCCCACGCGGCGGAGCCGCGGGAGCCGCACATCGACGCAGTGCGAAAGGGCGGGGTGGGGACAGTGCCCGCCACCAACACCCTGGACCGGTCAGTCGCGCGCCCCGGGCGGGATCACTGGTCCGCGAGCTTGAGACCCCGCTCCGCGAGGGCCTCGCGGAGGCGGGCGAGGGCCTTGGGGCCCATGCCGTGGAGGGCGGCGAGCGCGGCGGGGTCGGCGCCGGCGAGGTCGTCCAGGCGGGTGTGGCCCGCCTGGAGGAGGGCGCGGCGGGCAGGAGCGGCGAGGGTGGCCGGGAGGTCCGGGGCGTCGTCGTGAGTCATGCCGGAATCGTCGCAAGCCGGCCCGGACCGGTCCACCGGGTCACCCTCCGGCGAAGCGGCCATGCCGGACGAGCGGTCCCCGCCACCCTCACCGGCGGCGCCGTACCTGGCCACGATGTCACGGGCCGTCCGGGCCAGCCGGTCGCGGAGTTCCGGCGGGGCCAGGACCTCCGCCTCCGCGCCGAGTGCCAGGAACTCACCGTGCGCGTGGTCGAGGGACTCGATGGGCAGCACCGCCCGGGTCCAGCCGTCCGGCTCGGGCGTGCCGGTCGCGACGAGGGCTCGCGCCGCCGACCCGCCGAGGCGGGCCGCGGCGCGCGGGGACAGCCGGACGACCGCCTCGTCGCGGTGCAGCCGGGCGTGGAATTCGTCCTGGTAGCGCTGCCAGTACCCGGCCAGGTCGAAACCCTCGGGCGGGGCGAACTCCTCGCCGGTCTCCGTGAGTCCGAGGATCTGGTCCACGCGGTACGTACGCGGCCCCGGCCCGGCGACCACGTACCAGCGCCCCGCCTTGAGCACGAGACCGTACGGTTCAAGACGCCGGTCAACATCCGTCGGCTCCTTCCAGCGGCGGTAGCGGACGTCGAGCACCCGGCTGTGCCAGACCGCGTCCGCGACCTGCGGCAGATACGGGACTTCGTCGTCCTCGGCGTACCAGCCGGGCGCGTCGAGGTGGAACCGTGCGCGCATCCGGTCCGCCTGGGCGCGCAGGCCATCGGGCAGGGCGGCCCGCAGCTTGAGCTGCGCGGCGGCCAGTTCGGCGCCGAGTCCCAGCTCGGCGGCAGGCCCGGGAATTCCGGAGAACGACAGCGCCTCCGCCTCACCGGCGCTCAGACCGGTGAGCCGGGTGCGGTAGCCGGCGAGCAGCCGGTATCCGCCCGCGTGACCGGCGTCCCCGTACAGCGGCACTCCTGCCAGGTGCAGCGACTCGACGTCGCGGTAGATGGTGCGTACGGAGACCTCCAGCTCCTCGGAGAGCTGGGCCGCGGTCATCCGCCCCCTGGTCTGGAGCAGCAGCAGGATCGAGAGAAGTCGCCCGGCTTTCACTGACACAAGGTGTCAGTGAAGCGCCCTTACCGTCCAGCCATGGCTTTCGCAGAGAAACTGCTGCGGGTTCTGCCGCCCGTCGAGGCGGCCGGCCGCAGCGTCAAGCGCTACCACGTCACTGCCGACCCGGCCGGGATGGATCCCCGGGTCGAGCAGGCGGCGTACGAGATCCTCCCCGAGCTGCTCCCCGCTCCGGACGGCACCCCGCCCGCGACCTTCGTCGTGCTGCACCGCGGCGCCGACGACGGCGCCTACCTCAACGCGTACAGCTGGGTCTGGGACAACGTCCTGCACTTCGGCGGCGCGGCGGCGGGCCAGCCGGTCCTCGGCTGCCCCGACCGCGATCCCGCTCATTTCATCAAGGTGACCGGCCGGCCGTGGATCGGCTGTGTCTGGGAGCTGCCGCCGATCCTCCACGAGCGGGACGCCTGGGTCCGCCACATGCTGGCGCCCGGCCGCCCGGACCTCGACGCCTATCTCGCCGACTCACTGCCCGACGGCACCACCGGAGACCGCACATGAGCAACGACACGCACGGCTTCGGCTTCCTCACCGGCCGCTGGGACGTCCGCAACCGCCGTCTCCTCGACTTCCTCGACCCGGACAGCGGCTGGGAGGAGTTCGACGGCACCACCGAGGGCCGCACCCACTTCGGCGGTGCCGCGCACTTCGACGAGATCGACTTCCCCACCAAGGGCTTCTCCGGGCTGACGCTCAGGCTGTACGACCCCGAGCGCGAGGAGTGGTCGCTGAACTGGTCGAGCAACAGGACCGGGCGGCTCGACCCGCCCGTGGTGGGGCGGTTCGGGCCGGACGGCACCGGCGTCTTCCACGGCCGGGACAGCTACGCGGGCAAGGACGTCGTGGTCCGCTTCGTGTGGTCGGGCATCACGGACACGACGGCCCGCTGGGAACAGGCGTTCTCGGTGGACGACGGCGGGACGTGGGTGACGAACTGGGTCATGGACTTCACGAAGACGGGCCGGGACGGCGCAGCGCCATGAGCCGGAAGCGGGGGTCGGGGCGCGGCTCGTCGGGGTCGGGCAGGGCGGACAGCTCCGCGGCGAGTTTCTCGGCGAGCGGACCACGGGCCGTGAGCCGGGATGCGTACTCGCCGCGCAGCAGCGCCTGGGCGGTGCGGCGCGGCGACCGGCCCTGACCATGGCCCGTGAAGCGGGTCTCACCTGCCGGGCCGAGACCGTGCGCCGCGCCGAACGCCTCGATGCGGTCGGCGCGGTCGTACGCCTCGGGAGTCCGGTAGGGGGCGAGGACGGCGTCGATGTCGCTGCTCACGTCGTGCCCGGCGTCCTTGTCGACGGTGGTGACGAACACCCCGCCGGGGCGCAGCACACGCGCCGCCTCGGCCACGACGGCCCTGGCGTCCCGGACCAGATGGAGCAGCCACACCGCGCTGACCGCGTCCACCGAGGCGTCGGGCAGCGGCAGCCTGCGGACATCGGCGAGGACGACACCCGCGACCCGGCCGGCTGCCTTCCTGGCCATGCCGGGCGAGGAGTCCGCGCCCAGTACCCGCAGCCCCGGCCGGGTCAACCGCTCGGTCACCAGCCCGGTACCGCAGCCGATGTCGAGGAGCGCGCGGGCGGCGTCCGGGACGAGGGACAGTACGGCCGCGGCGGCGGCCGCGGCCCGGGGCACGCCGCCGCGGGTGGCGTCGTAGACGGCGGCCTCCACGTCGTAGTCGAGCAGCGTGTCACGGCCGGCGCCCACGGCCCCCGCCGTCTCGCGGGTCTCGTCGTCGTGCAGCACGGTCAGCTCACACCATGGTTCGGGGCGGCGGCTTCCACGCGGCGCGCTAGTTCGAAATCGCGTTCGGTGATCGCGCCGCCCGCATCGTGCGTGTTCACGGTGAGGTTGACCGTGTTGTAGCCCAGGGTGAGATCCGAGTGGTGGTTCAGCTCGTCCTGGATCTGTGCGACGTGGACGACCAGCGCGGTTGCGGCGAAATGTGTGCCGAGCCGGTACGTACGGGCGATCCGGTCGCCCTCCTGGGACCAGCCGGGCAGTTCGCGCAGTCTGTCCTCGATCTCCTTCTGCGACAGCGGCTCTGTGGCCATGAGCGAGGCTCCCTCCGGGTTGTCTCCGTGCGACGTTACGGTTTCCGTATGACAACTGTCGCGCCCGACACGGGAGTAGGGCCACTGCTGCGCGGCTGGCGGGAGCGGCGCAGGCTGAGTCAGCTGGAACTGGCTCTGCGCGCCGATTCCTCCGCCCGCCACATCAGCTTCGTCGAGACGGGCCGGTCCCGACCGAGCGAGGAGATGATCCTGCGGCTCGCGGAGCATCTGGATGTGCCGGTCCGCGACCGGAACGCGCTGCTGCTGGCGGCCGGTTACGCACCGCGATACGCACAGACGCCGCTGGACGACCCGTCGCTGGAGTCCTTGCGCGCGGGCTTGGATCGACTGCTCCACGGGTACGAGCCGTACCCGGCGCTCGTGGTCGACGGCACGTACACGGTGGTGGCGGCCAATCGGGGGATCGCGATGCTCCTGGAGGGCCTCCCTGAACATCTGCTCGCTCCCCCGCTGAACGCGATGCGGATCACGCTGCACCCTGAGGGCCTCGCTCCGCGGATCCGCAACCTGCGGGAGTGGCGCGGGCATCTGCTGGCCCAGATGGAGCGCCAGATCGCCCTGGCCCGCTCCGAGACGCTGCGTGAGCTGTACGAGGAGGTGGCCGCGTATCCCCTCCCGGAGACGGGCGGCGGCCCCGACGACCGGGAAGACCCGGTTCCCTGCCCCTATTTCGCGCTTCCGCTGCAGATCGAACACGAAGGCCAGGTGCTGTCCTTCGTGTCGTCGATCTCCACCTTCAACACCCCGATGGATGTCACCGTCGCCGAGCTGGCCATCGAGACATTCCTCCCGGCCGACCCCGCGACGGTGAAGTACCTGCAGTCCCTCACGCCGTAGCCGCGGCACGCAGCGCGGACCACTGCAGTGCGGCGAACCCGGCGACGGTCATGGCCTGCATCGGGATCCACATGGTCCCGGCGGCGCTGGGCTCCAGCCACAGCAGGAGCGCGACGATGCTCAGCGCCGCCCAGGCCACATTGGCGTCGACGACGAGCTTGACGGGGGCGACGGGCGGCTGCGGCCGCGAGGCGAGGAAGCCGACGCCCGCCGCGAACAGCGTGAGGAAGACACCCAGTTCCAGCAGCAGGGTCGCGTCGACCCCGAGCAGTCGCCCAAGGGGTCCGGAAGCCGCGAGATACGCCAGCCCGTTGGCGCCGGTGACGACGGCGTCGAGAGCGAGGAAGCGGCGCAGCAACGTCTGCGGTTGACGAGAACGCGCCGGGTGAAGTCACCGTCTCCGTACTCCAGGAGCAGACAGTCGCCGTCCTCGCCAGGCAGCGTTCTGAGCCGTATCACGTGAGGCCCCTGCGCGCGTTGACGATGACGAACGGTTCCCGCATGTCCACCCGCCAGGACAACTGCCGCGCCCGGCCGAGCCGGCGTACGCACTCCGGGTCGTCCGGGAATTCGGACAGGCCGTCGATGAGCCAGCTCAGGCCGAGGGTGTAGAGGGGCACGCCGCGGTCGTAAGCCTCGATGAGCCCGGCCCTGGCCGTGTCCCTGTCGGCCTGCGTCGTGGCCCGGCGGAGCTGCCGCACCGCCCACAGCACCGAGCCGTCGCTCATCCAGGGGTACCGTTCGCGCAGACTGACCAGCAAGGGATCCCAGGGCCTCGGTCCGTCCGCCAGGTCGGTGCCGACCAGGACGTAGCCGCCCGCGGTGGCCGCGAGCCGGTTGCGTCGCTCCCCGAAGAGCATCGCCTCGACATCGGTGAAGAGTGCCGCCGCCAGGTCGAGGGCTCCCCGGGCCATATAGGCCAGACCCGCCCCCACGGCACGGTCGCGGACCGTCACGGCGACGGGGCTGCCGGTCGGGCTCTGGCGCGCGTTGACCAGGATCTCGACCCTCGCGGAGCCCCACGGCACCGGCAGGGTCACGAGGTGGGCGGTGCCCGCCATCTCGACGAGCAGGAACTGCCGGCGCCCGGTGGGCCAGCCGACCGGGCCGGTCAGCTTGGTCCCGCCGAAGCGGAACAGATGCGAGGTGCCGTCGGTCTCGTCGGGGCGAGGGAGGACGTAGTGCGGCGCCGCCGCGACCTCGTCCGCGATCGAGGCGTCCGCCGGCTCGGCGATCAGCGTGTTCATCGCCTCGAAGGTCCAGCTCTCCGGTGTGGCGTCGCTGATCCAGGTGGCCTTGACGGACCCGCCCGGGGCCGGGGCGGCCTCCTGCTGAAGGCCGGTGTCGATGTAGCGCGACCCCGTCGAGCGCGGAACGGGGGCCGTCGCCGGGCCGTGGTAGACGGGACCGGACTCGATGTTGCCCATGAGGTACTGCCAGGCGTGCGTCTCGTACGGCGATTCGGAGGCGTCGAGAACGACGGGGGTCTCCTCGCCCTCCCGTGCTTCGGCGTCCTCGCTGAGGACGACGCCGGAGGGCAGCGTCGCCGACACGACATAGCGGCCGGGCTCGACCTCGTACCGGGCCGGCCTGACTCCGGACCCGCAAGGGAGGACGACATTGCGCAGCCCGGCTCCCGAGGCGTCGGCCGGGTAGATGTTGCCGACGATCCGCGCCCCGCCGGCGAGGTCGTGCTCGTAGGTGAGCACGGTGACGCTCACGCTGAGAATCGCGGTGGCGGTCATGGCGGGACCGCCTCGGGCGGCGCCGCCAGGGGCACACGGCGGAACGGCGGGCGTACGGCTCTCGCCAGTTTCCGCACGTCCTGGGCGCTCAGCCGTGCCTCGAACTCATAGTCGCCAAGTACCAGATCGATCGCCCACTCTCCGTCGGGGTGCTCGTCATCGGCCTCGGCGGCCGCACGCCGCAGGTGTTCCTGCCCCGCCCGACGGCAGGTGAAGTCGGCGATCGCGTTCTGCTCGGGCGGTACGCAGGTGACGTAGACCGGAACGACCGGCAGGCCGCGCAGCTCATGCAGGTCGAACACGGGCAACTCACCGACCGTCGGCACCTGAACGCCCGTGAGCGCGTCGGCGAACACCGGCTGCTTCATGTAGTGGTCGATGGCCACGTGCAGACCGGCCGTGGTGACGCGCCAGTCGCCTTCGGGATCGTCGCTGCCGACGCCGTCGAGACCTTTCAGCAGCGCCTGGGTGAACAGGCTGACCTGGCCGGGGCGGGCATGTGACCGGTCCCCCGCCAGGGTGGCGTAGTAGGGGATGTGCAGCCGCCTCGGCAGGTTCGCCGGACGGCTCCCGGGCCCGAGCGGCACCAGGCCCGCGAAACCGCCGCTCTGCTCGATGAGCACATCGGAACTCGCGCGGCACGCGTCCACGAAGAACACCTGCTGACTGGCCCGGCAATTCTTGAGCCCGTTCATCAGGTTCTTGAAGTCCAGCGCGCCGCCCAGCGGATTGCCCTCGTCCGTGAAGACATCGGCGGCGAGAAGGGACATGTCGTCCCCCTGCGAGACGCCGTGGCCACAGAAGTAGAAAACGAGACGATTGTCCTCATGGCTCTCGCCGCGCCCCTTCCATTCCTTGACCGCTTCAACGATGTTGGCGATGCCGGCGAATGCGACGGAGTGGTCCGTACCCGTCTCCGGATCGGTGAACGGGGCGGGTTCCTCCTCGCTCAGCAGAAGGGCGAGGCTGGCCAGGGGCTTGCCGGGATGGTGGTAATCGGCGCGCAGCCAGGTCGCGAAGGCACGAGCCGAGACGGGAGGGGAGGACAGCTGCCTCATCCCGTCCGGATTGGCCACCGGCTTCTCGCCACCGGCGAGGTGCGGGTACGTGCCGACACCGATGACCAGCGCGTGGGTGCCGGGGGTGATGCCGGGGTCGTCGTGGATCGTGAAACCAGCCATCGATCCTCCGCTAGCGTCACCAACAGGATAATCGGCAACCTTATTCATGTATATGACACGAATACCGCCGGGGCAGTCCGTGGGGTACGCGGGGCATTCCGTATGCCGATGGCCGGACGATCCGGAATTTCCGTCGGCCGGCCGGGGATTCGGGATTCCGTCGCCGCCCGCCGCGAGCGGCTCAGCGCACAACCGGTCTGGCGGCGTTGATCGCCCGCACGACCTGCACGGGGTGCCGGGTGGACACGTACAGATAGCGGAAGGGCACCGTCGGATCGGCGACCTCGACCCTGACCGCCGTCGGGATGTAGGCACGCAGGGCGAAACGCGCATGCGGGCCGGCCCGGAAGGTACGCCACTCCAGCGCCTCGTCCTCGTCGAGGATCTCGACCCAGCCGAGGCGCTCCACCCGCACGGCCAGGCCGTCGGTGATCAGAACGCCGTCCTGGACACGCAGGCGCGCCGCGCCGTAGCTCACGAGTCCCGCCGTGAGGAGCACGGCGCTCGCCGCGGCAGCCGCCAGTGCGGGTCCGGTGCCGAGCGGGGCGACCGTCAGAGCGACGGCGAGGCAGGCCGCACAGGCGAGCAGCCACCAGCGCACAGGTACGACGAGGCGTTCCTGATAGGCAGTCATGAGCCGATGGTGCCATGCCGGCTGTCGCGTCGGCGGGACGGGGCCCGGTCGGCCGTCGCCGCATCCGCCGGACGGTCCGACGGATGCGGCGAACGCGGCGGAGGCCCGGCGGCGTGGCGGACCGGAAAGCGGGTCGGACCCGAAGGCGTCGGACCCGAAAGCAAGTCGGACCGGGGGCAGGGGCCTCGGCGGCGGTTGCGTCGGCAGTGCCGGGTCAGCGGGCCCTGTCGGTCCCGGGCTCGGGCCCGTCGTCCGCTTCGGCGGGCTCAGGAGGCTCCGGTTCTCGGGCGGCTGAACCGGGGGCGCCGTGCACGGCGGGGCCCGTGCGGGCGACCTCGGCACGGATCATGGCGTTCAGGGCGGCGTAGGGGTCGATGGGCATGGCTGTCTCCTTGCGTGTGCTGAGGGGATGAGCGTCCGGAGCGGGACAGGGCACCTCGGGTGCCGGCCCCGTACGGCTCCTCAGCAACGCAGGACCACGAACCTCGTGACGGGTGGCGCGGGCGGCGGCGCCCCGGCCGCGGCCGGGGCGCGCGGATACGCGCCGGGCGCTGCGGCGTCCGTGATCACGGCGGCGTCCCGCCCGCAGGCCGGTCCGCGTCGCTGTTCCGCCCGGCCGGGTGGGGGCTGCTCCGTCTCGGACGTGTCCTGTGGTACCTCACCTGCGGGATCGGCGGGTGAGGACGCCGGCGACGTGCGTTCCGCGCCGAGCTGCGGGACGGCCGCGGCGCCCGCCTTCGTACCGAGTACGGCGACGAGCGCCATCAGGACGGCGAGCACGACACGATCGGCACAGCGCACGGGACGGTTCACGGGGCACAACCTCCTGGACATGCCACCTGTGCCCGCGATCCACCCCCGCCTCGCCGTCCGCGGCCGGTAATGCGCTCTTCCGGGGGACGTCCGTTAGGCCGAATCCCCTGCCCGCGCCGCCGCCCGGTGGCCCAGCGCCGACATCCACGCGAAGACGAGCACTCCGGCGAACAGGAACAGCACACCCTGGTAGACGGCCGCGTAACCCGACCCGGCGACCAGCCACACCGAGAAGCCGGCGGCGACCGCCGCGAGGACCCCGTCACGTACGAGCCGGGCCCGGCTGACGCGGTGCGACCGGCCCGATGCCAGGTAGTAGATCTGCGCGGCCGTGGACAGCAGATACGGCACGGTCGCCGTGAACGTGGTGACGAGGACCAGGATCTCGAACACGCCGTCCGAGCCCACCGTGTAGTTGTAGACCGTCAGCAGCGAGGCCAGCACGACGGTCGCGAGCACCCCGGCCGTCGGCACGCCGCGCCGCTTCCGGGCGAAGACGGCCGGGAACAGGCCGTCGCGGGCAGCCGCGTAGGGCGTCTGGGCGCTGAGCAGCGTCCACCCGTTCAGTGCACCGGCCATCGACACGAGAGCCATGCAGGCAACGGCCGTACCGCCCCAGGCCCCGCCGAACATCGCGTTGACGGCATCGGAGAAGGGCGCGGTGGATTCGGTGAGCTTGTCATGGGCGACGGTGCCGAACACCGCGAGGGTGCCGAGCAGATAGAGGACCGCGGCACCCACGGTGCCGAGGATGGTGGCCCGGCCGACATTGCGCTGCGGATCGCGGACCTCGCCGGCGCTCACCGCCGCGGACTCCACGCCGAGGTAGCTGAAGAGGAGGATCGCGGCAGAGGCGGAGAGCGCGCCGACCGTGCCGGAGCTGCTCGCCTCGAACGGGCCGAGGTTGTCCGCGTCGAAGAAGAACAGTCCGCCGACGGCGACGAGCAGCAGCGGTACGAACTTCATGACGGTAGCGACGAGCTGGACGGCGCCGACGTACCGCGTACCGGCCAGATTGGCGGCGGCGGGCAGCCACTGCAGGAGCAGGGCCGCCGCGATCGTCGCGGGCGTGGAGTCATGGAGCGGTACGAGGACGTCGAGGTAGCCCACAGCGGCCACGGCGAGTGCCGCGTTCGACACCCAGGCCGTGATCCAGTACGACCACGCGGCCAGGAAGCCGGCGAAGTCGCCGAACGCCTCGCGGGCGTAGACGTAGGGACCGCCGGTGCGCGGATGGCGTTCGGCGAGCCGCCCGAAGACGAGGGCGAGCGCGATCGCGCCGACGGTCAGAACGGCGAAGGCCAGCAGGCTGATGGTCCCGTACGGCGCGACGGACGCCGGGAGCAGGAAGATCCCGCCGCCGATGATGTTGCCCATGACCAGAGCGGTGGCAACGGGAAGCCCGAAGCGCCGGGCGTGCCTGCTCGGCTCACTGCCCTGCTCTGCGCCCTGTACTTTGCTCTGCTCTTTGCGCTGTTCCCCGGCGGTGGCCGTGGTCGCGTCGTGCTGAGGAACAGTGCTGGTCATGAGGGTGGTACGCCTTTCTCCGTGCAAACCCGACCATGGTCGGGGACGGTGAACGCTGCACCAAATCACTCACTTTTGTCCTGCACGGCCCCGCCGGCCGCCGGAAATGCTCCGTCCGGCGGGCGCGGCGACCGGCGATCCTCCACGGCTCCGAGCGGCACCTGCGAGCCCGGCGACTCGCCCCGGCACTCGTCCAGCCACCGCCGCAGCACCTGGTGCACCTGCTCCGCTCCCACCAGTTCCCCGCCGCCCGCGACCGGCTCGGAGAGCTCGCACGGTGAGAGGAGGAAGGGGTACGACTGCTCGCCGCCGAGCCCTCCGTGCGAGCCGATCTGCTCCTCGAAGGCGTGCACCCGGCCCGTCCCGGGGTCGTACACGGAGTTGACCATGATGTCCGCGACGTGCGGGAACGAGTCGGTGCGGCGGACGGCGTCGGCCGCACCGGGCCCGAAGGTGGCCATCGGCCCCGAGCCGTCGAGCGTGTCCACCGGCAGCTCCGCCGTCCCCGCCCCGTCCTTGCCTAGCACCACCGAGCCGTGCCGCTCGCTGCGCACCAGCAGGAAGCCGATGCCGGGATGGCTGGCGAGGGTGTGCAGCAGGGCGGGGTGCCGGCGGTCGATCTGCTCCCGGCTGAGCCGTCCCGGCACGCCGGGGAAGAAGATCAGGCCCAGATTCCCGGAGGCGAGGACGACGGGGTCCGAGCCGGACGCCGGCCGTTCCCCGGCGTCCTCCTCCCCCACCGGCCGGTGCAGTGCGCCGCGCAGCGCGTCGCGGGCCGCGTCACGGGCCTCCGCGCCGCTCCTGGTGCGTCCGGCGCGCCGCGACACCGGCAGCCCGCAGCCCGCCCGGACGAGATCCTTCAGGGTCAGCCCGTACACGCCCTGGAACGTCTCGCCGGGGCTCTGGCCGTGGTCGGAAAGCAGCACGATCCGGTAGCCGCGGGGGGCGTGCTCGGCGGCCTTCGCGATCAGGGCTACGGCACGGTCGATCCGCTCGAGGACCTTCGACGCATCGCGGCTGTGCGGTCCGGAGTGGTGGGCGACCTCGTCGTAGCCGACGAGGTCGGCGTACACGGCGGTGCGTCCGGCCAGCATGTCACCGATCACCGCGGCGACCACCACGTCCCGCTCGACGACGGTCGCGAAGGCCCGGATGAACGGGTAGAGGCCGCCGCGGCCGATCCGCGGCTCGTCGCCGCGCAGCCGGGAGCGGATCGACTGACCGATCTCGCGGACGACTTCGGCGACGAACGACACGGCGGTTCGGACGGCGTTGGCGGGGTCGGAGAAATAGGCGAAGTAGCCGGCTCGGGAGCGGTTGGCACGGCCGCGGCGGGCAGCCACGGAGAGCACCAGCGCGAGCTGGTCGGCGCCGCCGCTGAACAGATTGCCGCGGCTGGCCCCGTCGAGGCTGAGCAGTCCGGCGTCACGGGTCCTGGTCACCGCGCGCCGCTGGAGTTCGACGGCGCTCGCCGGGCGGTTGCTGACCATGATCCGGCCGGTGTCCTTCTCGTACCAGCGGAATCCCGGGACGTCGTGGTTCGAGCCGTGCAGGATGCCGAGCTGGCTGGCGCCGGTCTGGCTGGACCAGTCCGTGCGCCAGCGGGTGAGCCGGTGTGACTCGTCGAGCCAGCGCGCCACGGTCGGCATCAGCCCGTCCTTGACCGCCTGTATCAGCACGGCGTGCCCGACCCCGTCGAGCTGCAGGAACACCGCGCCGGGCGGGGCGCTGCCCGCGATCCGTTCACCGCGTCTGCGGCGCCGGCGGTGGGCGAGGCGGGAGAGGCGGCGCCGGTAGGCGTTGTCGTCACGGACGGCCAGCGCGGTGGAGGTGGCGGAGGCGACGGCGGACATGACGGCAGCGACCACGACGGCGGTCTCGGGGTCGGCCGCGCCACGTCCGTCGGGGATCATCCAGAGGGCGAGCAGCAGCAGCGATCCGTTGAGGAAGAACACCAGGAGCCCGAGCACCAGGGCCGGGACCAGCAGGAACGCCCGTACGACCACGGGCCAGACCAGGGCGCTGAGCAGACCGAACGCGCCGGCCCCCCAGGCCGCGGTGATCGCCGTCCTGGTGATGCTGTCCCCGTCGTCGGACTGGAGCTGGAAGTCCGGGAGGGCCGCGGCGAGCGCCAGCAGCGTCAGGGTGGACACCGCCCACACCACGATCACCCGGAACAGGGCGCTGCCAGCGGTCCGCCATCGCCCTTCACCCACGCGCCGTCACAGCCTCTCGACTCGCCTCGGATCCAGCGTGGCACACAGCGCCGACAGGAACGGGGTCGAAGCCGCGGGCCCCGGCCCTGGCCCCAGGTCCGGGGTGCGGAGTTCGGGGTGCGGGGCCCGGGGTTCGAGGCCCGGGGCTCGGAGTGAGGACCGGGTCCGGGGTCCGAGGTCTGGGCTGTGCGCCCGGTGACGAGCCGTAGGCTCAGCAGCCGTCGTACCCGGCCGTCGGCATCGACAGCCGCCGGTGCACACTCGCCTTCATCGCGGCGTCGTAGGCGGGCTCGTCGAGACCCGCGGTCTCCAGCCGTACGCCGCGGCGCTCGCATTCGGCGGAGAAGCCCGGCACGGAGCTCAGCGCCCGGGCGAGCACCCGCTCGTTGGGGACGACGAAGAGGTCGACCAGACCCGCCTCCACATCGGCCCACAGGCCACAGTGGTCGGGGCGCAGCCCGTAGAAGAGCAGTTCCCTGATGACGACGTAGCCCCTGCGCGCGGCCCAGCGCGCGCACATGGCGTGCTGGCTGCGGGTGTCGACGAGAAAGGGGTCGCTGTCGAGCTCCTCCAGCGGGGTCAGGCTGGCGATCGCCGCCACCCGCACATCGTCTCGTGCGGCTTCCGGTACGTCGTCCCGTACGTCGTCCATGGACCGTCCCCCTGCGTCGGCTGTCGCCGCCGACACTACTCCGGCCGGGACCGCGCGAGGGAGGCGCACAACGGGGGCTGGCGGAAGACCGCCGGGCCTGCGAGCGCCTACGCTCGTACGCAGACGGCGGCCGGTCCCCGCCGCCGGAGGCCGCGGGTGGACCGAGCCCCGAAGAAGCGGGTGGACCGAGCCCCGAAGAAGGAGGCATCGCGTGCCGGTGGAGGTCACCTGGTGGGGTCACGCCACCTGCACGGTCGAGGACTCCGGGGTCCGGGTGCTGACCGACCCGCTGTTCGTGGGCAGGCTCGCCCATCTGCGCCGTCGGCGTGGTGAGCTGCCGCCACCCGAGGCCGCCGTCGCCGAGGCCGTGGTCGTCTCGCATCTGCACTCCGACCATCTGCATCTGCCGTCGCTCGCCCGGCTCGCCCCGGGCACCCTGCTGATCGTGCCGCGCGGCGCGCAGCGCGCGGTTCCCGGGCTCAGGAGGCTGGACGGGCTGCGGATCAGCGAGGTGGCGCCGGGCGACGAGGTGGCGGTGGAGGGACTGCGCGTACGGGCCGTGCCGGCGGCTCACGACGGCCGGCGGCTGCCGGTGGGGCCGCACCGCTCGCCGGCTCTCGGCTATGTGATCCGTGGCGCGGCGCGGACGTACTTCGCCGGGGACACCGGGCTGTTCGACAGCATGGCGGACGCGGTCGGGCCGGTGGACGTGGCGCTGCTGCCCGTCGGCGGCTGGGGACCGTTCCTGGGGCACGGGCATCTCAACCCGGACCGCGCGGCGCGCGCTCTCGCGGCGCTCGCGCCCCGCTCGGCCGTGCCCGTGCACTACGGCACGTACTGGCCGATCGGGATGGACGCGATCCGGCCGCACGAGTTCCACTCGCCGGGGGACGAATTCGCACGGAAGGCGGCGCGGCTCGCGCCGAGGGTGGCGGTGCACCGGCTGGGGCACGGCGAGAGCGTCCGGCCGGAGGTCGCCCGGTGACGATCGTGGACGTGGTGGCCGAGTTGCCGCCGGAGTCGACGCAGCAGGCCGTCGGCTATCCGTCGCTCTTTCTGCTGGTGGCACTGGGGGCACTGGTGCCGGTGGTACCGACGGGGGCGGTGGTGAGCTCGGCGGCCGTGGTGGCGCTCCATCAGACGGCGCCGTTCTCCTTGCTGTTCGTGTTCCTGGTCGCGGCGTCCGCGGCCTTCCTCGGGGACATCTCGTTGTACTGGCTGGGTAAGCGGGGGGTCGGGTCCAGGAACGGCTCGAAGTGGCTGGTGGCCCTGAGGGAACGGGCGACGCCGGACCGGCTGGCGCTGGCGCAGCGCCGACTCGACGAGCACGGTGCGACCGTGCTGGTGCTGTCCCGGCTGGTGCCGGCCGGGCGCATTCCGGTGATGCTGGCGTGTCTGCTGGCGCGGATGCCGGTGGGGTGGTTCGCGCGCGGCGATGTGCCGGCGTGCCTCGCGTGGGCGGCGACGTACGCGCTCATCGGGATTCTCGGCGGGTCGCTGTTCGCCGAGCCCTGGCAGGGCGTGGTGGCGGCCGTGGCGCTGACGGTACTGCTGGCCGGGGCGCCCGCGCTGTGGCGCAGAGTCCGGCGGCCGCCCGGCTCGTCCGGTGATCCGCAGGCCTGAGGGCCCGGTCATCCGGTCATCGGCCTGCGCAGCACCCCGGTCATCCGGTGGCCGGCCCGAACGCCACCCCGGTCATCCCGTGGCCGGCCCGAACGGCACCCCGGTCATCCGTCGGCCAGCACACGTGAGGCGCCGACCGGCAGGTCCCACAGCTCGTCGCGCGGCCGGCCGGTGTGCTCCCAAGCGGTCAGCAGCCGGGTGAGTGGCTCCATCACCGGCTCGGCGGAGAGCAGGAAGGTCGCCCAGTGCATCGGGGCCATGTTGCGCGCGCCGAGGTCCTCGAAGGCCTGTACGGCCTCCTCCGGGTCGGTGTGCACGGTGCTGAGCCACCAGCGCGGCGCGTACGCCCCGATCGGCAGCAGCGCCAGATCGATGTCCGGGTGTCGGCGGCCGATCTCCTTGAACCAGTGGCCGTATCCCGTGTCGCCCGCGAAGTAGACCTGCCGGCCGAGCCGGTCGCTGAGGATCCAGCCGCCCCAGAGCGAGCGGCAGGTGTCGGTCAGGGTGCGCTTGGACCAGTGGTGCGCCGGTACGAACTCGAAGCGGACCGTGTCCGAGCCGTTCCTGGCGGGGAGCTCGGCCGCCTCCCACCAGTCGAGCTCGGTCACCCGGGTGAACCGCCGGCGCCGGAACCAGCGGCCGAGGCCCGCGGGGACGAACAGGGGGGTGCGCCTGGGGAGCCGGGCGATGGTCGGGGCGTCGAGGTGGTCGTAGTGGTTGTGGCTGATGACGACGGCGTCGACGGTGGGCAGATCCTCCCAGCGGACGCCCACCGGGGTCAGCCGGGCCGGGGTGCCGAGGATCCGGCGGGACCAGACAGGGTCGGTGAGCACGGTCAGCCCACCGATCGCCAGCACCCAACTGGCGTGCCCGGCCCAGGTGACGGCGACCGTTCCCGGATCTGCGGCGGGCAGCGGCCCGGGCGCGAACGGCAGTTGCGGGATGTCCCTGAGACCGGCGGCCGCCGGCCGCAGCGTGCCCTCCTTGGCCAGTCTGGCCATGGCCCGCACCCCGGGCAGCGGCGCGGTGAGCCGGTCGGCGAACGATCTCGGCCAGCGACGGGTGAGTCCGAGGGGCCGCAGGCCGGTGGTGACAGCGGCGTCGGCGCCGGTGGTGCTCGTCGCTCCGGCCGGGCGCGGCCGGGTGCCCGGGCCGGTGCCGGGACCGGGACCGGGACCGGCCTGCCCGGCAGCTGTTCCCGGAGCCGACTGCGTCTGCGGGTGCGATTGCGGTTGCTGTCGCGTCGAGCGCGCCGCTCGACCGGTGCCGACCGGGGTGGCCGACCCTGTCGTGTGGGCGGTCGGCGCCTTCGGAACGGTGGGCGGGGAGGGGGGCGGCGGCTGCTCCGTCTGGTCCGTCATCTGCGGCTCCGTTCAGCGCGGTCGGTGGCTCGCGGTTCGCGGTTCGCGGTTCGGGTCATCGGAGCTCGTCGAACGCCGATGCAAAGAGGGTCAACGCCTGTGCGATGTGGGGCAATTCCAGGGGGGCCGGTGCGGCGAGGGCTTCCAGCCGCTCCTCGGGGCTCGCCCCGAGGAGCGGGCCGGTGGGCAGCCGGGCGCGGAGGGCGCCGAGTTCGTCGCCGAAGCGGTGGCCGCCCGGGACCTGGGTGCCGAGGCGGTCGCTGAGATAGTCCTCCAGCTCCATCGAGTCGTTGACACCGCGCTCCGCGAGGCGGCCGCGCAGCGGGCCGAGGTCGGCATAGAGATGACGCCCCGCCTGCGGGGGACGGGCCACTGCGCCGGCGGTGAGGATCGCGCGATGGGCCGCGGCCGCGACCCACCCGTGCAGCGCGGCGGCCTGCGTGGACCTGGTGCTGACCGGCCCCGGCTCGCCGAGGGCGTGCGCGGCGGCGGCCGCGACCGGTCCTGCGACGAACGCCCCGAGCGCGGTGAGGATGTCGAGCACCCTGGCCCGCCGCCCGACGGCGCGCTCGGTCGCGGGGAACCGGGCAACCGCCACCGGCCAGGCGGCCGGGGTGAGCGCGCCCGACAGGTCGCTGACGACGGTCACGTCGTCGGGGCACATCTCGGCGGGGCTGAGCAGCACCCGTTCGTGCGGCTGGTGGAGTGTGTCCCGCCAGGTCTCGTCGCTGATGATGTGCATGCCCTCGTCGACCGCCGCCTCACAGGCCTCGCGGACCAGTTCGGGCGGGGCCACGGTCGCCGTGGGGTCGTCGGCGACGGAGAGCAGCAGGACGTGCGGCGCACCGCCCTCCGCCCGCACCCTGCGCGCGGTCTCCAGCAGCGCGTACGGGTCGGGCACGCCCCCGCACTCCGCCGGGGTGGGCACGTGGTACGCGGGCCGGCCGAGCAGCCGCGCCTGCGGTGTCCACCAGGCGGGGCAGGGCCGCGGCATCAACACATCGCCGCCGTGCGCGGCCAGCAGGGAGAGCAGCAGGGGTTGTGCGCCGGGCGCGGCCGCGATGTCCTCGGGACGGCTGCGCAACCCGCGCCGCCACCAGTACCCGGCGGCCGCCTCGCGCAGCACCGGTCCGCCGCCCGGCGGTTCGGGCGAGGTGCGCCCGGAGGCGGCAGCGAGGACGGCGGCGAGCTCCGGCAGTACGGGCAGGCCGGGGTCGGGTGAGGGCGGACCGTAACGGACCGGACCGTGGTCTTCCGGATCCGACCGCTGCATGCGCCCACCTCCCGTGCTCACCACCCGGGAACCCCTGCCCGGCCCACGTGCCCTTTATACGAAGGTTCGGGCCGTTCCGCCGCTCCGGACGAGCCGTTCGGCAGCTTCGAACGGGCCGTTCGGCAGCTTCGGACCGACCGCGCCGCCGCACCGGACGGGCCGTTCCGCCGAGGGCTCCGCGACGGGCCGTTCCGCCGAGGGCTCCGCGATGGGCAGCCGCCCCGCCCCGGCCCATGGGTCAGACCACGGTCACCCCGTGGTGCACCACCGCGTCGAACAGATAGCCCTGGGTGTTGTGGACGGTACGCACCGGCTGGGTGTTGCCCGCCGCGTCCGTCGTACGGGCCAGCAGCGCGGCCCCGCCCGTGCGACGCGGGTGCCAGGGAGCCGACCAGCGTACCCAGCCGTCACGGCGCGGGGTGTCCCTAAGCCGCACCGGGTGCCACCGCGCGCCGCCGTCCGCGCTGATCTCGACCCGGCGCACGGGCGCCGCACCCGACCAGGAACGTCCGGTGAGCAGATGGGTCTCCCCGGCCGCGAGCGTCGCTCCCAGCGGCAGCTCGAAAGCACTCTTGACTGTCTGCCGGGTCAGCGGAGCGCCGCCCTCCGGCGGATAGGCCGCACCGAACAGCCGGTAGGTGTCGGTGGTCCAGGGCGAGCGCAGCGGCGCCGTGCTCACCTCGATGTCACCGACCCATTTGATCGATGCGATGCCGACCCAGGACGGCACGATCACCCGGACGGGGTAGCCGTGGTCGTACGGCAGCGGCTCGCCGTTCATCTCGTAGGCGAGGAGCACATCGTCAAGTGCCTTCGCCAGCGGCAGGGGGCGGCGCACCCGGCCGAGGCCGACGCCGCCGGAGACGTACTCGCCGTCCAGGCCGCGCGGCATCACGTCCACCGCGTCCGAGGCCACGCCGGCCCTGCGCAGCACCTCCGCGAGGCGCACGCCGCGCCAGCGCGCGGTCCCGATCGCGCCGAGTGTCCAGGGCGTGCCGCTGACGGCCTCGCCCTGCTGACTGGTGTAGAAGCTGCGGCCGTTGCCGGCGCACTCGAGGAACGCGGTGCGGGTGACGGACGGCATCGAGCGCAACTGGCCGTAGCTGAACTCGACGGGGCGGCGGCCGTGCAGCCCGGTGCCCCAGAGGGTGAGCTTCCAGTCCGTCTCGTTCAGCCGGGGCGTGGACGTGTGGTTGCGGACGAAGAACCGGTCGAGGGGTGTGAGGGGTCCGGTGTCCCGGAACGCCGCGAAGTTCGCCTCGGCGTTGGTGCCACGGACGGTGAACAGCTCAGGAGGGAGGGGCTTGACGATGCCGGGAGCGGCGGCGCCGGCCGGGGTGGCCGTGGCGAGGGTGCCGGCGGCCGCCGGCACGGCGGCGAGCAGTTTGAGCAGGGAACGTCGGGCGGGTGTGCGGGCAGGCGTACGGGCAGGCGGAATCGGCACAGCGCTCCTCCAAGGGCGTGGCGGAGTACGGAAACGAGTACGGCTACGAGAACGAGTGCGGGAGCGAGAACGTACGGGGAAAAGGCCAGGAGAGAGGAAGAAAGGCCACAGAAGGGGAAAGGAGGCGGAAAGTCGCTGTCAGCGAGAGCAGCAGCGGCAACAGCGACGACAGGCGTGCCGCGGCGCACGGTGGCACGATTCGGCGGCGAGGGTGGTACGAGCCGCTCGGTCCTGCCTGTTGACGGCCATGCCGAGATCGTAGGCGCGCCGCGCGCGCCGGGTCAGGCCCTTCCGGAGACTGCTCCGGGCATCGTCAGGGACGGCGTCCCAGCAGACAGAGCAGCTTCGTCTGCGCGTCCGCTCCCGCCGGTGGCTTCACCGCCGGGGCGAACAGCCCGCTCTTGACGAGGTCCGCGGCGTACGGGGAGATCTCCTCCTCGGTGAAGCCGACGAGCTCGTCGGGCAGTGTCTCGTCCGCGCCGATGCCGCGCGACAGGTCCCAGGTGTGCACCACCGTGTCGGCCACCATCTGCGAGCAGTAGTCGGCGACGGTGCTCTCGCCGTACGACAGCCGCACCGTGCGGTCCAGCGCGCCGGGCTCGTTGAAGGCCGCCTTGGCCGCGGAGGCGGCGCGGTCCCAGGTGACGGCCGGATGGTCGCCCAGGACGTCGCCGTCGAAGGCGTCGCCGACGTCGGCGATGGTGCGGCCCTCACTGACCAGGGGCGGCACCCAGAACTGCTCGCTCGTCACATGGTTCACCAGATCCCGGACGGACCATTCGGAGCAGGGCGTGGCCGCGTCCCACTGGTCGGTCCGGACGGCGTGCACCCGGTCGGTGAAGAGTGCGAGCGCCCGGGCATGCCGGTCCAGAAGGCGATTGTCCATACGGTCCACTCTGCTCCGGCGCCGCGGCGCACGCGAACGCTCCGACGGCGTCCCGTGGGACCCTCGCGAACGCTCCGACGGCGCCCCACGGGACCCACCCGAGCCCTCGGACGGCGCCCCGTGGCCCACGCGAGCACTGCGACGGTGCCCGGTCGCTCTCCCCGGGCACCTCGGCGCTGCGGGGGAACTTGTGCGAAGGGCCGCTTGGGCCGCGGACACATGGGGTACCCGCGTTCCATGTCAGCCTTCGCCCCGGAAACCTCGCCGGCCACCACTTCGCGTCCCGGCACTGCCCGGCACCTCGCCTCGGCCGCGGCCGGCTGGGACCGGCGCGTCTTCCATACGGTGGCGACCCGCCACTGGCCGGGCGCGGACCTGTTTCTGCCGAGGCTCAGCCGGTCCGCCAACCACGGGCTCCTCTGGTTCGGCACGGCGGCCGCGATGGCGGTCGTCGGGCGCGGCGCACGGACGCGGCGGGCGGCCGTACGGGGCGTGGCCTCGCTGGCGCTCGCTTCCGCCACGATCAACACCGTGGGCAAGCGGTCGGTGCGCAGGGCCCGGCCGATACTCGACGCCGTGCCGCTGATCCGGCAGCTGAAGCGGCAGCCGTTCACCACGTCCTTCCCCTCCGGGCACTCCGCTTCCGCGGCGGCCTTCGCGACCGGTGTGGCGATGGAGTCGAAGGCGTGGGGCGCGGCGGTCGCGCCCCTCGCGGCCGCGGTCGCACTGTCCCGTGTATACACGGGGGCGCACTATCCGGCCGATGTGCTGGCGGGTGCGGCGCTGGGCGTGGGTGCGGCGTTCGCGGTGCGCGGGCTGGTGCCCACCCGCGATCAGCTGCCGCCGCCGGGCCGGCCGCATGCCCAGGCGCCGGTACTGCCGGGCGGCAGGGACCTCGTCGTGGTCGCCAACCGCTCGGCCGGCGCGAGCAGCGCAGTAGCGCTCGGCGGACTCGCGGCCGCGGAAGGCACCGAGGGCACGCAGGGTGCGGAGGGAACCCAGGGCCCGGAGGGAACCCAGGGCCCGCAGGGTCCCGAGGAAACCCAGGGCCCGCAGGACGCGACGGCCCTGGTGCGGGACGCCCTGCCGCTCGCCACGGTGGTGGAGTGTGCGCCGGAGGAGCTCGACGCCGCGCTGGAGGAAGCGGCGGCGAGCGGCTGCCGGGCGCTGGGAATCCTCGGCGGCGACGGCACGGTCAGCCGCGCCGCGGCGATCGCCGCCCGGCACCGGCTGCCACTTGCCGTGTTCCCAGGCGGCACACTCAACCACTTCGCGTACGACCTGGGCATCGAGACCGTCCACGACACCTGCCGGGCCCTGGCCGCCGGTGACGCCGTACGCGTCGACCTGGGCCGCTTCACGCCCGGCCCCGGCGGCGCACCGGAGGGCCATTTCGTCAACACCTTCTCCCTCGGCGTCTATCCGGAGCTGGTACGGGTACGCGAGCACTGGTCTCCGCGGATCGGCAGCTGGCCGGCCGGCGTACTCGCCGCGCTGCGGACCCTGCGCGGCGAGCATCCGCTGGAAGCGGAGTTCGGGGGGCGCAGGCGGCCGTTGTGGCTGCTGTTCGCCGGGAACGGCATCTACCAGCGCATCGGCCCGACGCCGGGCCGACGGTACGACCTCGCGGACGGGCTGCTGGACGTCAGGGTGGTGCACGGTGGCCGGGGTCCCGGGCTGCGGCTGCTCGCGGCGGCGCTCGCCGGTCCGCTGAGCCGCTCTCCCGTCCACGCGGCGGTGCGGCTCCGACGGCTGCGGATCTCCGGTCTGGCCCCCGGCACCCCGCTCGCGTACGACGGCGAAGTAGCCGAGTCCGCACCGGAGTTGGTCGTGGACAAGGCGCTGGAGGCGCTGGTCGTGTACCGCCCGTTGACGGTCCCGTCGGTCATCGAGAGCTGAAGCGCGTCCGGACAGCATCGACTCCGGACACCAGGGTCCGAATACCAGGGTCCGGACACCAGCAGCGGTGGTCCGGACGGCATCGCGTCCGGACGCAACTGATCAAGACGGATCTGTTCAGATAGCAAGACGTCAATCTCATCATTCGGCACACCGGCGTACCGTGTCCGTACCACTTCACGAGAGGGAGTACGGCCATGCCGAAGGAGACCGCTGTCTACACCCACGGGCACCACGAGTCCGTGCTGCGCTCCCACCGTTGGCGGACCGCCGCCAACTCCGCGGCATACCTCGTTCCCGAACTGCGCCCGGGCGCAGACGTGCTGGACGTCGGATGCGGACCCGGCACGATCACGGCCGACCTGGCCTCGCTGGTGGCACCCGGCACGGTCACGGCCGTTGACGCGGTGGCGGACGTTCTGGCACAGGCCGGTGAGGTGGCGGCCCGCCGCGGCCTGGACAATGTCCGCTTCGCGGTCGCCGATGTCCACGCACTGGACTTCCCCGACGACTCCTTCGACGTCGTCCACGCCCACCAGGTCCTGCAGCATGTCGGCGACCCGGTGCGGGCGCTGCGCGAGATGCGGCGGGTGTGCCGTCCCGGCGGGATCGTCGCGGTCCGCGACAGCGACTACGGGGCCTTCACCTGGTTCCCCGAAGTCCCGGACCTGGACGGCTGGCTGGAGCTCTACCACCGGGTGGCCCGGGCGAGCGGCGGCGAACCGGACGCGGGACGCAGGCTGTACTCATGGGCCCGCCGCGCCGGCTTCACCGACATCATGGCGACCGCATCCGCCTGGTGTTTCACGACGCCCGAGGAGCGCGCCTGGTGGAGCGGCCTGTGGGCGGACCGTACGACGGCGTCGGGCTACGCGAAACTGACCGTCGACGGCGGACACGCACGCACCGAGGACCTGGCGGCCATCGCCGACGCCTGGCGCGAGTGGGGCAGCCATGACGACGCCTGGTTCATGGTCCCGCACGGCGAGCTGATCTGCCGGGCGTAGAGCCTGTCCCGTGCAGCAGGCCACGGGGCCCGCGGGACCCCCGGGGTCCGGCGGCGGGAATCGATCTCGCGGCGCTGCTGCGCCAACTACCCTCGCCCGTATGGAGATCCTCGGAACCACGCTGCGCATCTGCGTCGACGATCTGGAGGCCGCCGCCGGCTTCTACGAACGCCTCACCGGGACCCCCGCGCTCCGCTTCGGGCGTGGCGGGGTGTCGGTCGCGGCCGTGGGCTGCTTCCTGCTGATGAGCGGCCCTGAGTCGGAGCTGGAGGTGCTGCGCAAGGTCACGGCGACCATCGCGGTCGAGGACGTGGACGTGGCACACGCGACGCTCACCGAGGTCGGCGCCCGGGTCATCGCGGGACCGGTGCCGACCCCGGTGGGCCGCAATCTCATCGCCGTCCACCCGGACGGGTCGGTCTTCGAGTACGTCGACCGCCGGGCGGTCGTGCGGGACTGAGTCGTGCGGGACCGAGGCTGTTCGCCCGTCGACGCGTGGACGGCGGCTTCATCCCTCGCCCGGGCCCTGCGAACGGGGCGGCCGCATCCGGAACTCGTAACGCTCCGGCAGTGGGTCGTCGGTCAGCTCCGCCCACAGCTCGCCCAGGTCTTCGGCGCCTTCGCGCAGGTCCGCCACCTCGAAACCCTCGTCGAAGACGGCGCGGGCGGCGGCGCCCTCGCCCTCGGCGAGCAGGAGCCGGGCCTCCAGCAGACGGAAGCGCCCCCGGCTGCGCAGGGACGGCCACAACCGGTCCAGTACCGTGCGGGCGTCCACGGTGCGCCCGGCCGCGAGCAGAGCCTCGATCGTCTCCCGGGCGAGCGCCGCCGTCGCCGCGGTCCAGCTCTCGCCGTGGTCGCGGCGCTCCGCGCACAGGTCGTCGAAGGCCTCCGCGTACAGCTCGGCGGCGCGCTCGCGGTGGCCACCGGTGAGCTCCGCGACGGCGAGGCAGCGCAGCAACGGCCAGCGGGAGGGGGCGAGTCGCAGGCCGCGCTCCCAACTGCGCACGGCCTGGGCGAAATCGCCGGCGTGCCACTGGGCGACGCCGAGGTGGTACTCGGTGTGGGGTTCTGCGGGGGCCGTCTCCAGCATGTCGCGCCAGTGCGGGGCGACCAGCGTGGGGCCCGGCGGGGTGACTCGGCGCGGCGCGGGCAGGACGCCGGTGCGCAGCAGCTCCAGCCAGGGCGCCTGTTCCGCACCGAGCGTGGCCTCGTCGAAGGGCGTGCCGGGCAGTTTCACGCCGGTGCGCAGCACTTCCAGCGCGCCCCAGCCGGAGCCGGCGGCCAGGGTGTCCCCCGGCTCGGTGTCGGCGCAGCGCCGCCACGCCTCGTACACGGCGTCGACGTCCGCTCGCGGCAGAACGGCTTCCAGCCGTCCGGCTGTCTCGGCGCACGCCGCCGCCCAGTCGTCGCCGTGCACGACCGCCGGGTCGGCCGACAGCGGCCCGTACGCCTCCAGCCAGCTGAACTCCTCCTCCGCATCGAGCCGCAGATGTTCCAGCTGGGTACGGGCGAGTCCGGCCTGGATCTCGGCATAGCCGGGCGTACCGGGCTCCGTCAGCCACTCCTGCCAGCGCCGCCCGCCACGTCCCGAGCCCCAGAGGAAGAGCTTGCGTCCGCGCAGCCGGTCCGTCGAGGTCTGCACCAGCCCATGGCCGTGCGCGTCGAGTGCGGCGATCCACTTACGGGATTCCCCCGGTACGTCGTAGAAGTAGTCGGCGGGGTACTCGCTGCGGGTCGGGTACGTACGGTCGGTGGAGTCGTGCCGTGGCACCGGGACCTTCCGCAGGGTGCGTTCGTAGCCGAAGTGCCAGGCTTCGTCGGCGGGTGCCAGGACCCTGCTCCGCTCGTCCTCCACCACCGCGATGTTGGACCACCAGTACACGGGCGCGGGCCGCTCGTGGGGGTTGCGTATCCGCACGCCGACGTAGAGGAAGTCGGAGTCGGCGGGCAGCCAGAGGTCGACCTGGAACGGCAGGTCGCGCAGCCGCTCCCACTCCCAGAGCCTGACCATCTCGCCCCCGTCGGGGGCCGGGACCACGGCGGCGTGCAGCGGGGCGCAGGCCAGGGTGGTGTGGCCGGTCGCCCCGATGTTCCACTCGATTCCACCGGAGAACCAGGCGCCGTTGAGGGCGAAGTCCGCGGGCTGGAGGACGGGGTTGCGGTACACGAGTTCGCGGCCGGTGGGCTTGTGGTGCAGGGAGTGGACGCGGCCGCCGAGACCGGGCAGCACGGTGACCCGCAGCCGGTCGTTCTCGATGACGACGGTGTCGAGGTCCGCCCCGGCGCGTTCCCGGCCGTAGCCGTCGCGCAGACGCGTCGGCAGGGCGGTGCGCAGCGGCTCGTACCCGATCTGGCGGGCCATGTCGCGGGGCAGCCCCTCCTTCGCGCGTTCGTCGAGCGCGTGCAGTTCGTCGAGGGGCCGCAGGGCGGGCAGCGGATTCTCGGGCCCGGGCGGGGCCACGGGCAGGGTCAGTACGGCACGTCGCACGGTCGTGGCCAAGGCAACCTCGCTTCGTTCGCATCGTTCACGCGGTCGCCGGCAACTGCCGCGGCCGACGGTCCCGTTGACCATGGAACACGGTGCGCTCCGCCCTGACCAGGGGCTCTGTGGGTCAGTCTTCGGCAAAGACCGCAGTCCGCCGGGAGCGGGGGATATTCCGTACACGGGCAGTCCTCACCGTCGTACTCTCGATCTCCGATCGGTTCATCGCCGGGGCAGGCGGCAGAGGATGGCGGGAGAGCATGGGTACGCAGCACACCTACCGGGTGATCGTGCGCGGCACTTGGGACGGTCTGACGGACGCGGCGCGTGAGGCGCTTCTCGCGGACGTGGAGGACCACGGCCTCGCGCAGATGCAGTTCACCGCGGAGGGCTCGCTCGTGTACGACCGTGCGCTCAAGCACTTCACGTACCGCTATGTCGTCGCGTCCGACGCGGCGGACGGCGAGGAGTTGGCGGCCGCGATCGCCGAGGACCGTGCGGAGACCGCGCTCAAGGAACTGGGGTACGGCTTCCGGGACCTCAGGTCGTCGGCGACCGACATGGACACGATGAAGATCAACCGAAAGCGCGGCCGCTGAGGCGGGCGGGGGCCGGAGTGAGGGGCCGGCCCGCCGGAGTACGCCACTCCAGTGGCGGTTCACGGTGGGACCGGCCGTGCTCGTGACCTTCCGAGCCGGACTTCGCGCTGCGGGGCTTCCCGGGACGGAACCTGGGCCCTTCCTGACAGGCGCATCGTGAGTCCACTGAGATTCCCGGGGAATCCGGGGCGCGTTGTCAGACCGCCCCGCTACATTGCCCCCATGGCTGAATTCGTTCTGGTAGCAGGCGCGTGGCTTGGATCCTGGGCATGGGACGAGGTGGTGCCGGAGCTGCGTGCGGCCGGGCACGGCGCCCACCCGATGACGCTGTCCGGCCTCGCCGACAGGCAGGGCGTGCCGGCCGGGCAGCAGACCCATGTACAGGACATCGTCGACGAGGTGGAACGTCATGATCTCCGCGACGTCGTCCTTGTCGGGCACAGCTACTCGGGCATCCCGGTGGGTCAGGCCGCCGAGCGGATCGGCGACCGGTTGACCCGAGTGGTCTTCGTCGACTCCAGCGTTCCGGCCGACGGCGGGTCGTTCGCCTCCGCCTGGTGGCAGGGCCAGGCGAAGTTCGAGGCGGCGATCGCCGGGAACGACGGCTTCTGGGCGCCCCTGACCGCAGCCGAGTGCGACGGCCAGGGTCTCACCGACGAGCAGATCGCCCGGTTCGTGGGCGGCGCCACGCCGCATCCGGGCGCCACGCTGACCGAGCCGGCCGTGCTGGCACGCCCGCTCGGCGAGCTTCCGGCGACGTACGTCAAGTGCCTGCTCGACGGCCCCGAGCCGTCCGACGACGTGGCCGAGCTGCTGACCGGCGAGCGCTGGCGGCTGGTCAAGATGGACACCGGCCACTGGCCGATGTTCTCCCAGCCACGCGAGCTGGCCCGGATCCTGCACAGGTCAGCCGTGGAGTCCTGAGCCCCGCCACGGTCGGCAGGATCAGGAGGACGGGCCCTCGTCGCGGACCGTCATCTCGGCGGTCATCGCCCACCGTTCATGGTCGCGCCAGGCCCCGTCGATGAAGAGGAAGTCGGGCGAGAAGCCCTCCAGCCGGAAGCCCAGCCGTCGGACGAGTGCGATGGACGCCTCGTTGCGCGGCTGGATGTTGACTTCGAGGCGGTGCAGTCCGAGCGGGCCGAACGCATGGCGTACGACGAGGCGGAGGCCTTCGCTCATCAAGCCGCGGCCCGCGGCGGGCGCGAAGGCGCCGTAGCCGACGGCTCCGCAGAGGAAGCCGCCTTCGACGATGTTGTTGATGTTGATGAATCCGGCGATCCGGCCGCTTCGGCGCTCGCAGACGAGGAAGCCCGCCTTGGTCGGGTCGTCGATGAGTTTGCGGGCGAACGCGGCGTACGCGGCGGTCGTCTGGGGCGGGAAGAGCCAGGGCCGGTGCAACTGACTGCTCTCGCGGGCGAGTGCGGTGAACTCTTCGGCGTCGTCGAGGCGGTAGTGACGTATGCCCACCCGCGGACCCACGGCGAGATAGCCGTCGTCGGGATCACCGTGGGAGCGGAGCGCGGAGTCGGACTCCGAGCCGGGAGCGGACTCGGGCTCGCAGGCGGAAGCGGGGGCGCGCTCGGAGCCGGGCTCGCAGGCGGAAGCGGGGGCGCGCTCGGAGGCGGGCTCGCAGGCGGAAGCGGGGTCGGAGCCCGGGTCCGGGGCGTCGGCGTCAGCAGGTACGGCAGGCATGGCGGGCATGACGCCAGGCTAACGCCGGCTATTTGGTGCGGCGCCGGAAGAGGTACCCGCCACAGAGCCCACCAAGGATCCAGGTGACCAACAGCGCCAGATACAACGGCAGCGTGACCTCGGGGATCAGCATTCTGATCCTCACCCGCCGGGTGTTCTCGAAGATGAAGATCAGGGTGAGGACCGCGATCACCACAACGGCGATCCTGGACGGCGTGAGCCTGCTGCGGAAGCCGTCTCCGCTCTTCGCCCTGCCCTTCGTGCTGCCCTTCACGTCCTTGGAGCTCATGGGACCAGGATGGACGGATCCTGGTCCCATGAGGCGTTGGGGCGAGCCGTACGGGTGAGACGTACGGGTAGACCTACGCGCGTTCGGGTGGGACGCGGGCCTCAGTGGTGGGTGAGTACCAGCTGCGGCTCGTCCTCGTCGGCCGTGGTGGCCGGGTTTGGGCGCTTGATCAGCAGCGCGGTGACGACGCCCGCGCCGAGCATGGCGAGCGCCACGAACATCGCGTTCCGGTAGCCGGCCTCGGTCACGCCCTGCGTGGTGCTGCCTGCCGTGATCATGGCGGAGGCGAGGGCGATACCGAGCGAGGCCCCGATGCCGAAGCATGCGCCGTTGAGTCCGGAGAGCGAGCCGGGCTTGTCCTTGGGCGCGGTGGTGACGGCCAGGCCGTTGAGGCCGGTGAGCATGAAGCCGCCGTACGTCACGCCGAGCGCGGCCAACGAGGCGACGAGGACCCACTCGTTGTGCTCGCGTTGATCCGGTAGCCGAGCATGGCCAGCACCATGGCCGGCAGCATGCCGCCGCGGCCCGCCAGGTCGGAGTCGGCTCCGGAACGCGTCCGGCCGAGCGTGGATGACATGTCGGCCCCTTTGCCTGGGATGTCAGGTCTCGAATCCACCGATGTGCTCATCGATACGACGGCTCTCCGATCGATCATCTCGAAGAAAGCTGCCAGTTGTCTGACAAGTGTCGCTCAGACAGGGTGGAATCTACGTGCGTAGAACGGTCAGGGCCTTCTGGATGTGAATTACGGTGAGCGGGAAAGTGAACCCTCAACCCGGCGGACAACGGGACGAGTAAGTCAGCAGGCAGGCAGTCGTCAGCAGGGCAGTGAGCAGCCAGACAAGTGAGCCAAGGAGGGGGCCGTGGTGGTCAGCGGACAGCAGCGGAGGCCGGTAGTCGTCCTGTACGAGCGCATCGCGGACGCCATCCACGACGGCATCTACCCGCCCGGCTCCACCCTGCCGTCCGAGCCCCGGCTCGCGACCGAGCTGGGAGTCAGCCGGCCGGCCCTGCGCGAGGCGTTGCTGCTCCTCCAGGAGGACGGGCTGCTGACGGTACGGCGCGGGGTCGGCAGGACCGTCAACGACCGCCCGCCACGGCGCGGCTTCGAGTACATCCAGCCGCTGGAGGAGCAGCTCTCGGCGGGTGCGCCACTGCGGGTACAGGCACTGCTGCGGGCCGTCGAGGAGCCGACGGACTTCACCACGCAGCATCTGCTCGCGCCCGCCCGGGCGGAGCTGCGGTTCTGGGAGTCCGTACTGTCGGGGGAGGGCGCGGCGGCCGCGCTCAGCCAGGAGTGGGCCGCGGCCGACGACGTACTGGACCGCGCGCATCCGTCATTCGCGCAGGCGCTGCGCGAGGCCCGTGACGCCGACCGGACCTCGATGCTGGCGGTCCTGGCCGGGGCCTCTCGCGGGGTGTCGCTGACCGCGCACTCGGGGGTGACCGCGACCCTGCTCGGGCAGCGGCGCGGGGCCCAGCTGGACCGCCCGGCCGACACACCCGCGGTGCTGATCACGCAGGTCGTACGGGCCGGGGACGTGCCGATCCTCGCCGCGAAGCACATGCTGCCGACGGGGGCGCCGGCGCTGCCCGTGCTGCAGTCGAACTAGAGCTGTCCGGTCGATCGGGCGAGCCCGGCAAGATCCACCGGACAGGCTCCGGGTGGCGCAGGCGACGGGAGCTCTCCTTGCGCCCGCTGGGCGTAGGGCGTGTTGCGAAGGTCCCGCCTGGGGCGTGCCGGTGTCCCGGGTGCGTCACAGCGCCCGGCGCCGCCGTGCCGTACACTCCCGCTGCATGCACTTGTCTGACAACACCGCCGCCGCCTCGTCCGCCGTCGCGGACTGGATCCGCCGGGCCCCCAAGGCCGTCCTCCACGACCACCTGGACGGCGGCCTGCGCGCCGCCACGATCATCGAGCTGGCCCGTGAGTGCGGCTACGGCGATCTGCCCACCGAGGACCCCGAGGCGCTCGCCGTCTGGTTCCGCGACGCCGCGGACTCCGGATCGCTGGAGCGCTATCTGGAGACGTTCGCCCACACCTGTGCGGTGATGCAGACCCGCGAGGCCCTCTTCCGTGTCGCCGCGGAGTGCGCCGAGGACCTGGCGGCCGACGGGGTCGTCTACGCCGAGGTGCGGTACGCCCCGGAACAGCATCTGGAGGGCGGTCTCAGCCTCGACGAGGTCGTGGACGCCGTCAACGAGGGCTTCCGCGAGGGCGAGCGCCGCACGGACGGCCGGATCACGGTCCGTGCGCTGCTCACGGGCATGCGGCACACTCAGCGCTCCCTGGAGATAGCGGAGCTGACGGTCGCCCACCGGAACCGCGGGGTCGCCGGCTTCGACATCGCGGGCGGCGAGATCGGCAACCCGCCGGCCAACCACCTCCCCGCTTTCCAGCACCTGAAGCTCCACAACTGCCACTTCACGATTCACGCGGGCGAGGCCGTCGGCGCCGAGTCCATCCATGAGGCGGTCCAGGTCTGCGGCGCCGAGCGCATCGGCCACGGCGTGCGCATCACCGACGACATCCAGGTCCACGACGACGGCACGGCGACGCTCGGCCACCTCGCCGCGTACGTCCGTGACAACCGGATCGCGCTGGAGGTCTGCCCGACCTCCAACCTCCAGACGGGCGCGGCGAAGGACTACGCGACGCACCCGATCGACCTGCTGCGCCGCCTCGGCTTCCGGATCACCCTGAACACCGACAACCGCCTGGTCTCCGGCACCACCATGAGCCACGAGTTCCAGCACATGGCGGACGCCTTCGGCTACGGCCCCGAGGTCTTCGAGAAGTTCACCGTCGCGGCGGTCGAGTCGGCGTTCCTGCCTCTCCCGGAGCGTCGCCGCATCATCGACGAGGTGATCCGTCCGGGGTACGCGGCGCTGTAGCCGCCGGACGGGGGGGCCGGGGCCTGTCCCGGTGGAGCGCATCGGTCCCCCACCACCCCACCGCTGTGCGCCTACGGTGCTTCGAGCAGCGGCCTCAGCTCAACGAGCCACGCACCACGGGGAGTTGCGGCGAGAGCGAGCGGTGCGGGGCGGGAGTTCAGCGCAGCGCGGGTACGTCGAGCCTGAGCACGCACGCGTCCGCGTCGAGCACCGCCGGAACACCCAGCGGCATCGTCAGTGCCGTCGCGCTGTGACCGAAGCCCAGCTCCTCGACGACGGGCACCCCGAGTCCGCCCAGCCGGTCCCGCATCAGCGCCTGGACCTCCTCGTACGGCCCGCACTCCTCCCAGGAGCCGAGCGCTATCCCGGCCACTCCGTCGAGCCGGCCGGAGCGGAGTAGCTGGGTGAGGACCCGGTCCAGCCGGTACGGCTCCTCGCCCACGTCCTCGATCAGCAGCAGTCCGCCCTGGGCCGAGGGCCGGGCATGAGGGGTGCCGAGCTCGGCCGCGAGCAGAGAGAGGCAGCCGCCCAGCGTGATGCCGCTCGCGCGCCCCGGCACGAGGGTACGGGCGGTCTCCAGGCCGAGGGTCCTGACCGACTCGGGCTCGAACAGGGTCGCGCGCAGCGACTCCTGAGTGCGGGTGTCCTTGAGGAAGGTCGCTGCCGCGGCCATCGGGCCGTGCAGGGTCGAAAGTCCCGCCCGGACGGCGAAGGCCTCATGGAGCGCGGTCACATCGCTGTAGCCGATGAAGACCTTCGGGCCCGCCGCTCGTATCGCCTCCCAGTCGAGCAGGTCCACCATGCGCTGGGCGCCGTAGCCGCCGCGGGCGCAGATCACCGCGGAGACGGTCGGATCGCACCACGCCTCCTGCAGGTCCCGGGCGCGGGCCCCGTCCTCTCCCGCGAGATACCCGAGCCGCGGGTGCTCGTCGAGGACATGGGGCATCACGACCGGCTCCAGGTCCCAGCCGCGCAGAATGTCCAGGCCGGCTTCGAGCCGCTCGGCGGGAACAGGACCGCTGGACGCCACGACGGCGATCCTGGCGCCCGGCACGAGGCGCGCGGGCCGGGTCAGAGGCGTGAGGGTCACTTCGCGGGCTCCCAAAGCACTTTTCCAGTGGTCAGTTCTTCTGTGATCACTCTTCAGCTCTCACTTCTCCCGCGCTCACTCCTCCAGCGCTCATCTCCGCAGCGCTCAACTTCTCCAGCGCTCACTTCTTCAGTTCGAGCTGGGGGACGTCGGTGCGGGTGATGCCGAAGGTCTGTGCGTACAGGGACAGTTCGGCCTCCAGGGCGCGGATCATGGTGTCCGCGCGGCGGAATCCATGACTCTCGCCCTCGAAGGCGATGTACGCGTGCGCGATGCCGCGCCCCGCCATCCGGGCCAGGAACCGCTCGCTCTGCACCGGCGGGCAGACCGGGTCGTCCAGCCCCTGGAGCAGCAGGAACGGGGCGGAGATCCGCTCGACGTGCTCGATGGGTGATCTCTCCCGGTAACGCCCGGGGACCTCGGCGAGCGGCCCGACCAGCGACTCCAGGTACTGGGACTCGAAGTCATGGGTCTCGTCCGTGGCCCAGCCCATCAGATCCAGGATCGGATAGATGATCGTGCCGCACGCATACACATCGGTGGCGGTGAGGGACGCAGCCGTGGTCCAGCCGCCGGCGCTGCCGCCGCGGATCGCCAGCCGAGCGGGGTCGGCCGTGCCTTCGGCGGCCAGGGCCTCGGCGACCGATGCGCAGTCCTCGACATCGACGACACCCCACTGCTCGCGCAGCCGGTTCCGGTACTCGCGGCCATAGCCGGTCGAGCCGCCATAGTTGACCTCTGCGACGCCGATGCCACGCGAGGTGAAGTAGGCGATCTCCAGGTCCAGGACGAGCGGGGCATGGCCCGTGGGTCCGCCGTGCGCCCAGACCACATAGGGCGGCAGCTCGTCGCCGGGCGCGATGCGGTCCGGGTTGTGGGGCGGATAGACATGGGCATGGATCTCCCGGTTGTCCGGCCCGGTGAAGGTGCGGATCTGCGGCTCGGGGTAGTACGAGGGGTCCACGGGGTCGTCGTGCTTCGAGCCGATCACACGGGTCCTGCCCGTGCAGGTGTCGAGCTCCACCACTTCGTACGCGCTGCGCGGGCTCGCTGCGACACCGAAGACGCGGCTGCCGTGCGCGGTCAGCGTCGGCGCCCACTCGGTCCAGGGGCCCGCGGCGTCCACGAGCTCCCCCGTCTCGGGGTCGAGTATGCCGAGGGCCGTGGTTCCCTTTCCGTGAATGACCGCGATCAGCCCGTTGTCCAACGGCTGGAACCACTTGAGGCCGATCTTCCACAGCGGCCCGCCGAACTCCTCGCCCCGCCCCTCGCAGAGTCCGGTGGCGGTCGCCCCGCCGGCCGCGAGAACATCGGGCCGGATGCGCCGCAGCTCCCACCAGTTGCCGGGGTCGGAGACGAACAGCAGCGAGCCGTCCCGGGCCCAGTCGACCTGGGCGACCGACTCGTCGGGCCCGCCGGCGACCTTCCGTACCGCGGCGAAGGATCCGCCGTCCGTCACCTCGGCGGCCATCGCCTCCGTGCCGTCCCACGGCATCCTCGGGTGGTCCCAGGCGATCCACGCGGCGTGCCGCCCGTCGGGCGAGAGCCGGGGGCCGGTGACGAAGCGGTGCCGGTCGTCGGTCAGCTCCCGGACGGCGCCGCGGTCGTCGGCCGCCGAACCGTCCAGCGGCACCGCCGCGATCACCCGCCGCAGATCGGTGGGCGCTTCCCCGGTGAACTCCTCCAGCACGCACCAGACCTCACCGCGGTCGAGGTGGATCACCGGGTCCACCCAACGCAGCCCGCCGCCCACCCGGGACAGGGGGGTGAGCGGCCGCGGCTCGCCGCCGCCGTCCGGCTCGTACGCATACAGCCGCTGGTCGGGGTGGTGGACGAAGACGACGAGCGGGCCGTCATCGGGCCGGGCGGCTCCGGCCCACGGCTGTCCGCCGTACTCGATGACTCTGCTGCGCACATTCCACGGGGCGGGCAGCACCGACTCCTCGGCTCCGCCGACCCTCCGGCGCACCAGGGCGCGGCGCCCGCCCTCGGTGGGGCGTGGCGCGGTCCACCACAGCTCGTCACCGACGGCGCCCGCGTACTCGGGACGGCCGTCGTGGGATGCGGCGAGCGCGGCGTCGATCGGCGACGGCCAGGTGCCGTAAGCCCCCGTGGGTACCATGCCAACTCCCCTATGCGGACTTCAGATAGTGGTCGAGAACCCGGACGCCGAAGTGAAGAGCCTCGACCGGCACGCGCTCGTCGACTCCGTGGAACATGGCCGCGTAGTCGAAGCCCTCGGGCAGCTTCAGCGGTGAGAAGCCGTAGCCGGTGATCCCGAGGCGGGCGAACTGCTTGGCGTCGGTGCCGCCCGACATGCAGAACGGGATGACGTGCCCGGCGGGATCGAAGCGCTCGATCGCCGCGCGCAGTTTGGCGAAGGTCGGGGAGTCGACGGGTGCCTCCAGGGCCACCTCCCGATGGTGGAACTCCCAGTCGACGTCGGGTCCGGTGAGCCGGTCGAGGGTCTCGCGGAACTCCTCCTCGCCGCCCGCCAGCATCCGCCCGTCGACATACGCGGTGGCATGCCCCGGGATCACGTTGACCTTGTAGCCGGCGTCCAGCATGGTCGGGTTGGCGCTGTTGCGCACGACCGGCTCGACCAGTGCCGCGGCCCGGCCGAGCTTCGCCATGAAGGCGTCCACGTCGAAGTCCGGGGCATCGACGTCGACCTCGATGCCGTACAGCACGGCCAGCTCGGACAGGGCGGCCCGCACGGTGCGTGTGAGACGGACCGGCCACTCGTGCCGGCCGATCCGGCCGATGGCCTCGGCCAGCCTGGTCACCGCATTGGACCGGTTGACCTTGGAGCCGTGCCCGGCCCTGCCGTGGGCGGTGAGCTTGAGCCAGGCGGTTCCCCGCTCTCCCGCCCCGATCGGGTACAGCGCCATTCCGGGCCCGGCGTGGAAGGTGAACGCCCCGGATTCGCTGATGCCTTCCGTGCAGCCCTCGAACAACTCCGCGTGCTGGTCGGCGAGGAAGCCCGAACCGTCGATCGCGCTGGCCTCCTCGTCCGCCGTGTAGGCGATGACGATGTCCCTGCGGGGCCGGACGCCCGCGCGCTTCCAGGCCCGGACGACCGCGAGGATCATCGCGTCCATGTTCTTCATGTCGACGGCTCCGCGGCCCCAGACGACGCCGTCGCGGACCTCGCCGGAGAACGGGTGCACGGACCAGTCGGCGGGCTCGGCGGGGACCACGTCCAGATGGCCGTGGACGAGCAGGGCGTCGGCGGACGGGTCGGTGCCTTCGATCCTGGCCACCACATTCGTGCGACCGGGGGTGCGCTCCAGCAGCACCGGCTC
This sequence comes from Streptomyces sp. NPDC053673, assembly GCF_055585225.1. NCBI lineage: Bacteria > Bacillati > Actinomycetota > Actinomycetes > Kitasatosporales > Streptomycetaceae > Streptomyces > Streptomyces sp. NPDC053673. The sequence goes on along the minus strand of NZ_JBVJKN010000001.1, from coordinate 154,391 downwards.
GAGGCCGGCTCCGGCGAGCCGCTCCGCCGCGTACTCGGCGGCGGGCCTCTCGCGGCAGTCCCCGCCGCCGCGGTTGGTGGTGTCGATGCGGATCAGTTCGGAGGTGAAGGCCACCACCTCGTCGAGGGCGATGCTGTCGACGGTCGTGCCGGCGGGAGTTGCCGAAGGCGTGCCGGTCTGCGTTTCGGGGCGAGTCACGTCAGCCATACTGCTCCTCCACCGCGGCTGAGACGATCGTCGTGACCGCCTTGAACGTACGAATGGCCTCATACATCGTCTCGCTGGTGTAGACGGTGCGCCGCTCGCCGCTGCGGGTCGCGCCCGGTACGACGGTCGCGGCGGCGGCGAGGTGCTCCGCGTCGAACTCCAGCTCCACCGTGAACGGACCGCCCTGCACCGGATCGTGGCGGACGGCCAGTGCCGTGGCCTCCTTGGCCGCCGCGCGGATGTCGGCGGCCGTGCGGGCCGGTGTGCGGCACACCGCCGCGTACCGTGAGACATGGTCCTTGACGGCGACCTTGCGGGCCTCCGGTGCGTACCCCAGAGCGTCCTCGCAGGTCAGATCGTCGCCTGTGACCAGGATCACCGGGACGCCGTACTCCGCGACCACGTGCGCGTTGAGCAGGCCCTCGCTCGCCCGTGTGCCGTTGAGCCAGACGCCCGTGATCGAGTTCGCCAAGTACGTGTGCGCCAGCACACCCTCGGCGCCCGCTCCTGTGTGGTAGCCGACGAAGGCGATGCCGTCCACATCGCCGTGCTGCACGCCTTCGACCATGGAGAGCGATTTGTGTCGGCCTGTCAGCATCTCGACACGCTCGTCCAGGTGCTCCAGCAGCAGATTACGCATGCTCCAGTGCGCTTCGTTGACAAGCACCTCGTCGGCACCGCCGTCGAAGAAGCCGAGCACCGCCGCATTCACATCCGAGGTGAACAGGGACCGGCACCGTTCCCACTCAGGCGTGCCCGGCAGCACGTCGGCCGGCCAGGTGACACCGGTGGCGCCTTCCATGTCGGCACTGATGAGGATCTTCATGCCTGGAACCGTACGCGCCGCCCGCCGGGCCGACCAGCCCTGTGGATAACTGTCCGTGGTTCAGACCTGTGGCGTCACCCGTTCCGGCCCACGACCAGCCAAGTCGACGGCAGTTCGATGCGCGAGCCGTCCGCCGCGTACTCGGTCGTGGCCAGCGGCAGTTCGCCCCTCGCCACCACGTCCAGGCCCGCTGCCCGGAAGTATTCCGGGACCTGTGCGTCGGCGACCGTGCCCGGCGCGATGCCGTGCCGCAGGACCGGCCGGAGCTTCGGAGGCGGGCCGGACGGGCTCTGCGCGAGGCTCATCAGGACCTGCCCGGCGGCCTCGGCCGGCTCCACGACGAAGGCCCGGCCGCCGTCCCCCACCAAGGTCGCGATGGACTCCGCCAGGGCCGCCCGGTCCTGCTGCTCGCTCTGGTGCAGCACGCCCCGCATGTAGACGTTGGTGTCGCCGAGCTCGGCGTGCAGCTGCTCCACTGCGGCCGCGTCCACCGCGTCGACCTCACGGAAGCGGACCTCACCCTGTCTGTCCTGCCGGCGGGCGTGCATGATCGCGGCCGCCGCCAGGTCCACCCCGAGCACCCGCGGGAAGCGGTCCGCGAGATACCGCGTCTGGGTTCCGTTGCCGCAGCCGAGATCCACGAGAGGCAGCCCCGGCGCCGTGAGATGCGGCTCGAAGAGAGCCAGGTGCCGGCTCGCCGTCAGCGCCGGCTCGGCGTCCCAGAACACCGCTCCCGGCTCGTCCGGAGCCTCCCGCCAGAAGCCCTCCCAGGCGTCCTTGTACCGACTCGTCACGCTCATGCGCAGCTCCCCAGGGTGAACGGACTGCACGGCGCCAGGACCTGACGCTGCGTCAAGATCGGTCTACCGCCGACAGGTCGGAGCGACAAGGTTCCGGCGCAATCGTTCACCTGGCGTTCGACACGCGCGCACGCCTCGCCCCGCTCGGGACCGGCAGCTCGCACCAGACCGAGGTGCCGTGGCCGGACCGGCTGGTCCCCCACTCGCTCGCCAGGGCGCTCACCACCCGCAGTCCGCGCCCGGACTCGTCGTCCGGGCCGGCGCTGAGCAGCGTGGGCAGGGTGTGCCCTTCGTCCGTGACCTCGCACAGCAGCGCGTCGGTGCGGACGAGCCGCAGCTCGATCCGGCGGCTGTCGGTGTGCCGTACGGCGTTGGTGACCAGCTCGCTGACGAGCAGTTCCAGTGTGCCGGCCGATTCGTCCAGGCCCCAGGCCGCCAGTTGCTCGCGCACCAGCCGGCGGGCCCTCGGGACCTCGCGCGGCTCGGGCGCCAGCTGCCACCGGGCGACGTCGTCGGCCGCGATGCCGTTGAGCCTCGCCATCAGCAGGGCGACATCGTCCTTGCGTCCGCCACGCGTGTTGAGCGCCCTGATGATGGTGTCGCAGGCGTCGTCCATGGAGGCGGCCGGGTGTGCCGCGGACTCGCAGAGTGTCGCCAGACCGACGCCGATGTCCTCGCCGCGTACCTCGACCAGCCCGTCCGTACACATGACGAGCCGGTCACCGGGCTCGACGGGGACGCGCACGGTCTCGAAGGGGACCCCGCCGACGCCGATCGGCGCCCCGGTGGGCAGACCGAGCAGCTCGCTGCGGCCGTCCGCCGCGCGGACGAGGACGGGCGGGACATGGCCCGCGTTGGCCAGCAGCAGCTCGCCGGCGATCGGGTCGTACACGGCGTAGAGACAGGTCGCGAGGTAGTGCTCACCGAGCCGCTGGGCCAGATCGTCGAGGTTGCGCAGGAGCTGCCCCGGTGGCAGGTCGAGGGCCGCCATCGTCTGGACGGCCGTACGCAACTGGCCCATCATGGCCGCCGAGTTGAGGCCGTGGCCCATCACATCGCCGACGACCAGTGCGGTGCGCGAGCCGGGCAGTTTGATGGAGTCGAACCAGTCTCCGCCGACGCGTCCGAGCAGGGTGCCCGGAAGATAGCGGGTCGCCGTGTCGCAGCCCGCCATACGGGGCGTGACCTGCGGCAGCATCGAATCCTGAAGGGTCTCGGCGACGGTCTCCTGGTACGTGTACATACGTGCGTTGTCGAGAACGAGACCCGCGCGGGCGGCGAGCTCCGCGCCGGTCACCCGGTCCATGTCGTTGAACATGGCGCGTTCCGGGTGGCGCAGCAGGATCATGAAACCCAGCACCACATTGCGTGCCTTGAGCGGCACCACCAGCATCGACCGGCCGCTGATCAGCGGCCGGATGTCGCGCTTCTCGAACTGGGAGGCGATGGCGGTGCCCATCTCCTCGCTGATCCTCGGTACCAGTACCGGCTCGCCGGTGGTCATGCACTGGAAGAAGGGGGTGTGCACGGGAAACGGCATGGATTCGCCGACGGGTACGACATCGTCCCAGCGTCCCGGAGCATCGACATGCTCGACGGCGACCCGGTGCCACAGGGTGGTGGCGTCCGGCGGGCCGTCCGGGAAACCCTCGCCCGCGATGACCTGCTCGCGCAGATACGTGCCCGCGACATCGGTGAAGCGCGGCACCACGGCCGCGCTGACCTCCTGGATCGTCCGGGCGAGATCGAGCGAGGAACCGATGCGGCCGCTCACCTCGTTGAGGAATTCGAGCCGCTCCCGCACCGCGGCGTATTCGAGGTCGAGCTCCTGATCCGCCTCGTCCGTGTGGCGTCCCGCGGCCACCGCCTGCTGGGCGGCGCGCAGCCGCTCCCGCCGCTCCGCGCGCCTCGGCACTCCCCAGTCGGGGGTGACCGGCACCCGGTCGTGGTGGCTGAACTCGATGACGGGATAGCCCAGTTCCAGCACCTGCGCGACGATGCGGGTGGATTCCTGGACGCTCATGCTCGGCAGGATCTCCGGGAGCCGCCGGGCCAGTTCGTCGAAGCCGGGGAACTCGGTGTGCAGCGCGAAGCCCGGAGCGATCCGCTCCATGCTCTCCTCGGCTCCCGGCGTGTCCTCGCCGGGGTCGAACTGCGCGGCGTCGGCGGCGAGGACGAGCAGCCTTTCCGGCCCGGGGCCGACGAGCGGATACGACCACCACAGGACGTCCACCCGGTCTTTCCGCGCCTTCGCCTCCGCCACGTCGCCGCCGGTGAGCCGGGCCCGGCCCGCCGCGGGGTAGGACGTCTGCCCGTTCAACGAGGCGTCGAGGCCGGGTCCGAGACCGCCGTAGCTGTCGTCCGACTCGTACGAGCCTTCCTCGGTCAGCGCGCCGGTGACCGGCAACAGCTCGACGACGGGCTGGCCGAGGGCAGCCTCCTTCGCGTGGCCGAACAGCCGCCGGGCGCCGGTCGACCAGTGCGACACGAGGCCGTCGCCGTCCACGACGACCACGGCGAGCGGAATCCGCCCGGCCGCTGCGTACTGCCGTGGCAGCTTCGGCGGAACACCACTGTCCATCGGTGGGAGGCTCCTTCCCCGGGCGCGGGATCTGCGGCGGTCACTCCACTGAAGACTCTGCTTACTCCACGGTAGGCCCCTGCGACCACCGTGCGCCGGGCATCGGCCGAATCGGTCGTGCGCCCGCGCACGGAATCGCGGAACGCATGACTCCGCCGACAGGAGGTCAGGAACCCTGGTCCTCGTGCCCCAGTTGGAGATCGCGCTCCGTGCGTCCGCCGCCGGCGACCTGCAGCACCGTTGCCACCGGCGGATAGCCCGCCGCGATCACGGTGTACTCGCCGGACGACAGATCGACGAAGCGGAAGGTTCCGTCGGGGCCCGTGGTGAGGGTGTCGACGACATTGCCCCCTGCGTCGAGCAGCGTCACCCGCGCGTCCTCGACGGGCCGTCCGCCGCCGGCCCGCACGGTGCCGCGCAGGACCGCGCCGCCCGCGAGTTCGATGTCCTGCCGGGTCTCGCGGGACGACTGGACGCTCACGGGGAGCGCGGCGGGACGGAACGCGGGTGCGCTCGCCGCGAGGGTGTACTCCCCCGCCACCAGCTCCGCGATCACATAGCCGCCCTCGCGTCCGCTGCGGGTGGTGGCGACGACCTCTCCGCGTACGTCGGTCAGCGTCACCGCGGCGTCGCGCACCGGACTGCCGTCGGCGGTGACGACGCTCCCGGCGAGCCGGCCCGCGCCGCCGAGGACGACGTCGAGTTCCACCGGCCGTTCGCCCACGGTGACGGACACGGCCTGCGGCTGGTGCCCGCCGGCCGCCGCGATCAGGACGTACGAGCCGGGGCCGGGCACGCTCAGCGCGTAGCGCCCCTCCTCGCCGCTGGCGCCGCGCCCGATCTGCTGCCCGCGTACATCGATGAGGGTGAGCGCGGCACGCGGGACGGTGGTGCCGTCGTGGTGCTGGACGGTGCCGCAGACGGGTACGCCCACGAGGTACGGCGATGCGGGCGCGGGGGACGGTGGCGCGGTGCGCGCGTGCGGTACGGAGGTGGGCTGGGCGGAGGCGGGGGCGTTGAGGGACACCAGCGGTTTCTCCTTGAGGAAGAAGGCGAGGAAGAGGCCGAGGACGAGCACCGGCACGAGGTAGAGGAAGATCCGCGGCATCGCGTCCGCGTACGCCTGGATGTAGCCGTCGCGCAGGGCGGGTGGCATCGCGTGGACGAGCTGTGGAGTGATGGACTCCGGGACGGGCAGTCCGGCGCCGGCCGGGAGCCGGCCGGCGAGGGAGTCGGTGAGCCGGTCGGCGAAGAGGGTGCCGAAGACGGCCGCACCGACGCTGCCGCCGATCTGCCGGAAGTAGTTGTTCGCGCTGGTGGCGGTGCCGAGATCGGCGGGCGGCACGGCGTTCTGCACGGCCAGGATGAGGACGGGCATCACCAGACCGATGCCGACGCCGAGGATCGCCTGCCAGACGGAGTACTGGAGCCGGGTGGTGTCGGCCTCAAGCCTGGACAGCAGCCACATCCCGACGGCCGAGACGGCACTGCCGAGCACCGGGTAGACCTTGTAGTTGCCGGTGCGGCTGATGAGCTGTCCGGAGACGACCGAGGCGACGACGATGCCGCCCATCATGGGGAGCATCAGCAGCCCCGACTCGGTGGCGCTGGCGCCGTCGACCATCTGCAGGAAGGTGGGCAGATAGCTGGCGGCGCCGAAGAGGGCGACACCCACGACGGCCCCCACCAGGCCGGTGATGGTGAAGACAGAGTCGCGGAACAGCCGCAGAGGGATGACCGGTTCGGGCGCGTAGTGCTCGACGACCAGGAACAGCAGGGCGGTTCCGGCGGCCCCTGCGGCGAGTCCGAGGATGACGCGTGAGTCCCACGCGTACTCCGTGCCTCCCCAACTGGTCAGCAGCACCAGGCAGGTGGAGGCGGCCGCGAGGAAGAGCGCGCCGAGGACGTCGAAGCGCGCCCGCGCCGCCGGCTTCGGCAGTTTGAGGACGACGGCGACGACGACGAGCGTGACGAGGCCGAACGGCACATTGAAGTAGAAGCACCAGCGCCAGGACACATGGTCGGTGAAGAAGCCGCCGAGCAGCGGACCCGCGACCGAGGCGAGACCGAAGGCGGCGCCGATCAGCCCCATGAAACGCCCGCGCTCCCTGGCCGGGACGATGTCGGCGATGATCGCCTGTACGCCGATCATGAGGCCGCCCGCGCCGATGCCCTGGATGGCGCGGAAGGCGATGAGCTGGTCCATGGTGCGCGACCAGCCGGCGAGGGCGGAGCCGATGACGAAGACGACGATCGCGAACTGGAAGATGCCCTTGCGGCCGTAGAGATCGCCGAGCTTTCCGTAGACGGGCAGGCCGATGGTGGCGGTGAGGAGATACGCGGTGATCGCCCAGGGCATCCGGTCCAGGCCCTGGAGTTCGCCGACGATCTTCGGCAGGGCGGTGGCCACGATCATCTGCTCGAGCGCGGCGAGCAGCAGCGCGAGCATCAGGCCGAAGAAGACGAGGCGTACGCGACGGGGACTCAGGTCCGTTGCCACGCCGGAGGATCCTGCGGCCGGCGGCTCGGGGGCCCAGCGGTCTTCGGCCGTCTCCCCGGCGGCCTGCCCGTCCTTCACCAGCGTGATCCCGCCCACGTACTGCTCCCCTCGTCGCGGCTGCGCGGCGCCATTCTTCGCATTACGCGCCAAGACGGAGCAAGCGGGACGTTACTGGGGAGCGGGGGCGCGGACGGTGTGCGGAGCGGGCCACCGGGGCGCACTCCGGGCGCTCATCAGGAGCTTTCCCGCGGCTTCCGGCGCGCCGGGCGCGCGGCGGAGCCGCGGAGAAAACCACTCGAAACGGTGACCTTTACGGCGAGCCGCGAAAGGGCGGGACTACTTCTCGACCTCGGCGGCCAGTTTGGCGAGGAGCTCGTCGTAGATCCGCGCGAGGCCCTTGGGGGCGAAGGTCCGCTCGAAGAAGCCGCCGATGCCGCCGGCACCGTTCCAGACGGTGGTGACGACGACCTTGGAGCGGCCCTCGCCCGCCGGCGTGACCGTCCAGGTGGTGACCATGGAGGAGTTGCGGTCCTTCTCGACGAGCTGCCCGTCGGTCGGCTCGGTCACCTCCAGCAGGCAGTCGCGGACGCGCTTGCTGGTGGCCTGGAGCTTCCAGTGGACGAGGGTGCCCTCGCCGTCGCCGCCCTCGCGCACCTGGTACTCGCTGAAGTGCCCGGGCAGGAGCTTCGCGCGGGTGTCCTTGTAGTCGGCCAGCGCGTCGAACACGGTCTCCGCGCCCGCCGCGATGATCCGCTCCGTCGTGGCCTCGACCTGCGCCATGCCTCATCCTCCAGCATTCGGTTCTTGGGATGGACCAGCCAACCACTTCACGCACGGCCGCCCAAAATCGGGGTTGCGGCGATCAAGGGAACACATGTTCTATTCTGTGGTCAGCGCTACCGAGGAGGCGCCCATGCGCTGGGACAATCTCGCCGAGAACACCCTCAGCACCCCGCACGCCACGGACCCCGAGAGCCCCGCCGAGGCCGGGGACATCACGCTCTTCGGCGCCGACGCGGTGACCACACGCACCTTCGACACCCCGGAGTTCCGCGGAATCACCTTCCACGAGGTCCGTGCCCGCTCGATACTCAACCGGGTCCCCGGCGCCTCACGGATGCCGTTCGAGTGGACGGTCAATCCGTACCGCGGCTGCACCCACGCATGCGTGTACTGCTTCGCCCGCAAGACCCACAGCTATCTGGACCTCGACACGGGCCTCGGCTTCGACAGCCAGATCGTCGTCAAGATCAACGCTCCCGAGCTGCTCCGCCGCCAGCTGGCCTCCCGCCGCTGGCAGGGCGCACACATCGCGATGGGCACCAATGTCGACTGCTACCAGCGGGCGGAGGGGCGCTACCGGCTGATGCCGGGGATCATCGACGCCCTCCGCGACTACGCGAACCCCTTCTCGATCCTCACCAAGGGCACGCTGATCCTGCGCGACCTGGACCTGCTGCGACAGGCCGCCGCGGTCACCGAGGTCGGGATCTCCGTCTCCGTCGGCTTCACGGACCGCGAGCTGTGGCGCACGGTCGAGCCGGGCACCCCCTCGCCGGAGCGCCGCCTCGACGTCGTACGGACCCTCACCGACCACGGCATCGGCTGCGGGGTCCTGATGGCCCCCGTGATCCCGTTCCTCGGTGACCACCCGGATCAGCTGCGCGCGACGGTACGGGCGATCGCCGCGGCCGGGGCGACGTCCGTGACCCCGCTCGTCCTCCATCTGCGGCCGGGAGCGCGCGAATGGTTCATGGCGTGGCTCGGGCGGGAGCATCCGCATCTGGTGCGCCGCTACGAGCGGCTCTACGCGGAGGGGGCCTACGCGCCCAAGTGGTACCAGCGGCGGATCACCCGTCACGTCCATGAGCTCGCCTCGGAGTTCGGCATCGGGCCTGCCCAGCGGGGCACACCGCGCCGGATCCCGGTGACCGCCGAGCCCGCTCTTGCCGAGCCTGCCGCCACTCAGCTCACCCTCCTCTGAAGCCTGTTCACGGGCCCGCCACCTCACCAAACGGGTCACATCCCGTACGAACATGACCTTCCGGGCGGATATCGGGGAACGCTGCCGCCGGGGCTCTGCCACTCGGCCGCGCCCCCCGCCATCACGGGAGGCCATATGTACAGTCGCGCAGGAGTGCTGGTCGCCGTCGGAGCGGCGGTGACGGGACTGGTCGCCGCCGTGCCCTCCGCGTCCGCAGGACCCGCCGAACCCGCGGCATCGCAGGCCGGGGCCTTGAAGTGGACCGGCTGCGCCACCGAGAAGTACCCGAGGCTCGAGTGTGCCCAGCTGGCGGTGCCGCTGGATCACACCGATCCGCACAGCAGGCGGATCTCGCTCGCGCTCTCGCGGGTCCGGCACACGGCACGGACGTTCCAGGGGCCGCTGTTGGTCAACCCGGGCGGTCCCGGCGGAAGCGGGCGGAAGCTGGCCGGGTTCGTGGCGGCCTCACTGCCCGCGAAGGTCGCCGCCCAGTACGACGTCGTCGGCTTCGACCCGCGCGGTGTGGGCGCCTCGAAGCCCGCGCTGAACTGCAGACCCGGCCACTTCGCCCCCGTACGCCCCGACACGGTGCCGGGGAACCAGGAGCTCGAGGAGGCGAATCTGGCCAGGGCACGGTCCTTCGCCCAGGCCTGCACGGCCAAGTACGGCAATGTGCTGCCCCATATGCACACGGTCAACGTGGCGAAGGACCTGGATCTCATCCGGCACGCCCTCGGTGCCACGCAGATCAACTACCTCGGATACTCGTACGGCACGTATCTCGGTGCCGTGTACGCCAAGTACTTCCCGCACCGGGTGCGGCGCGCGGTGCTCGATTCCGTGGTGAACCCGGACAGCGTCTGGTACGACGCCAACCTCGGCCAGGACTACGGCTTCGACGCCCGCCACAAGGCCTTCGCCGCATGGGTGGCCAAACACAACGCGACGTACCGGCTGGGCAGCGACCCGGCGAGGGTCGAGGCCGCGTGGTACGCGATGCGTGACGCGCTGCGCAAGCAGCCGGGCGGCAGGAAGGTCGGTCCCGCCGAACTCGAGGACACCTTCCTGCCGGGCGGTTACTACAACGGCTTCTGGCCGCACCTCGCCGAGGCGTTCGCGGCGTATGTGAACGACAAGGACCCCCGCCGGCTGGTCGAGGCGTACAGGTCCTTCGGCGCGGTCGACGCGGAGGGCGAGAACGGCTACTCCGTCTACACGGCGGTGCAGTGCCGGGACGCCGGCTGGCCCCGGGACTGGGCCACCTGGCGCGGCGACAACTGGACGGTGTACGCCAAGGCACGCTTCTCCACCTGGAACAACGCCTGGTACAACGCCCCGTGCGCGTCCTGGCCCGTCGAGCCGCTGCGCCCGACGGACGTCTCGAACCATGCACTGCCGCCGGTGCTGATCTTCCAGGCCACGGAGGACGCGGCCACCCCGTTCGAGGGCGGTGCCGCTCTCCACCGCAAACTGCACGGCTCCCGTCTGGTGGTCGAGGACGGCGGCGGGAACCACGGGATCACGCTGGGCGGAAACGCCTGCCTGGACCGCCATCTGACGGACTATCTGGCCACCGGGAAGCTGCCGCGGGCAGGCGCCGGTGAGGCGGACGCCGTCTGCGCGGCGGGTCCGGAGCCGAAGCCGCTCAAGACGTCGCTCCGCCCCGGGTCCACGGACGCGGCCCGGGCCGGGTCCGCACTGCACCAGGCACTCGGTCACAGAAACTGACCGGCACCCCGGCCGGGCCCTCCCGTTGTCAGTGGCGTGCGCCAGGATGAGGACATGAATACGCACCTCACCCGTGTGCACGCCCCTGACGGCGTCCTCCCCGCCACCGGCCGCACCCGTGCGACGACGGGCGCGGGCCGTTTCCCCGCGGCGTCCGGCCGGATCGCCTCCGACGAGGGCCGCCAGGGCGTTCGGGTGCGGGACATGGCGGATGCCGACTGCGAGGCGGTCGCGGCCGTCCGGGTCGGCGGATGGCGGCACGCGTACGCGGGGCTGATACCGCGGTCGTATCTCGACGGGATGGACGAGGCGGAGGACGCCGAGCGGCGCAGGGCGCAGTTGGCCGCCGCGGCCGGCGCGGGGGTGGTCCATGTGGTCGCGGAGGTGAGTGGCGAGGTGGTCGGCTGGGGCTGCTACGGGCCGTACCGCGAAGAGGACGCGACGACCCGCGACGGCGAGGTCTACGCGCTCTATGTACGGCCGGAGCGGATCGGGACCGGGGTGGGACGTGTGCTCATGGCCGAACTGGTCTCCCGGGCCAAGGCAGACGGCTGTCCGTCGCTGCTGCTGTGGGTGCTGAAGGAGAACGCGGCGGCGCGCCGCTTCTACGAGCGGGCGGGGTTCGCGGCTGACGGGGCCGAGGAGCCGTTCGAGGTGGGCGGCGTCGCGGTGCCCGAGGTGCGCTACGGCAGGCGGCTGAGTGCCGCGGAGGCGGCGGCGGACAGGCGCGGGTGAGCGCGGGCCGCTTCCAGGACCGGGCGGGCGCGCTCGTCCGCGAGCGCGCCCAGACCTTCGACGCAGGCGAGCGCCACCCGCCAGTGCGGATCTCCCGGGGCCAGCCTCCGCCCAAGTGTGGTGATCAGCGCCGGGGTGGATTCGGGGGCCCGCAGGGTGGTGAGAAGCCGCACCGGGGTCAGGGCGTAGGCGACGCGCAGCTCGTTGGTGGCGAGCGCGGCGGCGGCGCGTGCGGTGCGTGGGTCGCGGAGCCTCGTCAGGGCGTAAGAGGCGGAGACGCAACGCTCGGCGTCGCGGTGGTTGAGCAGCAGGACGAGCGGTTCGAAGGCCCGGTCGTCCCCGGCGCAGCCGAGCCGGAACGCGGCGATCTCCCGCGCCCATAACGGCCGTTCGGTCTCGGTCAGCACGGCGGCGAGTGCGTCGAGGTCGACTGTGGCGGTCAGCTGCCGGTGCAGTTCCTCGTCGGCGGGACCGGTCAGCTCCTGTTGCGTGCGCAGCGCCAGGTCCTCGAGATCCGCGTCCATGGCAAGCACCTTATTGCCGGGCTGCCGCGTCCGCGGGGCGCGCGGCGCAGATCACATCCGCACAGGGCTGGCGCGCTCGTTACCCGCAAGTTAACCTCAAGTGAGCGGGTCACACCCGCGCAGCTCTCGGTGGCCTGGTGACGCAGCCACCGCGAGTGTTGTCGGTTCGGCAGTTCTGTACGACGTGGCTCCGGGACAGAGTCCGTCGCTTCCTCACCGCGGTTTGGCCGCGGTTCACAGCGACACGCACCGCAGCGCGCCCCTTCCGCACGCGCGCCCTCCCTCAGTCGTCACTCATTCCTGGAGTCCCGTGATGGACACCCCTCTCTCCACCATTGCCGTCGTCGGCCTCGGCACCATGGGCACCGGCATCGCCGAGGTCCTCGCCCGCGCCGGCCGCGAGGTGATCGGTATCGACATCAGCGACGCCGCCGCCCGCCACGCCGCCTCCGCCCTCGAAGCCTCCACGGCCCGCGCCGTGCAGCGCGAGCGCATCACCGAGGAGGAGCGGCGGAACGTCCTCGCCCGCTTCCGCACCTTCTCCGATCTGCAGGCGGCGGCCGACGCCGACCTCGTGATCGAGGTCGTGCCCGAGTCGTACGAGACGAAGCAGCAGGTCATCCGTGCGCTCGACGCCATCGTCCGCCCGGAGGCGATCCTGGCCACCGGCACCAACGCGCTGTCCGTGACCCGGCTCGCCGCCGACTCGGCGCACCCCGAGCGCGTCCTCGGCCTGCACTTCTTCAACCCGGCCCCGGCGATGAAGCTCGTCGAGGTGGTCTCCTCGGTGCTGACCGCCCCGCAGGCGGTCGAGTCCGTCACCGCCCTCGCCCGCGACCTGGGCAAGGAGCCCGTCGCGGTCGGCGACCGGCCCGGGTTCGTCGCGGACGGGCTGCTCTTCGGCTACCTCAACCAGGCCGCCGCGATGTACGAGGCGAAGTACGCCTCCCGCGAGGACATCGACGCCGCGATGAAGCTGGGCTGCGGCCTGCCGATGGGCCCGCTCGCGCTGCTCGACCTGATCGGCATCGACACCGCGCGTACCGTCCTCGACGCGATGTACGCCGAGTCCCGTGACCGGCTGCACGCCCCCGCGCCCATCCTGAAGCAGCTCAGCGAGGCGGGCCTGACCGGCCGCAAGTCGGGACGCGGCTTCTACACGTACGAGGCGCCGGACAGCAGCACGGTCGTGCGGGACGCGCTGACGCCGCTGGAGGCCGCGCAGACCGCCGCCGCCCGCCCGGTGAGCTCGGTGGGCGTGGCCGGTTCCGGCACGATGGCGAGTGGGATCGCGGAGGTCTTCGCGAAGGCCGGCTACGACGTGGTCCTCGCCGCCCGCAGTCAGGAGAAGGCCGAGACCGCCAAGTCCCGTATCGCCAAGTCGCTTTCACGCTCTGTCGACAAGGGCCGGCTGACCGCCGAGGCACGGGACGAGACGCTGGCCCGGATCACCCCGGCCGGCTCGCTGGACGCCTTCGCCGAGGTCGATCTGGCGGTGGAGGCCGTCGCCGAGGACCTGGAGATCAAGCAGGAGCTGTTCGCCACTCTCGACAAGGTCTGCAAGCCGGGCGCGGTGCTCGCCACCACCACGTCCTCGCTGCCCGTCGTCGCCTGTGCGCGCGCCACCTCGCGGCCCCAGGACGTCATCGGGATGCACTTCTTCAACCCGGCCCCGGCGATGAAGCTCGTCGAGGTGGTCCGTACGGTCCTGACCTCGGACGATGTCCACGCGACGGTCCGCGAGGTCACCGCCCGGATCAAGAAGCACCCGGTGGACTGCGGCGACCGGGCCGGCTTCATCGTGAACGCGCTGCTGTTCCCGTACCTCAACAACGCGATCAAGATGGTCCAGGAGCACTACGCATCGCTCGACGACATCGACGCCGCGATGAAGCTCGGCGGCGGCTACCCCATGGGGCCCTTCGAGCTGCTCGACGTGGTCGGTCTCGATGTCTCGCTGGCCATCGAGAAGGTGCTGCACCGCGAGTTCCGGGACCCGGGCCTGGCCCCCGCGCCACTGCTCGAGCACCTGGTGGCTGCGGGCTGCCTCGGCCGCAAGACGGGGCGCGGCTTCCGCGAATATGCCCGTCGCTGATTCCGGCCGCGCGCACGGCGCGGGGTGGGGCGGGTTGCTCGACGGCGCGGGCGGCCCGCCCCCGCAGGCACAGTCTCCTGCGCAAATGCAGTACGTTCAGGGCATGTCCCAGCCCGCTGACGCTCCCCGACGGACGGCCCGTACCTCCGCCACGACCGACGCCCCGGAAAGTGCCGCAGGCAGTCGCGCCGCAGCTCAGCGGCTCAAGATGCGCCGAGAGCTGGCCGCGGCAGCGATGGAGCTGTTCGCGACCAAGGGGTACGAGGCGACGACCGTCGACGAGATCGCCGCGGCGGCCGGTGTAGCCCGCCGGACGTTCTTCCGGCACTTCCGCTCCAAGGAAGAGGCCATCTTCCCCGACCATGACGACACGCTCGTACGGGCCGAGGCGGTGCTGAACGCCGCTCCGGCCCATGAGCACCCGCTCGACACCGTGTGCCGGGGCATCAAGGAGGTCATGAAGATGTACGCGGCCTCGCCGGCGGTCTCCGTCGAGCGCTACCGCCTCACCCGCGAGGTGCCCACGCTGCGCGAGCGCGAGATCGCCTCGGTGGCCCGCTACGAGCGGCTCTTCACCCGCTATCTGCTGGGCCATTTCGACGAGCGCGACCACCACGACGGCAACGACGACCCGCTGCTCGCCGAGGTGGCGGCGTCCGCCGTGGTCACCGCCCACAACCACGTACTGCGCCGCTGGCTGCGGGCGGGCGGTCAGGGCGATGTGGAGGCCCAGCTCGACCACGCCTTCGCGATCGTCCGCGACACGTTCGGCACGGGGATCGGCGCGGGGCGCTCCGGCGCGGACCGGAGCCCTGCCGCGCAGGTGCACACGAGCGGCGAGGTGCTGGTGGCCGTGGCCCGCACGGACGTGCCCCTGCCGGAGGTCATGCGCACGATCGAGCAGGCGCTGAGGAAGAAGTAGCGCGGGGCCGTTCCCCGCGCCGCCCCGCCCCTTCCCGCGATGTGTGCGGCGCCACGTGGGGGCCCGGTCCCAGACCCTCTCCTCGATTCTCCTCAATCGCCGGACGAGCTCATTCTGAGCCCGTCCGGCGATTGTCGCTTTTCAGCGAACTTTCGATCGATCATCGCTCATCTGTGACACGCGGATTGCATCTGAGTGAAATCTCTGGCACCCAGTGTCTTGCGAGTTGGCACGGGGTGCCATACGTTGATGTTGTCCGGGCGGCCGGCGTGCAGACAACTGTCGTACGCCGGCTGTCCCCGCAAGCCTCCCGGCTCGCGCGCCCGGACGCCTGCGTCACAGGCAACCTCCCGCGCCCACAAAAGCGCTGCCACAGCACCACCCCCGCCGATACCGACGGCACCTCCGAAGCAGCACTCCCCGACGTTCCCCTCAGCGTTCACCGAATTCGAACGCTCTTCGCCGGAGGCAACACCGTGAAGGAAATCCTGGACGCGATTCAGTCGCCGGACTCGACGTCCGCCGACTTCGCCGCACTCTCGCTCCCCGAGTCGTACCGTGCGGTGACCGTGCACAAGGACGAGACCGAGATGTTCTCGGGTCTGACGACGCGCGAGAAGGACCCGCGCAAGTCCCTCCACCTCGACGACGTGCCCGTCCCCGAGCTCGGCCCGGGTGAGGCGCTCGTGGCGGTCATGGCCAGCTCGGTCAACTACAACTCCGTCTGGACCTCGATCTTCGAGCCGCTCCCGACCTTCGGCTTCCTGGAGCGCTACGGAAAGCTCTCCGAGCTCACCAAGCGCCACGACCTGCCGTACCACGTCATCGGCTCCGACCTGGCGGGCGTCGTCCTGCGCACCGGCCCCGGCGTCAACGCCTGGAACCCCGGTGACGAGGTCGTCGCGCACTGCCTCTCCGTCGAGCTGGAGAGCTCCGACGGCCACAACGACACGATGCTCGACCCCGAGCAGCGGATCTGGGGCTTCGAGACGAACTTCGGCGGCCTGGCGGAGATCGCACTCGTCAAGTCGAACCAGCTGATGCCGAAGCCCAAGCACCTGAGCTGGGAGGAGGCGGCGGCACCGGGTCTGGTCAACTCCACCGCGTACCGCCAGCTGGTCTCCCGCAACGGCGCCGGCATGAAGCAGGGCGACAACGTGCTGATCTGGGGCGCGAGCGGCGGACTCGGTTCGTACGCCACCCAGTTCGCGCTGGCCGGCGGCGCCAACCCGATCTGCGTCGTCTCCAGCGAGCAGAAGGCGGACATCTGCCGCGCGATGGGCGCCGAGGCGATCATCGACCGCAACGCCGAGGGCTACAAGTTCTGGAAGGACGAGCACACCCAGGACCCGAAGGAGTGGAAGCGCTTCGGCAAGCGCATCCGCGAGCTCACGGGCGGCGAGGACGTCGACATCGTCTTCGAGCACCCGGGCCGCGAGACCTTCGGCGCCTCGGTCTACGTGACCCGCAAGGGCGGCACGATCGTCACCTGCGCCTCGACCTCGGGCTACAACCACGAGTACGACAACCGCTACCTGTGGATGTCGCTGAAGCGCATCATCGGCTCGCACTTCGCGAACTACCGCGAGGCGTGGGAGGCCAACCGCCTGATCGCCAAGGGCAAGATCCACCCGACTCTCTCCAGGGTGTACTCCCTGGAGGAGACCGGCCAGGCCGCCTACGACGTGCACCGCAACCTGCACCAGGGCAAGGTCGGCGTGCTGGCGCTCGCTCCGAGCGAGGGCCTGGGCGTGCGCGACGAGGAGATGCGCGCCAAGCACATCGACGCCATCAACCGCTTCCGGAACATCTGAGTCAGAGGTCCGTTAGATGACAGAGCGTCAGAAGGTCCAGAAGGACCGGCCGTGGCTCATGCGCACGTACGCCGGTCACTCCACGGCCGAGGCGTCCAACGAGCTGTACCGGCGCAACCTCGCCAAGGGCCAGACCGGCCTGTCGGTGGCGTTCGACCTGCCGACGCAGACCGGCTACGACCCCGACCACATCCTCGCCCGCGGCGAGGTCGGCCGGGTGGGGGTCCCGGTCTCGCACCTCGGTGACATGCGCCGGCTGTTCCAGGACATCCCCCTGGAGCAGATGAACACCTCGATGACCATCAACGCCACCGCCATGTGGCTGCTGGCGCTCTACCAGGTGGTCGCGGAGGAACAAGGCGCCGACATCACCAAGCTCCAGGGGACGACGCAGAACGACATCGTCAAGGAGTACCTGTCGCGCGGGACGCACGTCTTCCCGCCGGGACCGTCGCTGCGCCTGACGACCGACATGATCACCTACACGGTCGCGAACATCCCCAAGTGGAACCCGATCAACATCTGCAGCTACCACCTGCAGGAGGCCGGGGCCACACCCGTCCAGGAGATCGCGTACGCGATGTCCACGGCGATAGCCGTGCTCGACGCCGTACGCGACTCCGGGCAGGTGCCGCAGGAGAAGTTCGGCGATGTCGTCGCCCGTATCTCCTTCTTCGTGAACGCGGGCGTCCGCTTCATCGAGGAGATGTGCAAGATGCGCGCCTTCGGCCGTATCTGGGACAAGGTGACGCGCGAGCGGTACGGCATCGAGAACGAGAAGCAACGCCGCTTCCGCTACGGCGTCCAGGTCAACTCGCTCGGACTGACCGAGGCCCAGCCGGAGAACAACGTCCAGCGCATCGTCCTGGAGATGCTCGCCGTGACGCTGTCCAAGGACGCGCGCGCCCGCGCCGTCCAGCTGCCGGCGTGGAACGAGGCCCTGGGCCTGCCCCGGCCCTGGGACCAGCAGTGGTCCCTCCGTATCCAGCAGGTCCTCGCGCACGAGAGCGATCTGCTGGAGTACGAGGACATCTTCGCGGGCTCGCACGTCATCGAGGCCAAGGTGGACGCCCTGGTCGAGGAGTGCCTCGCCGAGATCGCCCGGATCCAGGAGATGGGCGGCGCGATGGCGGCCGTCGAGTCCGGCTACCTGAAGTCGCAACTGGTGTCCTCGCACGCCGAGCGGCGGGCCAGGATCGAGGCCGGCGACGAGAAGATCGTCGGCGTCAACATCTTCGAGACCACCGAGGAGAACCCGCTCACCGCGGACCTCGACACCGCGATCATGACGGTGGACCCGGCGAACGAGGCGCGGGTCGTCGCAAAGCTCCACGAGTGGCGCGACAACCGCGACGAGAGCCGCGCCCAGGACGCCCTGGCCGCGCTGAAGGCCACGGCCGCCGGCGACGGCAATCTGATGGCCGCCACCGTCGAGTGCGCCCGCGCGGGTGTCACCACAGGCGAGTGGTCGTGGGCGCTGCGGGACGTCTTCGGCGAGTTCCGCGCCCCGACCGGGGTCTCGTCGGCGCCGGTCGCCGTGACCGCCGAGGAGGGCACCCCGCTGGCTCTCGTCCGGGAGAAGGTGGCCCGTACCGCCGACGAGCTGGCCTCCGGCCGGCTGCGGCTGCTCGTCGGCAAGCCGGGCCTGGACGGGCACTCCAACGGCGCCGAGCAGATCGCGGTCCGCGCGCGCGACGCCGGCTTCGAGGTGGTCTACCAGGGCATCCGGCTCACGCCCGAGCAGATCGTCAACGCCGCACTCGCGGAGGACGTGCACTGTGTGGGCCTGTCGATCCTTTCCGGCTCGCACGCCGAGCTGGTACCGGATGTCCTCGACCGGCTCCGCGAGGCGGGTGCCGGCGACATTCCGGTCATCGTCGGCGGGATCATCCCGAACGCCGACGCCGCCGAACTGAAGCGTGCGGGTGTCGCCGCCGTCTTCACACCGAAGGACTTCGGTATCACGGAGATCATCGGACGTATCGTCGACGAGATCCGGAAAGCGAACAAGCTCGACCCTCTGGAGGTCCCCGCATGACTACGTCCGTCAACCGGCTGCGCCCGCGCCGCTCCTGCCTCGCGGTGCCCGGTTCGAACCCGCGCTTCCTGGAGAAGGCCCAGGGGCTGCCGGCCGACCAGGTCTTCCTGGACCTGGAGGACGCGTGCGCGCCGCTGGCCAAGCCCGAGGCCCGGCACACCATCGTCAAGTTCCTCAACGAGGGCGACTGGACGGGCAAGACGCGTGTCGTGCGGGTCAACGACTGGACGACCCACTGGACGTACCGGGACGTGGTGACGGTCGTCGAGGGCGCGGGCCAGAACCTCGACTGCATCATGCTGCCGAAGGTCCAGGACGCCGAGCAGGTCGTGGCGCTGGACCTCCTGCTGACCCAGATCGAGCAGACGATGGGCTTCGAGGTCGGCAAGATCGGTATCGAGGCGCAGATCGAGAACGCCAAGGGTCTGGTGAACGTCGACGCGATCGCGGCCGCCTCCCCGCGCGTCGAGACGATCATCTTCGGCCCGGCCGACTTCATGGCGTCCATCAACATGAAGTCGCTGGTCGTGGGCGAGCAGCCGCCCGGCTACCCGGCGGACGCGTACCACTACATCCTGATGCGCATCCTGATGGCGGCCCGTACGCACAACCTCCAGGCGATCGACGGCCCCTACCTGCAGATCCGCAACCAGGAGGGCTACCGCGCCGTCGCCCAGCGGGCCGCCGCCCTCGGCTTCGACGGCAAGTGGGTGCTGCACCCGGACCAGGTCGCCGCGGCCAACGAGATCTTCTCGCCGTCCCAGGAGGACTTCGACCACGCCGAGCTGATCCTGGACGCGTACGAGTACTACACGTCCGAGGCCGGCGGCAAGAAGGGCTCGGCGATGCTCGGCGACGAGATGATCGACGAGGCGAGCCGCAAGATGGCGCTGGTCATCTCCGGCAAGGGCCGCGCGGCCGGCATGACCCGTACCTCCAAGTTCGAAGCCCCGGAGGCGTAAGCGATGCAGTTCGGACGCACCTACGAGGAGTTCGAGGTCGGCGCTGTCTACAAGCACTGGCCCGGGAAGACGGTCACCGAGTACGACGACCACCTCTTCTGTCTCCTGACGATGAACCACCACCCCCTCCACATGGACACCAACTATGCGGAGAAGACGACGGACTTCGGCAAGAACGTCGTCGTGGGCAACTACATCTACTCGCTGCTGCTCGGCATGTCCGTGCCGGACGTCTCCGGCAAGGCCATCGCCAACCTGGAGATCGAGTCGCTGCGGCACGTGGCGCCGACCTTCCACGGCGACACGATCTACGGCGAGACGACCGTCCTCGACAAGACCCCCTCGAAGTCGAAGAACGACCGCGGGATCGTCTACGTCGAGACCAAGGGCTACAAGCAGGACGGCACGCTCGTCTGCGTGTTCCGCCGCAAGGTGATGGTCCCCACCGAGACGTACATCAAGGAGCGCGGCGGCGAGCAGCCCGGCCGCCCGGAGCTGATCGAGCCCTCGAAGAAGGCGGAGAAGTAGTCATGGCACGACTCGCCCAGACCGCCGGTCTGACCGACATCCAGCAGGAGATCCTGGCCACCGTCCGGGATTTCGTCGACAAGGAGATCATCCCGGTCGCGACCGAGCTGGAGCACCGCGACGAGTACCCGCAGCAGATCGTCGACGGCCTCAAGGAGCTCGGGCTCTTCGGCCTGATGATTCCGGAGGAGTACGGGGGCCTGGGCGAGTCCCTGCTCACGTACGCGCTGTGCGTCGAGGAGATCGCCCGCGGCTGGATGTCCGTCTCGGGCATCATCAACACGCACTTCATCGTGGCGTACATGCTGAAGCAGCACGGCACCCAGGAGCAGAAGGAGTACTTCCTGCCCCGGATGGCGGCCGGCGAGGTGCGCGGCGCGTTCTCGATGTCCGAGCCGGGGCTCGGCTCGGACGTGGGGGCGATCACGTCGAAGGCGGTGAAGGACGGCGACGAGTACGTCCTGAACGGCCAGAAGATGTGGCTGACGAACGGCGGCACCTCGACTCTGGTCGCCGTTCTGGTGCGAAGTGACGAAGGACACCCTGAGGGCACCGCCCCGCACAAGTCCATGACGACCTTCCTGATCGAGAAGGAGCCCGGATTCGGAGAGGTCCGCCCCGGCCTCACCATCCCCGGGAAGATCGACAAGATGGGCTACAAGGGGGTCGACACCACCGAGCTCATCATGGACGGACTGCGCATTCCGGCCAATCGGGTCCTCGGCGGCACCACCGGCCGAGGGTTTTACCAAATGATGGACGGCGTGGAGGTCGGCCGCGTCAATGTGGCGGCGCGTGGCTGCGGTGTCGCCCAGCGTGCCTTCGAGCTGGGTGTCTCCTATGCCCAGCAGCGTCACACTTTCGGAAAGCCGATCGCCCAGCACCAGGCGATCCAGTTCAAGCTGGCCGAGATGGCTACCAAGGTCGAGGCCGCTCATGCCATGATGGTCAACGCGGCACGCAAAAAGGACTCCGGGGAACGAAACGACCTGGAGGCAGGGATGGCGAAGTACCTCGCCTCCGAGTACTGCAAGGAAGTCGTCGAGGACGCCTTCCGGATCCATGGCGGCTACGGCTTCTCCAAGGAGTACGAGATCGAGCGCCTCTACCGTGAGGCTCCGATGCTGCTGATCGGCGAAGGTACCGCCGAGATCCAGAAAATGATCATTGGCCGTCGACTCCTTGAGGAATACCGGTTCCAGGGCTGATTATCACTTTTGAGTCGGTACGGCCGCGAAGAAGATCACACCCTGTTATCGTCTTCCGGCCGTCGACTCGGCCTCTGGCTTGCCCAGTTGCGGCCCGCAACCGATAGCATCGCCGGAAAGCCGCCGTCCCCCTGTTGCCAGCGCGGCATCATCCGCTACGAAGGTCATCCATGCCCCACAGCCAAACCTCTGCACATCGCGACAGCCTCGCCGGCGTACGCCTCGCGCGCGGAGCATCGCCGTGGCTTCTCCCGACCGTCGCGACCGCAGCGCTCAGTCTTGCGCGCTCTCGCCGGTCGAGGCGTGCCGCGGCCATCGCCGTGCCCACCACCGCGCTCGCGGCGGGCATGCTGTGGTTCTTCCGCGACCCCGAGCGCGAGATCGCCCACGGCCGGGTCATCTCCCCGGCCGACGGTGTGGTGCAGAGCATCATGCCGTGGAAGGACGGGCGCACCCGCGTCGCCATCTTCATGAGCCCGCTGAATGTCCACGTCAACCGCGCCCCGCTCGCGGGCACGGTGACGTCCGTCGAGCATGTGCCCGGCGGTTTCGTTCCGGCGTTCAACAAGGAAAGCGAGAACAACGAGCGCGTCGTCTGGCACTTCGACACCGAGCTCGGTGACATCGAGATGGTCCAGATCGCCGGCGCCGTGGCGCGCCGCATCGTTCCCTACATCCCGCAGGGCACCAAGGTCGAGCAGGGCGAGCGCATCGGCCTGATCCGCTTCGGCTCCCGGGTCGACATCTACCTTCCGGCCGGTGTCGAGGTCGCCGTCGAGGTCGGCCAGGCCACGACCGCGGGGGTGACTCGCATTGACCGTGATTGATCCCGAGACACAGGCCGGCTGGGCCGCCGAGGCCGAGTCCGGGTCCGGGGACGAAGCGGAGGAGATGCCCCTCTCTCTGCGGCTGTCGATAGCGGACACCCTCACTCTCGGTAACGCGACGTGTGGCTTCATGGCGGTGTACTTCACCACCACCGGGATCCTCATCCCGCACCTCACGGGTGACGAGTCGGGCATGGCCCGCAACAGCGCGGCCACGGCCGTGATCCTGATGTTGTGCGCGGCTGTCTTCGACCTGTTCGACGGCCTCGTCGCCCGCAAGCTGCGGTCGTCGCCGATGGGTGCGGAACTGGACAATCTCTCCGATCTGATCAGCTTCGGTCTGGCGCCCGCGTACTTCGTGCTCGTCTACGGCATGGTCGCGAGGGACGCGCATGAGCGGGTCGCGGCGGTGGCCGCGATCGTTGTGCTGTTGGCGGTGGTGCTGCGGCTTGCCCGCTTCTCGTGCGTCACCGTGAAGGACGGCACGTTCCAGGGCATGCCCTCGCCCTTCGGTGCGCTCACGGTCGTCTCGATCGTGCTGCTCGAGCTGCCGTTCGAGGCGACACTGCTGGCGGTCGTCGGTACCGCGTGGCTGATGGTGAGCCGGGTCGAGTACCCGAAGCCGCGGGGACGGCTGGCCGTCGCGATGCTGTCGTGGATCGTGCTGAGCATAGGGCTGCTGGCGGCTTGGGCCTTTGATGCCCCGGGTGGGCAGCTGCTGCTTCAGACGGGTTGCGCGCTGCAGCTCGTGCTCGGCGCGGTGATCCCGCTGTTCGCCACGGCGCGACGGGTGAACAACTTCCGTGACAACCGCCGCGAGGCGCGGATGACGCAGGCGCCGTAGCTCGCGCTTGTACGTTTTGCCCGAGGGGCCCGGACCGAATCGCGAATCGGTCCGGGCCCCTCGGGCTTTCCTGCAGCAGCACCCCTCGATGCCCTACGGGGCTGATGGGAGCCGCTCGTACACCGTCACCCGCCGCCCGCGGACCTGCTCGTCCGCCACCACTGTGAAGCACCTCTTCAGGACGGCGGTCTTCTCCTTGTCCCTTGTCGCCGACACCGGCCGGGCCACCTCAGGCATATCGGTGATCAGCATGATCCGCCGCTGTGCCAGCATCGCGGTCCGTATGCGCTCCGGACTCGCCTCCTCACCCTTCAGCGTCCCGGACGCCACAGGACTCTCCGCCAGCGCGATGTCCCGCAGACCGGAGAATGCGGCGGGGGAAACCAGCGCGGTATCGCGCCGGGCCGCCGGAATGAAGACAACCGCGTCGCCGTCCTCCTTGAGCCGTCGCACGTCCGCCGCCACCGCCAGGACGTCGTCCACGCGGCTGGCCGGGGACCGTTTGGCCAGCGATTGCGGCAACAGTGCGATCACCGCCACGGCTACCACGGCCGGGACCAGCCATCGTGACACTCGCGGGAACCGCGGCTTGATCTTCCGTGCCACCGCACCGAGTGCTGCGCCGATCAGCAGGGCCAGGCCCAGCATGCTGAACAGGACGTAGCGGTCCAGGAAGAGCGGCTTGGCCAAGGAGAGGCCGATCAGGCCGATCTGCGGCACGGCCAGCAATGGCAGAGCGACGGCTGCCAGCGACAGTCGGCCTGCCCGCGGCCGGTCCAGCAGGGCCCCGAGAGTGCCGATGGCCAGCAGGATCGCCGGGCCGATCAGCATGTGCCAGGTCAGCGGCGGGATCCAGGACACTTGCTGGGACTGGGTCCGGGTGAACAGGATCAACGGCAGGGCGGCTGCCACGGCAGCCGCTGCGGCCGCCGACCAGCGGATCCATGTCCCGCGCCCGGCCTTCGTCCAGGCCAGGGTCGCCAAGTGCGCGGGCAGTATCAGCAGTGACAGCCAGTTGAGCAGCGCGCACAGCAGGACCGTGCCGCCGTACGCCGCCCAGTGCGCTTTCCGGTCGCGTCCCCGCAGCACGGTGACCAGCAGCAGTGTGGAGACGCCGGCTCCTGCCACGACCAGTGCGTACGGGCGTCCCTCCTGGAGGTAGAACTGCACGGCCGGAAGCAGCCCGAACGCCAGCCCTCCTCCCAGGCCCGCCCGGACACCGGCCAGCCGGTGGCCGATGACCGTCACACACACCGCCGCCACCGCCATGGCCAGCACGGAGGGCAGGCGCAGGGTCGTGGTGCTGGGCCCGAAGCATTCGAAGAGCCCGTGCATGAGCAGGTAGTAGAGGCCGTGCACGGCATCGACCTCCCCCAGCATGTGCCAGATGTCGGCGACGGACCGCCGGGCCACCTGCCAGGTTGCGGCTTCGTCCCGCCACACGCTGTGCTGCCGGGAAAGCCCCCACAGGCCCAGAACGAGGGTCCACAGCAGCGGTATCAGCCAGACGGGCAGGCGGCGCCGGAGGATGGTTATGTGGCAGCTCATGGAGTCGTTCAGGTCCTTGGGGTGTCGAAGCCGGGCGAAGTCGGGCGAAGCCGGGCGAAGTCGGCCTCGGGCGTCCGATGAGACGCCCGATTCGGCGGATGGCCGCGTGCGGGGAGAGCGCCATGGCCGGCAGGAGTGAGGATCAGCCGGATCGCCGACGCATGCGGGAGACGCTCACATCGGGCTGGATGAAGGGCGATCGGTTCGTTTCGCTACAACCCGCATCTGACGCCGCGGCCTGCTCCTCGAAGATCGCCCGGACAGGGCCTAGGCCCTCCAGTTGCGTGCCTGTTGCCCTGCGATCCGAGCGGCCCACAGCCCCATCACGACCGACACGGCGAGCACCACGGTGACGGCGGTTGCCATGAGGCCCGTGGGGACGAAGTAGGTCATTCCTGGCCGGGCGACCGGTCGTGCGGTCCAGGCAGCGACGACGCAACCCGCCAGTGCGGCGAGCGCGAGCGGCGCGACGATCGCCCAGGCTGCGCTGCTGCGAAAGACGCGGTATCCGTCGGTCAACACGGTCAGCGGCGCCAGTGCCCGGCCCTGGCGCAGGAACTCGGCTTTGCCACTGAGGCCGATGGCGAGCACGAGGATTCCCATCCCCAGCACACCGAAGAGCCGAATCCACCGGCCCTGATCCCGGTCCGGAATGCCGTCCGCCAGCCACTCCTCCCCGGGAAAGCGGACCTGGGCCCCGCGGGGATAAGCCCGGTAGGAGGCTTCCTTGAGAGCCGCGACGGCAGGGACGCCGCCATCGGCGCTCACCACCGCCAGAGTGTTGGTGCTCTGCGCGGTTTGCTTGGCCAGTTCAGCGTGGTCGGCTCGGACCACCTTCAGATAGGTGCCGCCCTCCGTGTTCCAGCGGAGCAGCTGCTGCAAGCGGCGATCGACAGCGACATCGAGGCGGGCCGGTGTGGGTGAACACGGCAGCCGAAGGCTCTCAAGAGCATCACATCCTCCGCTGACCGTGATGGGGCCATCGCCGGCGGTACGGGGAGGCGCGAGGACGACAGGCACATTGCCCTCGGGGATGAGGTTGAGATAGGCGACGGCGTCCCCGGTGGAGACCGTCCCCCTGGGGCCGATTTCGGCCACGTTCCTGTCGACAGCGCTGAGGATCTCCTCGATCTTGGCGTGGTAGGTCCCGAACATCGCCTGCCAGGCGAGGGCCTGCATGAAGACGATCAGCGCAACCGTCACACCGGTGACCAGGCGGGCCGTAGCCGCCGGATAGTGGCTGATGCGGCGGCCAGCGATCAGCGCACCGGCCCACCCCCGCTGTCGCCCGGTCCGCTCCAGGCTTCCCCCGAGCTTGGCGACGACGACTGCCACCCCGGCCGGCAGGGTGAGTACGACGAGGGCGAGGCCGATCCAGCTGATCCATGCCCGGTACTGCGTACTGTCGCCGGCGAGTTCCGGACCGCGGCTGGCGAACAGGATCGCCGGCGCACACAGAATGGCGAGGTACCGCTGCCGGCGTGACCTGCTCGCGTTGGCGGGTCGGGTCCCCTTGGCCCGGCTGGACAGCTGATCGCTGATGACGGCCAGGGCCAGTGCCGTCACGATGACGGCCACGGGCGTCAGCAGTACCGGCCAGCCGTGCTGACGCACGTCGGCGGATGACAGCACGTAGCCGACGTACGGGATCCGGATGTCGACGAACGCGGCCACGGCGAAGAACGGAATCGACGCGAGGGCCCCCGACGTCACCGGTCGCATCGCCTCGCCCACGACGATCAGGGCGCGGTCGCGCCTCAGTCCTCCCAGGGCGTCGACCAGGGCGCCTCTGCGGTCACGGCCATGTGCCCCGGCACGGAGTGCGGTGAAGAGGAGCACGAGACTCGGTACGAGCAGCAGGCCGATGACGAGGCCCTGGAACATCCACTCGGGCTTGTCGTTGTCGCGCCCCGTTCCGGGCTGCAAGCCTTCAGCCGGCGTGCCTGCCTTCGGCCCGAAACCGACCACGGCCTCGATCGGCGCCTCGGCCTTCATGCCCTTGGCGGGCCGGACGTAGGCGAGCCACTCTCCAGGGTCGTCCAGCCCCTCCTGCCCGATGGTGCCCGAGAGCTTTCCGTAACGGCCGGCGATTCCCTCCCCGGCGCCGGCTTTCAGCAGACCGGGGGACAGAACGGCCTCACCCGACCCTGGCCAGCGATCCACCCCGGGAGGGAGTGGGGCATCCGGCGTATGCGGCGCGATGAATACCACGCTGAAACTCCGCTGCCCTGTCAGCGCGTCCGAGCCGACCAGCCACAACGTGGCCCGGCTGGCCTGCGATTGATCCGTCTGCCCAACCGGAGTCCTGGCGTCACGCCGCAGCTCCTTACCGGCATAGGAGGCGTGCACCATCGCCAGCAGGCCCAGGCACAGTGCGACAGCGAACGCCGACAGCGCCAGGGCCGCGGCCCTGGTACCGGCCGCCTCCGAGCGTCGACCCGCGTCGCGCCCTATGCGCAGGAGGCGAAGTGACAAGCCGCCATGTCTCGCCCCGCTCACGCCTCCACCGCCTCCCGCACCCCGGCAGGTACCAGCAGACCGGCCTCAAGACGCAGCACCCGGTCCGCTCGCGCGGCAACCTCGACATCGTGCGTCACCAGCACCAGCCCGCACCTGCGCCGTCGAGGGAGATCGAAGAGCAGTTCCGCGATGCGAGCAGTGGCGTCAGGGTCGAGGGAGCCAGTGGGCTCATCGGCCAGGATCAGCTCGGGCGAGTTCATCAGCGCACGGGCCACAGCCGTACGCTGATGCTCGCCTCCGGAGAGTTCCTCCGTCGAATCGGCCCGCGGAACGCGCAGTTCATCCAGCAGTTCCTGTGCCTGGCGGTACCCGCCGGCGCGGTCAGAACGCGACAACAGCGCCGCCAGCGCGACGTTGTCCAGCGGGCTGAGTTCGGGCAGCAACTCCCCGAACTGGAAGACTGTGCCGATCGTTTCGCTGCGCAGCTTGGCGATCTGCGCACGCCGCAGCTTCGTTACTTCCGCACCGGTTACCCGGATGCTTCCGCCGTGCGGCTTGATCAGACCGAGGATCGACGAGAGCAGCGTGCTCTTGCCCGAGCCGCTCGGACCCGTGATCGCCACTGACTCGCCGGCACTGACACTGAGCTGCAGGCCCTTGAACAGGGCCCGGTTCCGGACCGAGTAGTTCAGATCTTGAATGTGCAGTACGGGGTCGGGCGCGGGCCCGGTGTCGGAGTTGCTCACGTGATGTGCCCTCGGGTAGCTGTTGCCGCGTTCACCGTCGACGTCGCGGTGGCGCTGCGGGGCAGAGGCGACCACCCCCGTCCCGCGGATAGGGGCTCTTCCGGTGAGCATGAAACAGCGCCCCCGTGAATCTTCCCCACGTTGCGCGAGAGAGGTCAGCCCTCGCGATAAGTGCCGACATTAGGCCACGGCGATCACCAGGCAAAAGGAAGCAACCTGCGTATGCCCTCGACACGTTCACTTTGCGTCACGAAGGCAAAACCGACCTAAGGATCCCGATGGATGCTTATGGTCCCGACATTTGAAGCAGAGTTGAGGCGATCGGAACAGTGCGTACATGAGTCCGCGCCTGTGACGTGCGACACGTCGATTCCAGCGTCGCTGAAACAGCTTGACGGACGGGCAGCAATGCCGGCCTTCCGAAAATGCCTCACCCCTCCTAATCCACAGAGGGATTGACGTGGCCGGCCAGGCCCCGCATTGCAGGGTCCCGCCCCTTCCGGCCTCCCGCTTCAGCCGAGCGCCGAGCATCGACGGCATATGACGCACGTCACACCAAGGGGGAGGTGTGTACGTGCCGTGCTTCAACTCTCCGTTCAGGCAGTGCTGTTGCTTGCCGGGTGCAGCACACGAGACATCAAGTTGCCCATGCCATAACGGCGTTGAGCGACCACAAGGACGTCCTGAGCGAAGCGCCAAGCGGTGATGCGAGCCCCAACGGAAGTGCGTTTGCCTGCCGTTGGCTTTGACATAAGATCTCGCTCTGGACGCGAGGAAGGCCTTCTTCTTCGCTCCCACGGGGGTCTCTACAGCGGAAGCCGTTCGGTGCTTCCTGTCTCGCGCTGCCCTGTCCGTGGGTGCGCCACCTGAAGGCCGTTTCATCGCGATGACCGCCAACCGCAGCTGGTGAGTTGCTGCGTCAGAGGGGAAAAGCATGCAGATTTCCAGGAGTGCCAAGAGGGCCGCGATGGCCGCTGCCATGGTCGGCGCCCTTGCGGGCGCAGCGCCGGCCTACGCCGACGCCGGCGAGGACGTCACGTCCAGGCTCAACCACCACACCAACCCGAACATCCACATCTCTTACGCCTACAGCCTGAAGTCGAACGGCAACAAGAATGTTGCCGTGCGCGACGAGAGGGCGGACGGCAATTCCGTCTACTCGGAGTTCGACCGCAAGAACACCAAGGGCCTTCGCCTCTGGAACACGAAGGGCCAGGGAGAGACCACGTACAGCGACTCCTCCACGTCCAACTACGTCGTGAAGGTCACCGCTTGCGTGCACTTTGACCTGACCCCGGACAAGTGCGGCCCGGACGACCGGCCCGGCGACGGACGCTGATCCCATGCCCTGTGTGGCAGATGCCGGCATCTGCCACACAGGGCATCCGCGCCCCCGGACATCGACTCGCTGACGCTGTCTCAGGTCGCCCGCGTCGGCAGGGCGAGGCTCGCCCATACCGCCTTGCCGCACGGCGGCGTCAGGGACCAGGACCAGCTGTCACTCAGTTCACTGATCAGAGCGAGTCCCCTGCCGCCGAGTTCCAGGGCCTCAGGTGCGCATGGCCGCGGCGGGTCGGAGCTGGGGTCCGTGACCGTGCAGACGACGTGCGCGGGTTGTCGGAAGAGGCCCAGCCAGAGGGGGTAGTCCGCCCACTCCTCCGACGGTTCGGCGAGCGCGTGCCGGACGGCGTTGGTGACCAGTTCGCTCGCGACCAGTTCCATGTCGGGAACGAGCGCGTCCATGGCCCAGCCGTGCAGGGTGATGCCGACGAACCGGCGCGCCTGACGGGCATTTCGCAGTCCGCCGTCCAGTCCGCAGGCGGCGAAGCCACCAGGGTCGAGGTACTCGTCCAGACCCTGCTGCCGCTGCGCACACGGTCCGTCGGACGACGGTTTCGGGCCGAATTCCACAGGAGAACGCCAGTCAACGTACGAGGACTTGGTGCTCGAACTGGTTGACGTATAAATCGTCACTGGTCATGTCCCCCTGCAGGCTTCGGTGTTCGACGCTGCGGCGGTCGATGCGGAACGAGTATTGTCGAGTCCGGCTCGGCAATGCAATTGCATCTGAGATTGCAGTGGCCGGATCCGAGGCGGACCGACGTACGCACGAAGAGGGGCTCGTGGGCATGGAGTACTCCAACGGCATGCAGGCGGACACGCTGGTCTCGGCGACCTGGATCAAGAGCAGCCACAGCAACGCCACCGGGAACTGCGTGGAGCTGGCCGCACTGCCTGGTGGCCGGGTGGCCGTGCGCAACTCCCGCGATCCGCACGGTCCGGCGCTCGTCTATACGCGCGACGAGGTCGCGGCATTCGTCGCGGGAGCCCGGGATGGCGATTTCGACTCCATGATTGGCTGAAATCGGTTGCACGGCCGACCGCTTCCCCATGGCTCACGCCCGGGGGTGCGGGATAGTGTCGTCGTCTTCTCATCATCCGCAGGAGCAAGCGATGGCTGCAGTCGAACCGAGCCCGTCGTTGTTCGTCGGGCAGCTGGGGGCGGTCGAAGGCAACCCCACCGCCCTGAAGGTGATTCTGGGCGGCAAGCTGCGCGAGCTGCGCATCAGTGCCGGACTCGACCCCTCCGCCGTCGACGTCAGACTCGGCTTCTCGCGGTCGAAGACCAGCCGTATCGAACTGGGCCGCCACGGCTGCAAGCCGGCCGATGCCCTTGCCCTGCTGAGTCTCTACGGGGTGGACGGCGAGGACCGCGTCGCGGAGTTCCTGCGGCTGGTGGAGCAGTCCCGCCGGGCCGACTGGTGGCGCTCCTTCAGCGACGTCCTGTCCGACTTCTTCACCCCGCTGGTCGCCCTCGAAGGCGCGGCCTCGACCATCCGTACCTACGAGCCCTTCTACGTACCGGGACTGCTGCAGACCCCCGCCTACGCACGCGCGGTCATCCAGTCCGGACCCGCCCGCCTGTACACGCATGACGTCCTGCGCCGGGTCGCCCTCCGTCAGGAGCGGCAGCGGCAGCTCGCGCAGCCGGACGGTCCGCGCCTGTGGGCGGTGATCGACGAGTCCGTACTGATGCGCACGGTCGGCGGTCCGCAGGTGATGCGCGGGCAGCTCGCGCAGCTCGTCGCGATGACGCAGCAACCCCGTGTCACGCTGCAGATCGCTCCCCTGGACGTGACGGCATCGGTCGGCGTCGGCACGGGCGTGACGTATCTCCGCTTCGCGCTGAGCGACCTCAAGGACGCCGTCTACATCGAGCATCTGACGGACAGCACGTTCAGTCAGAAGCCGCAGGTCGTCGAGCAGTACCGCGACATGATGGACCGGCTCGGGGCATGTGCCCTCACGCCCAAGGAGTCACGCGCCCTGATCCAGGAGCGCCTGACCGGGCTCTGAACACCGCCGCGGCCCGGGCGGGATGCTCACCCGTGCATGCCGCCCGGGCCGCGTCGTGGAAGGCGACAGGTGTCGGCGCCGTCAGACGAGACAGCGCCGTCAGACGAGACGGGCGGCGCCGCCCCACTCGATCCATTCGTCGGTCTGCTGGACGGGGGCGAGGTCGGTGTCCGGCCGCCAGGTCGACACCTCCACCAGGCCCGGCTCCAGGATCTCCAGGCCCGCGAAGTACTCGGTCACTTCGTGTTCCTCGCGCACCCGGCCCCAGTTGCCGCCCGTGGCCTCCGCCATGAAGTCGGTGACGAACCGGCGGATCTCGGGCCGGTCGCTGACGAGCTGACAGACCACGAGGAAGCTGCCCGGCACGAGGCGCTCGGCCACTCGCCGGATCAGTCCCGCGGGGTCGGACTCGTCCGGGATGCAGTGCAGCACCGACACGAACAGCGCCGCGACCGGCTGGTCGAAGTCGATCAGCCGCGTCGTCTCCTCATGGCCGAAGATGCCTTCGGTGTCCCGCATGTCGGCCTGGATGACCGCGGTGCGTTCGTTCTCCTCCAGCAGCGCGCGGCCGTGCGCCAGCACGATCGGGTCGTTGTCGACGTAGACCACGCGTGAGGCCGGGTCGACGGCCTGGGCGACCTGGTGGACGTTGTCCTGGGTCGGGAGCCCGGAGCCGTGGTCGATGAACTGCCGCACTCCGTGCTCGGCAGCCAGCGTCCGGACCACACGCCGCAGGAACCGGCGGTTGTTGACGGCCAGCGTCTTGGTGCTGGGGACCTGCTTGAGAAGCTCCTCGCAAGCGTCGCGGTCGGACTGGTAGTTGTCGTCGCCCCCCAGGAAGTAGTCGTACATGCGCGCCACGCTCGGCACCTTGGTGTCGATGGCGTCCGGGCGCCACGACTCGCGCTGCATCCAGTCCTCATTCACGTCAGTGGGAATCGGATCCTGCAAGACGCACATGCTAGGGAGAGCTGAGGAGGCGGTACAGGTCGTTCAGCCGGCAAGAAAATCGGCAGGGACCTCTTTCAGCCACACTCCGGCATTCCCGCATACGCGGCACCGCGGTCCCGGGGCGCCCCGGAGGCACGCGAAAGCCCCCGGGCGATCCCGGGGGCTTCGGTGCCGCGAGTCCGGCAGGATCCGCCGGACAGCCCCTAAGGGCTGTCCCGCAATACCCGGCGGACCAGCGCGCGGCGTCAGATGCATGGGGTCTCACCAGGCCCGGAGGGCCGAGGGGACGCATCGCAAGGCGCAGGGTCGTCCCAATACTGGATGTATCGGGACGATTCGACAACGCGGCGAGGGGCCGTAGCTGTCGTCGTGCGCCCGGTGGGTATTGCGGGACAGCCCTTAGGCCAGGAAGTCCCGCGCGATCGACTCCGCCGCCCGCTCGAGCAGCGGGCCGGCCTGCGCCATGCAGACCGCCGGGTCCGGCTCCAGCTCCAGCAGGGAGTACGCGCGGCGGATGCCCGCCTTGCCGAGGGCCTCGGGGGACAGGGCGAGCCGGCCGCAGACCGCGACGACGTCGATGCCCTGCGCACGGGCCGCCGCGGCGACGCCGGCCGGGGCCTTGCCGTGGAGGGTCTGCTCGTCCAGGGAGCCCTCGCCCGTGATCACGAGGGTCGCGCGCTCCAAGGCCGACGCGAAGCCCAGGATGTCGAGCATGACCTCGATACCGGGGCGGAAGCTCGCGCCGAGCGCAACCAGCGCGCCGTAGCCGATGCCGCCCGCCGCGCCGGCACCCGGCGACTGCGCCTGCTCGGGGCCGAGGACCGACGCGTAGTGGGTGAGCGCCGCGTCCAGTGCGGCCACGTCGTCCGGCGAGGCGCCCTTCTGCGGGCCGAAGACGGCCGGCGCGCCCTTCGGGCCGGTCAGCGGGTTGTCGACGTCGCTGGCGAGGACCAGGCTGACGTCCCTGAAACGCGGGTCGAGGCCCGAAAGATCCGCTTCGGCCAGCGAGATCAGCGCGCCGCCGCCGGGGCCGACCGGCTTGCCGTCCGCGTCCAGGAAGCGCGCTCCCAGCGCGGCCAGCATCCCGGCCCCGCCGTCCGTCGTCGCGCTGCCGCCGACACCGAAGACGATCGTCCGCGCCCCCGCGTCGAGCGCAGCGCGCAGCAGCTCACCGGAGCCGTACGTGGTCGCGGTGAGGGCCGCGAAGACCCCTTCGGGGAGGTGCTGGAGGCCGGAGGCCTCCGCCATCTCCACCACGGCGGTGGTGCCCCGCAGGGCGTACGCCGCGGTCACGGGCTCGCCGAGCGGCCCGGTCACCCGTACCTCACGGCGCTCGAAGCCCGCTGCGACGGCCGCCGCGACCGTGCCGTCGCCGCCGTCCGCGACGGGCAGGGTCTCCACGGGAAGCCCGGGGACGATCCGCCGCAGCCCCGCCGTCACCCGCTCCGCGACCTGTACGGCCGTGAGCGAGCCCTTGAACTTGTCCGCCGCCACGAGCACTCGCGCGGCAGTAACTGCTCCGTCCGCCACCTTGCTATCCCTTGCTTTCGAACGTGCAGTCGCGCCGCCCCGACCCTATCCGCACCCCGAGACGGTGTGCCACCCCCTGATGAGACGGTATTTCGTACCATAGTGGGGCGTCATGAGTACGGAACGTACGGGACCGATCGACCAGCCCGCGCCGCCCGGCCCTTCACGCGCCGAGTTCACGGCCCCTCGGACGGCCGACCGGATCCTCGGCGGCTGGCTGGGCAGGATCGCCGGCAACATGCTCGGGAAGCCCGTCGAACGCGGCGACTACTGGACGCGCGAGCGCATCGACCGCTACCTGCGGCTCACCGACGCGCTTCCGCTCACCGACTATCTGCCCGAGCCGCCCCCGGGCGCCGCGGCCGATTTCGAGCTGCGCCCGGAGTGGCGGCAATGCGTCCGCGGCCGCATCCACGGCAGCTGCCGCGACGACGACGTCGACTACGCGATCCTCGGGCTCCATCTGCTGGAGACCCACGGCTTCGCGTTCACCACCGAGCAGGTCGGCGAGCTGTGGCTGCTGCGGCTGCCGTACCTGCAGACCTTCACGGCTGAACGGGCCGCCTACCGCAACCTCACGGCCGGACTGAAGCCGCCGCTCACCGCCACCCACGACAATCCCCACCAGGAGTGGATCGGCGCCCTGATCCGCGCCGACATCTTCGGCTGGACCTGCCCGGGCGATCCGTACCGCGCGGCCTCCCTCGCCCGCCGGGACGCGGTGCTGTCCCACACCGGCAACGGGGTGTACGGGGCGATGTGGGCCGCGGCGATGATCGCCGCGGCGTTCACCGCCACCGGTGCGCGTGAGGCGATCGACACGGCACTGGAGCACATCCCGGCGAGCAGCCGCCTCTCCCGTACCGTCCGCCACGCCACCGCGCTGCACGACGCCGGCCTCACCTGGTCCGACGCGCTCACCGAGCTTGACCGGGAGACCGGGCGCCTCAGCTGGATCCACACGGTCCCGAACGCCGCGATCATCACGGCCGGACTGCTGTACGGCGCGGGGAACTTCACCGACACGATCGCCCTCACCGTCCGCGGCGGCCTGGACACCGACTCCAACGGCGCGACGGCGGGTTCGGTTGCCGGTGTGCTGGTCGGCGCCTCCGGTATTCCGGCCCAGTGGACGCAGCCGCTGGAGGACCGGGTGCGCAGCGCCGTGTTCGGATTCGACGGCGCGCGCATCGGGGAACTGGCGAACCGGACGGCACGATTGGCGGCAGCCTGACTGGAAACCGTCTCCCACCACAGCACTTGATCGGCACAATGGCCAGGTGCCCGAGTACATGGAAGTTTCGCTGACGGACGGTTCACAGGTGCGGCTGGAGCTGTCCGGGACCGGTGAGCCCCTCACCGTGTCCGGCCGCACGGCCGGCCCCGACGATCTTCCGGAGGGCTTCGGGTCTGCGGTGCCCGTGGCGCGTGGCGGAGAGGGGCGCGCCGCGACGCGTGCCGCAGACGCACTGCGCACCGCTCTCAGACCGATGGGTCCGCTGCTGGACGAGATCCACGCCTCGGTGGCGTCCGCCGAGAACCCGCCCAGCGAACTCACGGTCGCGTTCGGCGTGGAGATCGGGCAGGACCTCAAGCTGGGCATCGTCGGGGCGAACGGCAAGGCCACGATGACCGTGTCGGCCACCTGGCAGCCCAGGGAGCGGCAGAACTGAAACATGGGCTGGTTCAGACGGCCGGCGGCCCCGGCCACCCGTCTCTCGGTGCTGTACGCCGACGGGCGGAAGGCTGCGGGCGGCGCGGCGCTGCTGTCCGCGCGCAAGGTGCTGACCTGCGCGCATGTCGTCAATGACGCGCTGGGGCGGGATCTGTACGAGACCGGGCCTCCGACGGGCGCCGAGCTGCTCATCGCCTTTCACGCCGAGTCCCACGGTGATGCCGGGCCCGTCCGGCGGGCGGCCCGGCTGTCGGTCTGGGTGCCGCCCGGGCCCGCCGCGTCCGCGCTGGTGTGGCGGGGCGATCTCGCGGTCCTCGAACTGACCGAGCCCGCGCCGCCCGGACCGCGCCCGGTGGTCTGGCGCGACATGGCCGAGGGCCAGACGCTGCGAGCCTGGCACGGCGGCGGTGCGGCGATCACCTTCGCGGACACCCACGTGAAGCTCCAGGAGGGCCGCTTCGGGTATCTGGACGGCGAGCTGTCCGGCGCGGCGATCGGTCCGGGTTTCAGCGGCGGCCCGCTCTGGTCCCTGGACGACGCCACCGTGGCCGGTCTGGTGGTCGCCCATGTACTGCCGGAGCGCGAGCGCCCGCTCGGCGCCCAGGACACGGTGCGCCGCAGCTGGGCGGTGCCCTGGCAGACCGTACGGGACGAGCTGGAGCGGGCCGGGGCGGCGGAGGTGCTCGCCGAGTGCGCGGTCCACAGTCCGGCGCCGCCGGACGATCCGGCGACCGCGCCGCTCACCGCCGAGCTGTGGCAGCTGCTGGGCGATCCCGTGCGGCGGGCCCAGCACGCGCGTGCGCTCGCGACCACGCTGGGATACGAGCCCCCCGCCGGTGAATCCGCCCCCTCTGTCGAGGAGTTGGCGGCGGTACTGACGGTCGAGGAACGTGCACTGGCCACGCTCAGTGAATCGCTCGCACCCGCGGCCGGGACCGGGCCGGGGCGCGAGAGTCTGGACCGGCTCCTGATCACCGGGCAGCTGGCCGGTGCGCGGCTGCTCTCGGTGGACGAACACCGCCTGCTCGTCACGGAACTTCAGGCGGTGGTGGAGGCCGACGCGACGCTGCTGCCGCGTGCCGCCCGGGAGGCCCTGCGCTACACGCCACTGCCCGCGCCGCTGCGCGCGTCCCGGCTGTCCAGTGACGATCTCGGCCTGGTGGTGGGCGCGTTGGAGGCGTACCGGGACGGCGGCCCGCTGCCGGACGGCACCACGCCGGTACCCGCGCTGCTCAAGCTGGTCGAGTACGCGGCCGCGTGCGCCCCCGCCCCCTCGCGCAGGGCGCTGGCCGACTGGTCCGACCGGGTCGCCGGGCGTCTCGGGGTGCACCGGGCCGCGCTCTCCCAGCGGCGTGGCGACGCGGCGGCCTGGGCAGCCCACCGGCCCTCGCCGGTCGTACGGCTGGTGGTCGAGGTCGGCATGGCACCGGGCGACCCCGAGGGCCACTTCCGCTGCGACGTCTGGGAGGTGCGCAAGGACGGCGCGGCCGCCCGGCTCGCCGCGGCGGACCGGCCGCGCAGCGCGCCGGAGATAGGCCGGCTGATCCGCGAGTCCGCGGAGCGCGCGGCGGGTGACGGCGGCCCCCCGGTCGACCAGATCGATGTCGTCGTCGGCCGGGAAGGTCTGGAGCTGGCCTTCGACGAGTGGGACGCGGGAAGCCCGCTGGAGTTCCTTCCCGGGGTGCCGCTCGGCGTCACCTACCGGATCGCGCTGCGCTGCCCCGAGGTGAGCGCCCGCGCGCCGCGACGCGATGCCGAGCTGCGGCGACGCTGGGAGAGCGGGCACGCGGGTCCGCTGGTCGTGGACGAGAGCTGCACCTCGCCGGAGCGGGTGTACGCGATGCTGGAGACCAGCCACCGGGACACCGCCCAGGTCGTGGTGCACGGCCCGCGCGCGGACCGGGAACGGCTGGTCCAGCTGTGCCTCGCCGTCGGCGTACCGGTGGTGCTGTGGGACCGTGAGGCCGAGGGGCACGAGCACGCGCACCGCCTCGACGCGGTCGCGCCCTCCGGTCCGCTGCATCAGCTTCCCGAACGCATCCGGCACTTCAGGGCCGAGCGATACGGCGCCCAGGACCCGGGCACCGCGCGACCGGCGCTGGTGTGGGAGGACACCGAACTCCCGCTGCCTGGCGGGCTCGAACTGCTTGATCCCGCGGAAGGAGCGGACATCCGATGACGGAACGTCATGGCGAGGCGGCCGACTGGCGGCTGTTCCACGGAGATGGACAGGCCCGTGCGGTCGCGTTCCCCGAGGCCCCGCCGTGGCGCCGCTTCGACGGCGCAGGCAGTGACGGCGCGGGCAGTGACGGCGCGGGCAGTGACGGCGGGGGCAGTGACGCGGGCGATCCTGGCACGTCCGGGCCGCTGCCCTATCTGATCGGTCCCGCCGAGGCCGACGTGGTCAACGCGGCACTGCACCTGCGCCGCCCGTTGCTGGTGACCGGCCGTCCCGGAACCGGCAAGTCGTCGCTGGCCCGTGCGATCGCGTACGAACTGCGGCTCGGCCGGGTGCTGAGCTGGCAGATCAACAGCCGGGCCACCCTGCAGGACGCGCTCTACCGCTACGACGCGATCGGCCGGCTGCGCGAGGCGAACCTGCGCCGCGACCGGGGCGAGGCGGCCGAGGAGCTGGGCATCGGCTCCTATGTGCGGCTCGGCCCGCTCGGCACGGCGCTGGTGCCCGGCACCCGCCCGCGCATGCTCCTCGTCGACGAGCTCGACAAGGGCGATGTGGACCTGCCGAACGATCTGCTGAACGTCTTCGAGGAGGGCGAGTTCGAGATTCCCGAGCTGGCGCGACTGCCCGAGGAGCAGTCGTCCGTCGAGGTGCTGACCGCCGATCCGCAGTCCAGGACCGAGGTGGTACGCGGCCGGGTGCGCTGCTCCGAGTTCCCGGTCGTCGTCATCACCAGCAACGGCGAGCGCGACTTCCCGCCCGCCTTCCTGCGCCGCTGTATCCGGCTCGATCTGCCCGAGCCGGACGAGGACCGGCTGCTGGAGATCGTGCGGGCCCATCTGGGCGACGGGACCCGGCTGGACGGGGCGGACGAGCTGCTGCGCGCCTTCCTGGCCCGGCGCGGGCGCGGTGAGCTGGCCACCGACCAGCTTCTGAACGCCGTGTTCCTGCGCAAGGGCGGGGTGGATCTGGACGCGGACGGGCTGCTGGACGCCGTACTGCACCGGCTCGGCGGGACGGTGTAGCCGAAGTGTGGCAGGAGCTGCGGCGGGTCCTCGGCGACGGCGGCGTCGAGCTGTCGAACGAGGAGCTGCTGGACGCGGTGTGGCTGGCGGGACGGCTGCCGCCGGGCGCGGCGACGGCCCTCGCCGCCGCCGCGCCGTCGGCGCACCAGGCGCCGGACACCGGGGAGTCCGGGCCGACGGCCCACCTTCACCAGGAAGAGCCCTCCACCGACGCGTTCCCGAGCGGAGCGACACCGTCGGTCCGGGGCGCGGGCGACAGCACCGGTGCCCCGTCGGGGCGCACGGGCGCAGGTCGTGGCGCCGAACTGCACGGACCCCCGACGCCCCGCGCGGCGGACGCCCCCGTCTCCCGCCCCGCCCTGCCCGTACGCGCCCCGGAGGCCAGGGCCCTTGCCTCCGCCGAGCTGCGGATCGGCCGCGCGCTGCGCCCGCTCAAGCAGCTGCGGCCCGACCGCCATGCCTGGGAGCTGGACGAGCCCGCCACGGTCACCGCCATCGCCGAGACCGGTCTGCCGGACGTGGTGCTGCGCCCGGCCAGGACCCGCTGGCTCGATCTCGTTCTGCTCGTGGACGACGGGGTGTCGATGCTGCTGTGGCAGCGGCTCGCGGCGGAGACGCGGACGCTGATGGAGCGCAGCGGCGCGTTCCGTGACGTACGGGTGTACGCGCTGGACAGCCGGGGCTCCGACGCACCGGTACTGCGGCACCATCCGTTCGCGCAGGACATCGCTGCCCTCCCGGTGAACGCCATCGCGGATGCGGGAGGCCACACCCTGCTGCTCGTCGTCAGCGACGGCGTCGGTCCGGCCTGGCGGGACGGCCGGATGCACCAGGTCCTGGAGCGGGCGGCCCGCAACGGCCCGACGGCCGTGCTCCACGCACTGCCCGAGCGGCTGTGGGACGGGTCCGGCATCCGTGCCGAGCCCTGGCGGGTGACCACGCGCCGGCGCGGTGCGGCCAACCGGACGTGGCGGGTCGCCGACCCGGTGCTGCCGCCCGAACTCGCCCCCTACCGAGGCGTTCCGGTGCCGGTGCTCGCGCCCACCCCGGAGTCGGTGGGCGACTGGGCGCGGCTGGTCGGCTCGTCCGGTACCTCGATGGTGCTGCCGCTGCTGGCTCCGCGTACCCCGCCCCGCGCCTACGCCGTCACGCGTACGGGCGGCGATGACGCCCTGCTGCGCTTCCGGAACGCGGCATCCCCTCAGGCGTACCGGCTCGCCGCCCATCTCGCGGCGGTCGCGCCGGTGTCGGTGCCGGCGATGCGGCTGGTCCAGGACGCGCTCGGCCCCGAGGTCGACACGGGGCATCTGGCGGAGGTGTTCCTCGGCGGTCTGATGCGCGGTGCGGACGGGCCGGAGCGGGAGTTGCTGCCGCAGCACCGCGGCTTCGACTTCGCGGAGGACGCCCGCCGCATCCTGCTGGACACGGTGCCGCCCGCCGAACTGGTCCGCACCACCCGCGCGGTCACCACGCGCATGGCCGAACTCACCGACCGGACGGTGGGCTTCCCGGCCTGGCTGCCGCACCCTTCGGGCCGGGACGGAGTGGCGGACGGTGCCCGGCCGTTCGGCTGGGTGGACGACCGGCTGCTGCGGCGGCTGGGGATGCCGGCGCCCACGGACGGCCCGACGGTTGCGTCGCCCTGGCCGCAGGTGTCCGGCCCCGCGGAGGCGGAGGTGTCCGGGGATGCCTCCGCGCCGGAGTCCGGCCTGTCGGGGACGGAGCCGCACACGGAGCCGGAGTCGGAGGCGGGGACGGACACGGGGACGGACCGGGAGGCGGAGGCGGGGACGGACCGGGAGGCGGTATCGGGGACGGACCGGGAGGCGGAGTCGGGGGCGCCGGAACCGCGCTCGTCTCTGCCTGCGTTCGTCGACCGGCCCGGCTCCGACTGGGTCTCGCTCCAGCCGTCGGAGGGATCACGGTCCGTCGGGCCGTACCGGCTGGTGGCCCGCAGACTGGGCGGCCGGCCGAGGATCGGCGTCTACCTCGGGACCGCCGACGACCACGCCTCGTACGCGATGATCCGCATCCCGGAACTGGTGGACCGTTCGACCGCGTACGACCTGCTGACCACCGAGGCCGAGGCGCTGGCCCGGCTCGGCGCCGAACACGCGCCTCGTCTCCTCGGTATGAGCACCCGGAGCGAGCCGGGGTGGCTGGCCACCGAGTGCCTGGTGGACCCCGCGACCGGGGAGCCGGCCCCCACCCTCCGAACCTACCGCACCGGCCACGGCGCCCTCTCCCCGGCGCAATTCCTCTCCGTCGGCCGCCAGTTCGCGGCCGCGACGGGCGAGGCCCACCGCGAGGGCCTCGTCCACGGCACCCTGCGCCCCGACTCGGTGCTGATCGCCGGGGAGGACGTACGGGTCACGGGCTGGATGACCGCGTCGGTCGACGGTGCGCACAGCAGCCACCGCGAGGCGTTCCGCCAGCAGGTCGCGTACGAGGCGCCGGAGCTCGTCGACGACCCGGACGCACCGACCCCGGCGACCGACATGTTCGCGGTGGGATCGATCCTGCTGGCGGCACTGACGGGCGAGCCGGATGCGTCCTTCTTCTCCCTCGAGCTGCCCCCACAGGTCGCCGGTGTGCCCGCCGAGGTCTCCTTGCTGCTCGTGAACTGCCTCGCGGAGGACCCCTCGGCCCGTCCCACCGCGGACGAACTGCTGTGGGCGTTCGACCCGGACAGCCGGCCGGCCGTCGTCCTGGACGCCGTACCGCTGGGCGCTGACGGCGACGGACGGCGGGTGTCCCTGGACATCAACGCGCCGGATCAGGGCGGTCTCGGCCCGCACGGTCTGATCCGGGGCGGCACCGACGCCGGTCGGCACGACCTGCTCACCGCCGTCGTCCTGGATCTCGCCGCTGCCCACTCCGCCGACGCCCTGACCGTCGTCTGCGCCGACTACAGCGGCACGCTGCGCCGCTCGGCGCTCTCCGCGCTGCCGCACGTCGTCTGGTGCGAGGCCGTCGGCGGCCTGCCCGTGCGACTGCGCGAACTGACCGGACTGCTGCTCAAGGAGCGTGGCAGGCGTACGGGTTCCGAAGCGGCGGGCCTTCCCCGGCTCCTGGTCGTCCTCGGTGACCTGGACCGGATCGCCGGCACCGAGGAGTCCTTCTTCGCACTTGCCGACGAGGCAGCGGCCCTCAGCAGGTGCGAGGGCGTCCATGTGATCGTCTCGCAGCAGGGGCGCAGCGCACTGCTCGATCTGCTCGCCCCTTCGTACATGATCGAGCTCGGCTCTCCGTACGCCCGGCTCCGCTCCACCACGGCCGCGCCGGTCGCCTTCAGCCCCGCTCCCCCGCGCACCTCGCCGGCCCGGGGCTGGGACCACGACGAGCGGCACGCCTACGGTGTGACGCTGCTGCGGGACGGCCGCCCCGAGCTCGCGCTGCGCGTGCTCAGCGATGTCGTCACCGCCCGCGAGGCGGTACTCGGCCCCGAGCACGAGGCCACGCTCAGCTCCCGCTATGAACGGGCCTTCGCCCTTCTCTCGCTGGGCCGGAACGCCGAGGCCCTGGAGGAGTACCGGCAGGTGGCCCGGGACCGGTCACGCGTGCTGGGCCCGGACCACCCCCGCACCCTCGACGCCCGCCAGCAGGCCGCCTTCTCGCTCGGTCTGCTGCGCCGGCACAGCGAGGCGCTGACCCTTTACCTCGAAGTGCTGTCCAAGCGCGAGCGGTTGCAGGGTGCGACCCATGAGGACACCATGCGGTGCCGCCACAACGTGGCCTCCACACTGGCTTCCATGGGCCGCCTCACGGAGGCGTACAAGGTGGCGCGCGACACCTGTCGGGCCCGCGCGGACGAGCTGGGCGCACTGCATGCCGACACCCTGGTCACGTTGCATGAACTGGCGCTCGTCACGGCCCGCATGGAGCGCTGGGCCGAGGCCGCCGAGCTGTACGACGCGGTGGCGCACGGCTGGACCCGGAACCTGGGCGCCGCACATCCCGACACGGTGGCCGCGGCAGCCAACGCCGCCGCGGCACGGCAGCGGCTCGGCGGCCGGAAACGGCCGCCCGCTTCCCCGAAGGGCGGGGGCTGACGGGTGTCCGGGAATGTCCGGTGACGTTCGTGTGTGTCCGGTGTGACACGCATGATCCGCAGGCCGATTACGCTTCCGCCGTGACCACCAACGAATACTCCGCGTACATCGCGTCCCTGCCCCGCGTCCTCGCCGGTGCCGCCACTCTCTTCCGGGACGCCGATGGGCGGGTGCTGCTCGTCGAGCCCAACTACCGCGAGGGGTGGGCGCTTCCGGGCGGGACGATCGAGTCCGAAGCCGGAGAGACGCCGCGTGAGGCTGCCCGGCGGGAGACGCTGGAGGAGATCGGGCTGGACGTCGAGCCCGGGCGGCTGCTCGCGGTCGACTGGGTGCGGGGGGCGGCACGGCCCCCGATCGTCGCGTACGTGTACGACGGCGGGGTGCTCAGCGGGGAGCGGTTCAGGGACATCCGGCTCCAGGAGGAGGAGCTGATCTCCTGGAAGCTGGTGGCGCGCGACGAGATCACGACCTATCTGCTCGATGCGCTGGGCCTCCGCGTCCTGGCGGCGCTGGACGCGCTGACGGAGGGCACGGGTCCGGTCGAGCTGGTGGACGGGCGTCCGGCGGGCTGAGGTCCGGGCTGCGACCCGGTAATCCGTTCGCCGACGCGCCGCGCCGCTGCGTACGCTCGCCGTATGACTCTCGTCGCGATTCTCAGCGGCGCCGGTATCTCCACGGACTCCGGCATTCCCGACTACCGCGGGCCGAACGGGCTGTGGCGGCGCGATCCGGAGGCCGAGAAGCTCGTCACGTACGACTACTACATGGCCGATCCGGAGATCCGTCGACGGGCCTGGCGGATGCGACGGGACGCGCCGACGCTGCGCGCCGAGCCGAACGCGGCGCACCGGGCGATCGCCGGGCTGGAGCGCGA
Source organism: Streptomyces sp. NPDC053673 (assembly GCF_055585225.1). Classification (NCBI taxonomy): domain Bacteria; kingdom Bacillati; phylum Actinomycetota; class Actinomycetes; order Kitasatosporales; family Streptomycetaceae; genus Streptomyces; species Streptomyces sp. NPDC053673. Next base: position 110,871 of record NZ_JBVJKN010000001.1, on the reverse strand, counting down.
GCGGAACGGCGTGGCGGTGCGGGTGATCACGCAGAACGTCGACGGGCTGCACCAGCTGGCCGGAATGCCCGAGCGCAAGGTCCTCGAACTCCACGGCACCGCACGCCAGGTGGAGTGCACGCGCTGCCATGTGCGCTCGCCCATGAAGGACACGCTCGTGCGGGTCGCCGAGGGTGAGGAGGACCCGCCGTGCCGGGTCTGCGGCGGGATTCTCAAGTCGGCGACGGTGATGTTCGGGCAGCGGCTCGACCCGGTGGTGCTGGGCGAGGCGATGGGCATCGCGAAGGCGTGCGAGGTCTTCATCGCGGTGGGCTCCAGCCTCCAGGTCCAGCCCGCCGCCTCGCTCGCGGGGATCGCCTCGGAGAACGGCGCCCGGCTCATCGTCGTGAACGCCGAGCCGACGCCGTACGACGAGGTCGCGGCCGAGATCATCCGCGAGCCGATCGGTACGGCGCTTCCGGCGCTGCTGGAGCGGATCGGCGACGGCCCCTTCCCGTGACCGGGGCTCTGCCCCGGGCCCCGCGCCTCAGTCGCGCCGGTGGGGCTCGGCATGAGCAGCGTCCGGCGATCGAGGACACGCCCGAAGGGCGGACAGACCCTAAGGGCTGTCCCGCAGTACCCACCGGGCGCACGACGACAGCTACGGCACCTCGCTGCGTTGTCGAATCATCCCGATACATCCAGTATTGGGGCGACCCTCCGCCTTGCGATGCGTCCTCTCGGCCCTCCGGGCCCGGGGAGACCCCATGCATCTGACGCCGCGCGCTGGTCCGCCGGGTATTGCGGGACAGCCCTTAGAACAGCGCGCCCTCCGGCGCTCCGCTCTCGAAGGCCAGCAGGCGCTGCTTGCGGTCGAGGCCGCCTCCGTAGCCGGTCAGGCTGCCCGTGGAGCCGATGACGCGATGGCAGGGCACGATGATCCCGATGGGGTTCTTGCCGTTGGCGAGGCCGACCGCGCGTGAGGCGCCGGGGTTGCCGAGCGCGTCGGCGAGATCCCCGTACGTACGGGTCTCGCCGTACGGGATCAGGCACAGCTGCTCCCAGACACTGCGCTGGAACGGTGTGCCCGCGAGGTGCAGGGGCAGGTCGAAGTGCTTCAGCTCGCCCGCGAAGTAGGCGTCGAGCTGGTGGATCACTTCGCCGAAGGGGCGGGGGTCGGGTTCGCCGAAGGTCTCCTCGGCGGGGCGGTGGCGCTGTTCGGTCATGTAGAGGCCGCTCAGGACGGAGTCGGTGGCGACGAGGGTGAGCGGTCCGTACGGGCTGTCGACGACGGTGTGGTTTCTCGTCATGATCACGGTCCTCAGGCGGGCAGGCGGTTGATGGGGTGGTCGCCGGTGGCCCACAGGTACTGGACGGCGTAGGCGCGCCAGGGCCGCCAGGCAGCGGCGCGGGCGGTGAGCGCCGCGGGGGTCGACGGCAGGCCGAGGTCCTCGGCGGCACGGCGGATGCCGAGGTCGGTGGGGAGGAACGCGTCCGGGTCACCGAGCCCGCGCATCGCGATGACCTCGACGGTCCAGGGGCCGAAGCCGGGCAGTGCGGAGAGCTGGGCGCGGGCCTCGCTCCAGTCGCTGCCGGCGCCGAGCCGGAGCGTGCCGTCGGCGAGAGCGCCGAGCAGTGTGGTGAGGGTGGTGCGGCGGCTGCGGGGGAAGGCGAGGGTCTCCGGGTCGATTCCGGCGAGTGCCTCGGGGGCCGGGAACAGATGGGTGAGGCCGCCCTCGGGGTCGTCGACCGGGGTGCCGTGGGCGGTGACCAGCCTGGCGGCGTGGGTGCGGGCGGCCGCCGTGGAGACCTGCTGGCCGAGGACGGCCCGCACCGCGAACTCCGCCACGTCGATGGTGCGCGGCACCCGCCTGCCCGGCGCCTTGTCGACGAGCGGCGCGAGCAGCGGGTCGGTGCGGAGCTGGTCGTCGATGGCGACGGGATCGGCGTCGAGGTCGAGCATCCGGCGGCAGACGCTGATGGCGAACGTCAGGTCGCGGTGGTCGGTGAGGGACAGCCGGCAGGCGATGTGGTCGGGTCGGGGAGCGAGGGACACGATGCCGTGGCCGTGCGGAAGTGTGAGCGTGCGACGGTAGGCGCCGTCGCGCCACTCCTCCACGCCGGGGACGGCGGTCGCGGCAAGATGCCCGAAGAGGTTGTCCGGGTTGAGGGGCGCCCGGAAGGGCAGACGCAGCGCGAGCACGCCGGGGGTCGCACCGACCGGCTCCTTGCCGCGGCCTGCCGCGCGGGTGCGCAGGTCGCTCGGCGGGAGCGCGAAGACCTCGCGGACGGTGTCGTTGAACGTCCGGATGGAGGAGAAGCCGGCGGCGAAGGCGACCTCGGCCATCGGCAGCGCGGTCGTCTCGATGAGCAGCCGGGCGGTCTGGGCGCGCTGCGCCCGGGCCAGGGCGAGCGGGCCCGCGCCGACCTCGGCGAGCAGCTGGCGCTCGATCTGCCGGGTGGAGTAGCCGAGCCGGGCGGCCAGTCCGGGTACGCCCTCGCGGTCGACGACGCCGTCCTGGATGAGCCGCATGGCGCGGGCGACGGAGTCGGCGCGGGCGTTCCACTCCGGGGACCCGGGGCTGGTGTCTGGGCGGCACCGCTTGCACGCCCGGAACCCGGCCTGCTGGCAGGCGGCCGCGCTCGGGTAGAAGGTCATGTTCTCGGCCTTGGGCGGTACGGCGGGGCAGCTGGGGCGGCAGTAGATCCGGGTCGTCAGGACCGCGGTGAAGAACCAGCCGTCGAAGCGGGCGTCCTTGGACCGGACGGCCCGTACGCAGCGCTCGGTGTCGGTGTGCATGGCGGTGTGCACGGCGGGATGCATGGCTCAAGCATCGGGGACCGGGAGCGGACGTCGCTGGCGGAAAAACGACATCAACGCGGCGAGGCCAGGGCAGCCCCGGAATCCCGCCAGAGCAGTGTCGGCATCCCGCCAGGGCAGGCTCGGCATCGCACTTGGCATCCCCTGGCATCCCGCCGCCGACACAAGCTGCGCGCGGCTACGGCTTGATGTTCTGGTTCACATGGAACAGGTTGCCCGGGTCGTACACCCGCTTGATCTCGACGAGGCGGTCGTAATTGGTCCTGTAGTTGGCCCTGATCCGGTCCTGGTCGTCGTCGGCCATGAAGTTGATGTAGCCGCCTTCCTCCGAGTGCGCTGCGGTCGCCGCGTAATAGTCGCGCACCCAGGCGATGTTGGCCTCGTTGTCCGCAGGATCGGGCCACATGCCCGCGATGACGGTGGCGAACGTGGCGTTCCTGTAGGCGAAGGCCGTCGCTTCCGGTGCCACACGGTGGCAGGCGCCGTTGATGGGGTAGATGTGGGCCGTCGAATTGACGACGGGCACACGCGGCCCGTGCTCGAGATGTGCCGCGATCGCCTCGTCACTCAGCTCGGTCACGAAGTTGGCCTTCCAGTAGTGCTGCAGGCCAGGAGGGTAGAGCGCGTCGAACGCGCTGTTGAGCGCGGGATACGGCATGGGGCCGACGTGCTCGGCCACCACCGGTGCCATGTCACGGAACACCTTGACGGCGCGCTCTCCTTGATCGAGGGGTCCGGCCCAGCACGCCACGACCAAGGCGAACCGGTCGCCGTGCCGGTTCTCCGGGATGAACGGCAGGGGCGGCGCGATCTGGAAGCCGGGGAACCCGCCGAGTTCCTCCGGTGCGTCGGCAATGAGTTCGCGGAACGCGCGCAGAACGGTGCCGGCGTCGTCCAGTTCGTAGAGGATCGGTCCGCCGTAGACGTCCTTGACCGGACCCAGCCGGAACTCGAAGGAGGTCACCACGCCGAAGTTGCCGCCGCCGCCGCGGATGGCCCAGAACAGGTCGTCGTGCTCCTTCTCGCTCGCGACGAGGAACCGGCCGTCCGCGGTGACCACATCGGCCGAGACCAGGTTGTCGCAACTCAGGCCGAGACCCCGGGCCAGGTAACCGATGCCGCCGCCGAGGGTCAGCCCGCCGATGCCGGTCGTGGAGATGATTCCGCCGGTGGTGGCAAGGCCGAACGCATAAGTCGCCGCGTTGAAGTCGCCCCAGGTCGCTCCACCCTCCGCGCGCGCCGTCCGTCGCCCGGGATCAACACGGACGCCTCGCATACCGGACAGGTCGGCAACCACACCGTCGTCGCAGGTACCGAAGCCCGGCACGCTGTGCCCGCCACCGCGCACCGCCAGGTCGAGCCCCGCCTCTCGCGCGAAGTCGACCACGGCCATGACGTCTCCGGCGTTGACGCACCGCACGACGACCGCCGGGCGCCGGTCGATCATGGCATTGTGGATCTTGCGTGCCTCGTCGTAGGTGTCGCTTTCGGGGGTGATGACCGCCCCGCGCACGCGTTCCCGCAACTGTTCGACCGAGGGCTTGCCCATGGCCACCGCTCCTCGTGCACCACTCCTGGAATCCCGCTCGGAAAACGAGCCGCTCCGCGGCAGCGGGTACGGCCCAAGCCCCCACCGGCTCGACACCCCGACACCCTCTGCGGCACGCCTGCCGCCTGGCCTGGTTCCAGGTTACGCCGATGAAGCGAGGCCTCAACCTGACCGCCCTTGCAGGTCACACAGGCGGCCCTCGGTCCTGTCCGGGCGATCTTGTCGGGGCCGCGACGACAGCTGCGGCACCTCGCTGTGTTGTCGGAGTCGCCCAAGTACGTCCAGTACGAGGTCGATCCTCCGCCTTGCGATGTACCGCATCTGACGCCGCGGCCTGTTCCTCGAAGATCGCCCGGACAGGACCTAGGCGGCCGGCAGCAGGGGCCGAGGGCCCGGCTTGCCATGTCGGCCGAGCTGCTTCTGGCGTCAGCACTGCTGACACTCGTGTGCTCGGTCCCGATGGGCTCATCGGTTGCGATCCAGACATTGGAAAGGTCCCAGCCTTGGGCCGGGGCAATCTGCAGGTCCGAAACGGAGTCCGAGATGGCACGACTTCTCTACACGGCTGAGGCAACGGTGACAGGCGGTCGCGTAAGCGGCCACGGGCGCACGAACGAGGGGTGAGCCTCTGCCGCTGTCCGCCCGGGGATCCGGCTCCCGACGAATCCCTCAACCGCGTCTCGAGACGGGCCAGTGGGGCTCGACCACCCGGGCGGCCGGATCGGGTTCGTCGCCGCGGCGCAGTTCGCGTCGGACAGTGCCTGGAATCGCGGTTCGTCCTCGCGGGGTACTCCCAGCAGTCTGCAGATCACCGTGACCGGGAACGGATGGGCGAAGTCGTCGACGATGTCGACGCGGGCCGTGCCGGACCGGACCCATGGCTCCCGCCCTCCTCGCGCACCACGGTTGTCTTGCGCAGCTCGGCGTGGAGCAGGTACGGGTCGGCGCGGTGGGAGGGATCGAGGGTGGCCTGATATATGCATGAAAGGTGCACAATCGAAGGAGAGGAGCACGGCGACAGAGCTCCGCCTGGAGGCTGATCAGATGCCAGGGACCCGGTCTTATTCGCGCTACGCCCCGGATCGGGGACTCACCACCCGCATGGTGACGACGATGTTCCTGATCGGCCTGCTCTATGTCGTCTTCGTCGGCGTCCTGCTGGCCGTCCTCCGGGATTCATGGCCCATCATCCTGGTGATCGCGGGCGTTCTGTTCATCGCGCAGTTCTGGTTCAGCGACCGGATCGCGGCCTACAGCATGGGGGCCCGAGAGGTCACCCCCGAGCAGGCGCCCGAGCTCCACGGGGCCGTGGACCGCATCTGCGCACTGGCCGACATGCCCAAGCCTCGCGTGGCGATCGCCGACAGCGATGTGCCGAACGCCTTCGCCACCGGCCGCAACCAGAACGCCGCGCTGGTCTGCGCCACCACCGGCCTGCTCCGTCGTCTGGAGCCGGAGGAACTGGAGGGTGTCCTCGCACACGAGCTGTCGCATGTCGCCCACCGCGATGTCGTGGTGATGACCATCGCCTCGTTCCTGGGCGTCCTCGCGGGCGTGATGATCCGTGTCTGGCTCTACAGCGGGCTCGGCCGGAACACCCGCGACAGCAACACCGCCATCGCGATGCTGGTGATCCCCCTGGTCAGCGCGGTCGTCTACGTGATCAGCTTCCTGCTGACCCGGCTGCTCTCCCGCTACCGCGAGCTGTCCGCCGACCGCGCCGCCGCGCTGCTGACCGGCCGTCCGTCGGCGCTCGCCTCCGCGCTCACCAAGGTGACCGGCCAGATGGCCAGGATCCCGACGCAGGACCTGCGCAAGGCGGAGCCGTTCAACGCCTTCTGGTTCGCGCCCGCGTTCTCCTCCAAGGAGAGCCTGAGCAGGCTGCTCTCCTCGCACCCGACGCTGGAGCAGCGCCTGGACCAGCTCGGCAGGATCTCGGCGCAGCTCGGCCGCAGGTGAGAAACGCAAGCCGATCGTGAGGTTCTGCCCGTGGGACTCCTCGACACCATTCTCGGCCGCAGCAAGCCGGTGCGCCCCGACCTCGACCAGCTCTTCGGCCTGCCCGCCGCCGCGATCACCCTCCAGGCGGGTGCCGGGTTCACTCCGACCGGCATCGGATCGGTCTGCTTCGCCAGTGTCGAGGGCGGCGCCTTCGCCGGGGTCCAGGAGGACGTACGGGAACTGCTCGACGCCGACACCGGCCGGGGCGGCGTACCCGTCGAGTTCAGCCAGGACGCCTACGGCTACACCTGGCTCCTCGCCCGCCATCCCGCCGACGACACGGCTTCGCTGGTCAACGACCTGCACGCGGTCAACACCCTCCTCCAGGACGCCGGCTTCGGCCCGCAGCTGCTCTGCTCCCTGATCGGCTTCCGCGAGGCCGCGGGGGAACGCGTGCTGGCACTGGTCTATCTCTACAAGCGCGGCACCTTCTATCCCTTCGCACCGCTTCCCAGAGCCGGCGAGAGGCGCGACAACGCCCTGGAACTCCAGGTCAGGGCGCTGCTCGCGGACGACCTGCGGATCGAGACGGACCTGGGCCGCTGGTTCCCGGTGTGGGGCGCGCCGGGGCTCGGCGGGACGGATCACAGCGGCGGGAGCAGCTGAGTCCTGAGCCCGCCACGTACCTGAGCCACGTACCTGAGCCACGCACCAGAATCACGTACTGAGGCACGCACCTGAGCCTCTGCGCCGACTCGTCGATGATGGACTGCAACCGGACATGCCGGTGAGACCTGCCCCGTGAGACCGAACCGTTGGAGCTGCCTGCCGTGACCATTGCCTACGACGACGTGAAGACGGCCGCCGGACGCATCGCCGGGCGCATCCGCCCGGTCACCCTGAGCCCCGTGGACCGCGGTGCTCTCGGTGCTCTCGGTGCAGCGGACGGCTGGCTCGCGTACGAATTCTCCCAGCACACCGGTTCGTTCAAGGCCCGCGGCGCACTGAACTTCACCGCCGCGCATGTCGAGGCCGGCAGCATGCCGGACGCCGGAGTCGTGATCGCCAGCGGAGGCAACGCGGGCCTCGCCTGCGCCTGGGCGGCTCGGGAGCACGGCATCGAGGCGACCGTCTTCCTCCCGGAGAACGCGCCTGCGGTGAAGACCGCCAGGCTGACCGCGCTGGGTGCCGACGTCCGCCAGGTCGGCCTCGAGTACGCGGTGGCGCTCGATGCTTCGCGGGCCCATGCCGAGCGGACCGGTGCGCTCCAGTCCCACGCCTACGACCACCCGTTGATCGCGGCCGGAGCCGGAACCCTGCTCGAAGAGATCCACGCCCGGCTGCCCGGACTGGACACGGTGGTCGTCGCGGTCGGCGGGGGCGGTCTGTTCACCGGCGTCACCACGGCCGCACACGAGCACGGCATCCGCGTCGTCGCGGTCGAACCCGAGAACTGCCGCGCGCTCGACGCCGCCATCGCGGCCGGGGAGCCCGTGGACGTGACCGTGGACAGTGTGGCGGCCGATTCGCTCGGCGCCCGCCGTGCCTCACTGATGGCGCTGCAGTGGGCGCAACGCGCCGACGTCCGCTCCGTCCTCGTCTCCGACGAGGCCATCGTCAGTGCCCGGCAGGCTGTGTGGGACGACCGCAGGATCGCCGTTGAGCACGGCGCCGCCACGGCGCTCGCCGCCGTACTGTCCGGAGCGTACGTACCGACGGCCGGGGAGAAGATCGCGATCGTGCTGTGCGGAGCCAACACCGACCCGTCCGATCTCACGCACTGATCCGAGCAGCCTACGCCGCTGTTCCGGGCCTCGCGCGGAGGCCCGGAACAGCGGTGCGTACGGTGCGGATCAGAGGCGGTCGAGGATGCTCTGCATCTGCTTGACCTCGGTCGACTGGTTCTTGACGACATCGTCGGCGAGCTTCTTGGCGGCGGCGTTGCGGCCGTTCTTCTGCTCGTCCTTCGCCATGTCGATGGCGCCGTTGTGATGGTCGATCATCATCTGGGCGAACTTGCGGTCGAAGTCGGTGCCCTTGGCGGCCATGAGCGCATCCATGTCCTGCCCGGACATCATCCCGGGCATCTCCCCGTCACCGTGGCCCGCTCCGTGATCCATGCCGGGCGACTCCGGCTTTCCCCAGGACTTGAGCCAGGACCGCATGGTCCTGATCTCGGGGTCCTGCGCCTTCTCGATCTGCCCGGCCAGGGTCTTGATCTCCTGGTCGGAGGCGCGGCCGTCGGCCAGCTCGGCCATCTCAAGGGCCTGCTGGTGGTGCGGGATCATCCCCTGGGCGAACGCGGTGTCCGCGTCGTTGAACGCGCCGGCCGCCGCCGATGCGCCGGCTTCCGGCGCGGAATCGGCAGGTCGTGTGCTGTCGCCGCCGCAGGCGGCGAGCAGCAGGGCCCCGGCGGCGACGGCTCCCACCGCCGCGACGCGGCGGTGCAGTGGCCGGTGGAAGGCGCGCTTGAAGACGGTCATGTCTGTACCTCGTGTGATCGATTCTGAATGAGCGGATGGGCAGGCGTCGTCGCAGGCAGCCCGGAAAGGGCGCGCCCGCGAAGGATCAGCGGCCTAGATCCGCAGAATCGAGAGTTGTGCGAGGTCGGGCGCTCTGGGCGGAGGGTTGGCGCGTACGGCCGCGAGAACCCCGGCGGCGAGCCGGGCAAGCCATTCGCGTCGGCCCACGAACACCACGGGGAGCAGCAAGGCCAGCGCCCAGGTGCCGAGGACCGCCACGCACAGCGAGACCATGTCCATGGCCATGCCGGGCTCATGCCCGTCCGGCGATGCGGGGGCGCCGCCGCCGGCCAGTACCGGGGCGGCATTCAGGTCCGTCGCCACCACGGCAGGGGGCGGGCCGGTATCCGTGACGGCGTCCGCGTGGTGTCCGTGCGCGGGCATGGCGCCCGTGCCGGCCGTGTGCGAGGAGGAGAGCATCCCCGTACCGGGGTCTTCACTGGGGTGACCGACGGTGTGCATGACGAACACGCCGAGTGCCAGCACGACGACAAGCAGGAGACGCGCTGCCACGCCCACCGCTCGTGTGTACTGCCGCACCATCACGCGTACCTCCGTTCCTGTTGCCGACGATAACCCGAGCCGCGGGGCCGTACGGCTGCGGGTCATCGCGTTCCGTCCATGACCGTGACCGTCGTGCGTCCGCGTCCCGGCCGGTGTTCCTTGATCAGCCGACGGCGTGGAAGCCGCGCAGGCGCAGGCTGTTGCCGACGACGAAGACCGAGGAGAAGGCCATCGCCGCGCCCGCGATCATCGGGTTGAGGAGCCCGGCCGCGGCCAGTGGCAGGGCGGCGACGTTGTAGGCGAAGGCCCAGAAGAGGTTCGAGCGGATCGTGCCGAGCGTGCGGCGTGCGAGCCGGATGGCGTCCGCGGCGGCTCGCAGGTCTCCTCGTACGAGAGTGAGGTCGCCGGCCTCGATCGCCGCGTCCGTGCCGGTACCCATCGCCAGACCCAGATCGGCCTGGGCGAGCGCCGCCGCGTCGTTGACGCCGTCGCCGACCATGGCGACGCTGCGGCCCTCCGCCTGGAGACGCTTGATCACGTCGACCTTGTCCTGGGGCATGACCTCGGCGATCACGTCGTCGGGTGCGATCCCCACCTCGGCGGCGACGGAGGCGGCGACCGCCTTGTTGTCCCCGGTGAGCAGGATCGGGGTCAGGCCGAGGGCGCGCAGCCGGCGGATCGCTTCGGGGCTGGTCTCCTTGACCGCGTCCGCGACCTCCAGGACCGCCCTCGCCTCGCCGTCCCACGCCACCGCGACGGCGGTACGCCCGGCGGCCTCCGCCTCCGCCTTGGCGCGCTCGAGCTCCACGGGCAGTGCCATGGCCCACTCGGCCAGGAGCTTCTCGCGGCCCACCAGGACTGCGTGGCCGTCGACGACGCCCTGAACGCCGAGGCCCGGGATGTTCGCGAAGTCCTCGGGCGTGGGCAGCGTTCCGACGCGGTCGGCCGCCCCCTTGGCCACCGCCTGCGCGACGGGGTGCTCGGAGGAGTGCTCCAACGCACCGGCCAGCCGCAGGACTTCCCGCTCGTCCGTCGCATCGGTGACGTGGACCTTCAGGAGGGTCATCCTGCCGGTGGTGACGGTGCCGGTCTTGTCGAGGACGATCGTGTCGGCCTTGCGGGTGTTCTCCAGGACCTCGGGGCCCTTGATGAGGATGCCGAGCTGGGCGCCGCGCCCGGTGCCCACCATGAGGGCCGTCGGGGTGGCCAGGCCCAGGGCGCAGGGGCAGGCGATGATCAGTACGGCGACGGCGGCGGTGAACGCGGCCGTCAGGCCTGCGCCGTTGGTCAGCCAGAAGCCGAGGGTGCCGAGCGCGAGGCCGATGACGACCGGCACGAAGACGGCGGAGATGCGGTCGGCGAGGCGCTGGGCCGACGCCTTGCCGTTCTGCGCGTCCTCCACCAGCTTGGCCATCCGGGCGAGCTGGGTGTCGGCGCCGACCCGGGTGGCCTCGACGACGAGCCGTCCGCCGGCGTTGAGGGTGGCTCCGGTGACGGCGTCACCCACGCCGACCTCCACCGGCACGGACTCGCCCGTGAGCATGGAGGCATCCACGGCGGAGGAACCCTCGACAACGGTGCCGTCGGTGGCGATCTTCTCGCCCGGCCGGACCAGGAAACGGTCCCCGGCCCGTAGATCGGCGGTGGCGATCAGGTGCTCGCGGCCGTCGCGCAGGACCGTGACCTCCTTCGCGCCCAGCTCCAGCAGCGCCTTCAGCGCGGCGCCGGCCTTGCGCTTGGACCGGGCCTCGAAGTACCGCCCGGCCAGGATGAACGCGGTGACGCCGGCGGCGGCCTCCAGATAGATGTTCCCTGCACCGTCACTGCGCGAGATCGTCAGCTCGAAGGGGTGCGTCATGCCTGGCATCCCGGCGGTCCCGAAGAACAGCGCCCACAGCGACCACAGGAACGCGGCCGACGTACCGAGCGAGATCAGCGTGTCCATGGTCGCTGCGCCATGCCGGGCGTTGGTGAAAGCGGCCCGGTGGAAGGGCCAGGCCGCGTAGGTCACGACCGGAGCGGCCAGTGTCAGCGAAAGCCACTGCCAGTACTCGATCTGCAGCGCGGGCACCATGGCCATCGCGATCACGGGGACGGACAGTGCCACCGCAGTGATCAGGCGGTGCCGCAGCGGCCGCAGCTCATCCGCCCCTTCGGCTTCTGCCGCTGCTGCGGTTTCTGCGGTTCGGGCGGATCCCCCCGGAACGCTCGCGCGAGGGGGCACCGGAGGTGCGGCGGTGTAGCCGGTCGCCTCCACGGTGGCGATCAGGTCCGCCACGGACACGTCCTCGCCGCGGTAGCTGACCCTGGCCTTCTCGGTGGCGTAGTTGACCGTGGCCTCCACCCCGTCCATGCGGTTGAGCTTCTTCTCGACACGGGCGGCGCACGAGGCACAGGTCATGCCACCGATGGCGAGTTCGACCTCAGCGGTACCGGGCACCGTGGCTGTCATCACTGCTCCTCGAACTGGTGGAAGAAGGTCAGGCCGCGCCGGGTCCGCGGACGGGTTCCGGCGGCGGGTTCCGGACAGGCCTCGGGCCGCCCGTGCCCACGGAGTGGGCTAGGTAGGTACCGATACCCTAGGGGGGTATCGGTAATCCTCGATCATGTATACCCCCGCCCCGTATTTTTCGCAAGCGACCCCAGGTGTTTCGATCGAGGCGGCCGAGCCGGGGCGGGCGGCGTACGGCCACCCGCCCCGGCCCTGTGACGGCCCGTCGCGTCAGGCCGTGGCGGCCTGGGGTCGGGCGGCGCGCGCCGGGTCCGCGAGGCGACCGGTGCGGTTGAGCCCGTACAGGGCGGCGGCGCAGGCGAGGCCCAGCAGGAGCAGGGCGATCCACGGCAGCGCGGACACTCCGGCGTTGCGGGCGGCATCCAGTGCGACCCCGGTGAGGAGGTTGCCCAGGGTGATACCGACACCGCAGATGGTGTTGTACAGGCCGTAGTGCGTGGCGACGAGGCGGTCACCGGAGAGGCGGACGATGGTGTCCATCTCGAACGGATAGGCGATCATCGTCCCCGCGGCGAGCAGCAGCGCCGACAGCGCGGGCGGCACCGCTGCGAGCAGCCACAGCCCGGTCCCGCCGTCCGGTACCGGTATCGCCGTGGCGATCAGCAGCGGTACGAACGCGACGCCCATCGTCAGCAGGCCCCAGGTGAGCGCGCGGCCCGGCTCCATTCGGGCCTTGCACCACGCGGTCACCCTCGTCTGACCGAGAATCGTGCTCAGACCCGACACAGCGAACAGCACCGCCACCGCCGCCGTGCCGAACTTCCCCTCACCGCCGAGGCGCCGTACTTCCAGCGGCAGGGCGAGATAGACCTGGAAGGACATCACGTACGAGCCGATCATGGCGAGCGAGAACAGCAGGAACGGCCGGTTGGCCAGGATGCCGCGCCACTGCGACAGCACGCTCTCCCGCCGCCCGTTCGCCCGCACCTGTTCGTCGTCGGCCTTCCGCGCCGGCAGGGCGCGGATCTGCACGAGGCTCAGCACCGCGAAGATGCCGGCCGCCGTCAGACACGTGACGCGGAAGTCGACACCGGTCAGCACCATGCCCACCAGCGGGCCGAGCAGGATTCCGGCCTGGTAGAAGACGTTGAACAACGCGAAGGCCTCCACCCGGCGCTCCCCCGCATCCACTGCCAGATAGGCGCGGGAGGCCGGGTTGAACAACGCGCCGGCCAGTCCCGTGGCGGCGGAGGCGGCGATCAAAGCCGGCACCGAGTCGACCAGACCGAGGGTCGCGAAGCCTGCGGTGCGCAGCACGAGCCCAGTGATGATCACCGGCTTGTAGCCGAGCCGGTCGGCCAGTGTGCCACCGACCAGGAACATGCCCTGCTGGCTGAAGTTGCGTACCCCGAGGATCAGCCCGACGAGCCATCCGGCCAGCCCGAGGGGCCCGGCCAGGTGCGTGGCGAGATAGGGCATCAGCATGTAGAAGCCGAGGTTGATGGTGAACTGGTTCACCATCAACAGCTGGACACTCCGCGGGTAGCCACGAACCTGCGTGACGGCGGCCTTCACCGGGCCTCCTCCGTATCGGCCTCGGGGCGCCTGTCGTCGGCACCGGCCTGTGGGTGCCCGTCGTCGGCACCGGCCTCTGGGTGCCTGTCGTCGGCGGCCGGTTCGTCCGTGCCCGCGGCTCGGGCGGGGGCGAGTGGGTCGACCACGCTCGTGCACCGGGTCCAGCGGGTGACTTCCTTCTCGTCCAGGCAGCCGATCACGTCCGGCTCGGACGCGGGCGGCGCGTCGAGGAGGCCGTGGGCGGCGCAGTAGTCGTCGTCGTACACGGTGGCCAGGTAGCGTTGCGGCCCGTCGGGAAAGATCGCCGCGATCCGGGTGTCCTCGGGCAGAGCGCGCGCCAGCCATCCGGCGACCAGGGCGACCGCGCCGACGCTCCACCCGCCGGTGGCGTAGTGCGAGGCGGCCAGCTGCCGGCAGGCCCACACCGCCTCACCCGGGGCGACCCAGTGCACCTCGGTGAAGTTGTCGTAGGCGACGTTACGGGGATAGATGCTCGACCCGAGTCCGCGCATGAGGCGGGGGCGGGCTGGCTGGCCGAAGATCGTGGAGCCGATGGTGTCCACGCCCACGAGCCGCAGGTCGGGGTAGAGCTGGTGAAGAACGCGGGACACGCCCGCGGAGTGCCCACCGGTGCCGACACTGCACACCAAGGCGTCGATGTGGCCCAGTTCCGCGGCGAGTTCGAGGGCGAGCGGGGTGTACGCGGTGGTGTTGTCCGGGTTGTTGTACTGGTCCGGGCACCACGATCCGGGGTGCTGCCGCAGCAGCTGGGTGACGCGGTCCCGTCGTGCCTGCTGCCAGCCACCGGTGGGGTGGGGCTCGGAGACGACGTTGACCTGGGCACCGTAGGCGGTCAGCAGCCGGGTCATGGACCGTTCCAGGCCCGGGTCGGTGACCAGGGTGACCGGATGGCCGTGGACCATGCCCGCAAGGGCCAGGCCGAGGCCGAGGGTTCCACTGGTGGACTCGATGATCCTGCCTCCGGGCTTCAGATCCCCCCGGGCCCGGGCGCGTCCGACCATGTGCAGTCCGGGACGGTCCTTGATGCCGCCGGGGTTGAAGCCTTCCAGCTTCGCCCAGAAGCCCCGTCCTGCAGGGGCGAAGGGCTCGCCGACGTGCAGGAGGGGAGTGTTGCCGACCAGACCGGTCAGGGCGGCGTGGCCGAGCTTGGTGAGATGTCGTGCGGTGTTGGGAGAGTGCATCAGTCGGCTCTCGTCCTTCGGTGATTGGCGCGTCGGGTGCTGATCTCTCGCACGCCGCCCCGTCCCGGGCGGACGGCCCCAGGGCTCGGTGGCAGGGAGCGGCGGCCGCGGCATGCTGCGGCTCGAAGGGCATGGCCTACGTCCGCCACCGGCAGAGCGCGCACAGCACGTTGCGGCCGGACACGGATCTCCGGGCCTCCCCCGGCACCCGGGCCCCGTCGGGTGCCGCCGCGCGCGCCACCGTTGCTTCGGCCTTCGCCGCCGCGGTGATCGGCGCACGCACCTGCTGACGTCCGGTCAGCTCCATCTGCGAACCGGTCGGCGAGCAGGAGGAGTCGGCAGGAACCGCAGCAAACGGCACCGGCTCGACACTCCGTGGGGCGCCCGGGACCGTACGGGCCGAGCCGTGAGCATGGCCGGACCCGTGCAGCAGCGGCGCACAGTCGAGCGCGATCAGGAGCAGCGCGCTCAGGAGCAGGGCGAGCGCCCGGCACGGCACAGAGGCAGCCGGGAGCGGGCGAACGCGGGACGGCGGGAGCACAGTTCCTCCGCAGGAGGGCCGTCACGCACCATGCGGTGCGTCGAAACGGCGGGCGGGGCGGGCAGTGTCAGGACGTCGCCGCAGAGATCCGCCTCGCATCGCGCGGTTGCGCATGGGGCGAGGCAGGTGGCGGCGAACTGGCCGGCCACATCGCGCACAGCCGCGGCGGGCTGTCCCGGAACTGTGTCAGACGGGAATGCGTCGGGAGCCGGCGGGCAGACACCGCATCCTAGACCTGCAGAACTGTGGCTCTTATCGACGTGCTCGGCAATTGCTTGGCCGACGCCACGTCACCGAAAGCGACCGGAGCTGGTGGGCCCGACGGAGAAATGGCCTCCTCGACGAAGGCACAGGCGCCTGGGGCGTCCAGAGCAGGGGTCTGCTCCGGCTGGCCGGGCACGCACTCCTGAGCCGGATGGGACGGGCCGTGACCACCACCGTGGTGGTCCACCGGCACGTCCTCGGCCGCGTGGCTGTCCATCGCGTGGCCGTCCATCGCAGTCGCCGCGCGCAGGGTCGCGCCTGCGTCGAGATGGCCGGTGACGCCTTCGGCACTCACGCCGTGCGCGTACACGAACGCGAACAGCATCATGGCCACCCACAGCATGCGCGACGGACCCGCCGATGTGCGGGCCCGCGACATGCGGGAGGACGACCAGGCCGTAACCATGCCGTGATCGTAGCGCCTCGCCCTGACGACCCGACGCCGCCCCGGTCGCAAACACCGCGCCGGCATCGAACACCGAGGCCAGGCACCGGTACGGATGGCACTGAGAGCACAGCCTGCGGATCGGCGGAGGGCCGAAGCAGGGTCGATGCTCCGGACCGTGCCGCCGTCAGCGCACCTGCGCGGCGAACGCCGCGTACGCCCGCTCGTCGAAGAGGACGAAGCGCACCTCTTCCACCGCTGTCTTCGCGTCCCGCACGGTCCCGACAGCGATGCGGGCGGCATCGTCCATGGGCCAGGAGTAGACCCCGGTGGAGATGGCCGGGAACGCGACCGTCCGCGCGCCCAGCTCGTCGGCGACGCGCAGCGACTCGCGGTAGCAGGACGCGAGCAGGGCGGAGCGGTCGTCGGTCGTGCTGTACACGGGACCGACGGTGTGGATGACCCACTGCGCGTGGAGCCTGCCGGCCGTGGTCGCGACGGCCTGCCCGGTCGGCAGTCCCTTGCCGTACTGCGAGGCGCGGAGTTTCCGGCACTCGTCGAGGATCTCCGGCCCGCCGCGCCGGTGGATCGCTCCGTCGACACCCCCGCCGCCGAGGAGTGAGGAGTTCGCGGCGTTGACGATGGCGTCCGCGTGCTGCTCGGTGATGTCGCCGTGGACGAGGGTGAGGGAGGCACGGTTGGTCATACCGACATCATCCCGCGGTCAGCGCCCGCCCCGCAGATGCCGCCACACCGCCTTCGCCGCGTTGTGCCCCGACATGCCGTGCACGCCCGGCCCCGGCGGAGTCGCGGATGAGCACAGGAAGACCGCCGGGTGCGGGGTCGAGTACGGGAACAGGGACAGCTTGGGGCGAAGGAGCAGCTGGAGGCCGACGGCCGCGCCGCAGGCGATGTCGCCGCCCACATAGTTGGCGTTGCGCGCGGCGAGCTCGGGCGGGCCGGCGGTGGCGCGGGCGAGGACGCGGTCGCGGAAGCCGGGGGCGAAGCGCTCGATCTGGCGCTCGATCGCGTCGGTGAGGTCGCCCTCCCAGCGGTGCGGGACGTGCCCGTACGCCCAGAAGACATGCTTGCCCTCGGGCGCCCGGGAGGGGTCGACGAGGCTGGGCTGGGCGGTGATCAGGAACGGCGTGGCGGGCGCGGTGCCGCCGGACGCCTCGCGCAGCGCGGCACCGATCTCGCGGCTGCTGGGGCCGATCTGGACGGTACCGGCGCGCCGGGGCTCGGCGGCCGTCCAGGGAACGGGGCCGTCCAGGGCGTAGTCGATCTTGAAGACGCTCGCGCCGTAGCGGTACCCGTCGTACGCCCGACCCAGGCCCGCGATCTTGGCCAGGGCCGTCGGGGAGGTGTCGAAGACATACGCGCGGGCGGGAGGCAGATCGTCCAGGCGCTTGATCTCGGAGCCGGTGTGGATCGTGCCGCCGAGGTCTCGTACGTAGGCGGCGAGGGCGTCGGAGATCGACTGCGAGCCGCCCCGCGGCAGCGGCCAGCCCCCGGCATGCGCGGCGAGTGCGAAGACGAGCCCGACCGCGCCGGTGCCGATGCCGTGGAGCGGGGCGATGACATGGGCGACGAGCCCGGCGAACAGCGCGCGGGCCCGGTCGTCGCGGAACCGGCGCAACAGCCAGGTGGAGGGCGGGAGCCCGTCGAGCCCGAAGCGGGCGAGGGTGACGGGATCGCGGGGCAGCGCGGTGAGCGGGAGGGACATGAAGTCACGGGCGAGGGTGTCCCACTTGCCGAGGTAGGGGGCGACGAGGCGGCGGTACACGCCGGCGTCCCGGGGCCCGAACGAGGCGGCGGTCTCGGCGACGGAACGGGACAGCACGGCGGCGGTGCCGTCGTCGAAGGGGTGCGCCATGGGGAGCGGCGGATGGAGCCACTCCAGCCCGTACCGCGCGAGCGGCATGGCCTTGAAGGCGGGTGAGCCCGCGCCCAGCGGGTGCACGGCGGAACAGGGGTCGTGCCGGAAGCCGGGGAGCGTCAGCTCCTCGGTCCTGGCGCCGCCGCCCACGGTGTCCAGGGCCTCGAACACGGCGACGGAGAAGCCGCGGCGCGCCAACTCGGCGGCGGCGGTCAGCCCGTTGGGTCCCGCCCCCACGACGACGGCATCGAGCATCGACGGCACCTTGGGACTCCTTCGTCAGCCGATGGCCAAGGAATCCAGCATATTGGGCGGCACCGACAACGATGCCGGGGGCTGCCCCGCCCGGCGCAGATCAGGACCGTGGTGCGGGCAGTCTGCGGGGTTCGATGCGCTCTTCGACGGCCGCGTCGCCCTCGCGTACGACGACATAGGCGCCCTTCCCCGGCACTTCTGTGACTGCTTCGACCAGTTCGGTGCCGCGGTAGACCAGGCCCACTCCGTCGTCGGTGCAGTGCGTGACGGGCAGGGTACCCTCGGCGACCAGTCGGTGCACCAGCGGCCGGCGGCCCGCGTCGGTGTCGTAGTGGACGCCGTTGCCGTACGGCAGGAAGCCCAGGGCGTTGGTGAGCGGTCGCAGATCGGGCCCGAAGGAGTCGGTGGCGCCACCGCGGAACCAGCAGATCGATCCGGCGCTGACCCCGCTGAGGACGACACCGGCCTCCCAGGCTCTGCGCAGGACGGCGTCGAGTCCGTGGACCCGCCACACCGCGAGCAGATTGGCCACCGAGCCGCCCATGACCCACACGACGTCCTGGTCGAGAACCGTGCCCTCGATGTCGTCGAGGTTGGGCATCGGGAAGAGATGAAGGGGCGTCAGATCGAATCCGGCCACGCGCGCGGCCTCGGTCATGCGCGAGGTGAAGTGCTCCGCGTCGCCGATGGCGGTGCCGATGTACATGATCCGGGGCCGGCGTCCGTGGACTCCTGACAGCTCGACCGCGTGGTGCACCAGTGAATGGAACGTCACCATGGTGCGGCCGCCGACACGGTGGCCACCGGAGGTGGCGACGATGGTGGGCTCCGGGGCACTCATGGAACATGATCCTATCGGTCCGGGAACGCCACCGTCCGCCGCCCGGCGGGCGAGCGTGCCCCGGGGCCCGGAAGCACGGCGCCGGGACGAAGGGCTGGGACACAGGGCTCGAATGCAGGGCCCGGATGCAGGGCCCGGATGCAGGGCTCGGACGCACGGCCGGGACGCGGGGCCCGTACCGCCGCCTCCCGGCCGCCTCGCGCCCCTGCCCGCGGGGTCTACACCCTCGCCGCTGCCAGGAGACCGTGGAGGAACACCGCCGTCGCCGCGTCACGCGCCGCCGTGAACGGCAGCGCGTTGCCGCCCGTGATGCGGAAAGGCCCACCGGTGAGGGTCAGGTCCGCGCCGCCCGCTTCGGCGACGAGGAGGAGGCCCGCCGCGTGGTCCCACGCGTTCTCCCAGGAGAACGCGACCGCGTCGAGCTCGCCGCGGGCCACCGCGAGGTACTCCAGGCCGGCGGAGCCGCACGGGCGGGCGTGAACGCCGTCGGTGCGCAGCGCCAGGAGGGCTTCCTGCTGTTCCGGAGTGGTGAAGTCCGGGTGGGAGGTGGCCACTTCGAGGACCGCACCGGGCTCCGGTGAGCCCGATCGTATCGGCGTGCCGTCCACCCGCGCGCCGTGGCCGCGCACCGCGACGGCCATCTCGTCCAGCGCCGGGGCGTACGTCCAGGACGCAAGCACCTCGCCGTGCCGCGCCAGCGCGACGAGCGTGCAGAATCCGGGGTCGCCGTGCACGAACTGCCGCGTGCCGTCCACCGGGTCGACGATCCACACGGGCGCGTCGCCGCGCAGCGCGTCGTACACCGCCGGGTCCGCGTGGACCGCTTCCTCGCCCACCACGACCGAGCCCGGCAGCAGCGCGGTGAGGGACGCCGTCAGGTGCTCCTCGGCGCTGCGGTCGGCCACCGTCACCAGGTCGTGCGGACCGTTCTTCTCGACGATCTCGTGCGCGGCGAGCTGGCGGAAGCGCGGCATGATCTCGGAGGCGGCCGCCTTGCGGACCGCCTCCTCGACCAGGGCGAGGTTTCCGGAATCCCAGGGGTTCCCTGTCGTCCCGGACAGAAACTCTTCGGTCATGCGTCCAGCAAAGCACGCCCCACTGACATCCCAGCTGCCACCGGGCGACCGGGCGATGGACACCCGGCGAAGTCACGGTGACCGGGAGGTGTACACAGGGTGCACGGTCAGCGGCCGACCGCGTAACCCTGCATGCCACGGGGGTTTGCCGCGGCGAGAAGGACACCGGTTTCCGGGTCCCGTGCGACCGCGCACAGCCGCCCCTCCGACCATGCCTCGCCGATGGTGATGTCATGACCGCGCCGCCGCAGCTCCGCCACCACCTCCGGGTCCGTCCGCGACTCGACGGTGACGGCACCGGGCCGCATCCCGCGCGGATGGAAGGAGCCCGGGAAGCTGTCGTTGTGCCAGTTCGGCGCGTCGATCGCACCCTGGAGGTCCGGCCCGCCCCGCACCGGACCGCGCAGTGCCACGGCCAGGAAGAAGTGCAGCTGCCACTGGTCCTGCTGGTCGCCGCCCGGCGTGCCGAAGGCCATCACCGGCACTCCGTCCCGCAGAGCCAGCGACGGCGTCAGGGTCGTACGGGGGCGGCGGCCCGGCGTGAGCGAGTTCGGTAGTCCCGGGTCCAGCCAGGCCATCTGCAGCCGCGTGCCGAGCGGAAAGCCCAGTTCCGGCACGACCGGATTGGACTGGAGCCAGCCGCCGCTGGGCGTGGCCGCGACCATGTTGCCCCAGCGGTCGACGACATCCAGATGACAGGTGTCACCCCGTGTGCCGCCGTCCTCGGCGACGGTCGGCTCGCCCGCACCCGCGATCATCACCACGTCGAAGCCGGGCTTCTCCCCCGCCGCGACGCCGAGAGCATGCGCGCTGAGCACGGGTGACCGCCCCTCCGGGCTCCCCGGCCGTAGCTCGTACGAGGCCATCTCCCCGATCAGCGCCCGCCGCTGCGCGTTGTACGGCTCCGACAGCAGCGCCTCCAGGGGGACGTCAACGGCATCGCCGTACCACGCCTCCCGGTCCGCCATCGCGAGCTTGCAGCCCTCGACGAGCAGATGGACGTACTCGGCGGAGCCGTACTCCGGCAGCTGGGGCGGCAGCAGCGCCAGCTGCTGCAGAAAGGCCGGCCCCTGGCTCCAGCCGCCCGTCTTGCACAGCGTCCAGCCGTTCCAGTCGTACGTCACCGGCGCCTCGTACGTCGCCGACCAGCCCGCCAGGTCGGCCCGGGTGAGCGTCCCGGTGTGCCGCGTTCCGCTGGTGTCCGTCGTGGGCACATCGGACCGGCGGACGAGGGCCTCGGCGATGAAGCCGTCGCGCCAGACCGCCCGCGCCCGCTCGATCTGTTCGGTCCGCCCGCCACCGCCGGCCTCCGCGATCAGGCGCCGCCAGGTCGCGGCGAGCGCCGGGTTACGGAACAGCTCGCCGGGCCTCGGGGCCCTGCCGCCCGGAAGATACACCTCGGCGGAGGTCGTCCACTCCGTCTCGAAGAGCGCGCGTACGGTCTCCACGGTCTGCCCCACCCGCTCGACCGGCGCATGCCCATCCCCCGCGTACCCGATGGCGTACTTCAGCACCTCGGCGAGCGTCTTGGTGCCGTGGTCGCGCAGCAGCACCATCCAGGCGTCGAAGGCGCCGGGCACGGCGGCGGCCAGCGGCCCGGTCCCGGGGACGAGCCCGAGCCCGAGCGCGCGGTAGTGGTCGATGGTGGCGCCGGCCGGCGCGGGGCCCTGCCCGCACAGCACCCGCACTTCGCCTCCCGCCGGAGCGAGGATGATCGGGACCTCGCCGGCGGGCCCGTTGAGGTGCGGCTCGACGACATGCAGGACGAAGCCCGCGGCGACGGCGGCGTCGAAGGCGTTCCCGCCGTCCTCCAGCACGGCCATCGCGGACTGCGAGGCCAGCCAGTGGGTGGAGGACACCATGCCGAAGGTGCCCTGAAGAGTCGGCCGGGTGGTGAACATGCGCGGTGGCTCCATCGGTATGCGGGGATCCGTGTGCGGGGATCCGTGTGCGGGGGCGGATGCGGGTGCGGCGGTCGCGTCGGGGCCGTGCCGTCCTCGCCCACCAGATGGCAGGAGACCTGTCGGGCCGTACTCGGCAGCGTACGCAGCTCCGGTATCCCGGCGCGCCAACATGCGACCGCTCCTGTCCCGGGAATGACGTTGTCGTCCTCGGCGTTCTTGCCGTGGGCGTTGTCGTCCTCGGCGCTCGCTCCGTGGGCGTTCTCTCCGTCGGCCTTCTGCTGACGGAACGAAGGGGTTGGAGGCAGCGCGGTGCACGGTGAGTACAAGGTCCCTGGCGGAAAGCTCGTCGTCGTCGATCTCGATGTGAGGGACGGGGCACTGCGCGACGTACGGGTGGCCGGGGACTTCTTCCTCGAACCCGACGAGGCCCTCCCCGCCATCGACCGCGCCCTGGAGGGCGCCCCGGCCGACACCGACGCCGCCGGGCTCGCGGTCCGCATCGACGCGGCGCTGCCGCCCGGCACCGAGATGTACGGGCTGACCACCGAGGGCATCGGCGTCGCCGTGCGCCGCGCCCTCGCGCACGCCACCGACTGGACCGACTACGCCTGGCAGCTCGTCCACGACGGCCCGCAGCCGCCCGCCCTGCACATGGCTCTCGACGAGGTCCTCACCGCCGAGGTCGCGGCCGGCCGGCGCCCGCCGACGCTGCGCGTGTGGGAGTGGGACGCCCCGGCCGTCGTCATCGGCAGCTTCCAGTCCCTGCGCAACGAGGTCGACCCGGCCGCGGCGGAGCGTCACGGCATCACGGTCGTGCGCCGGACCTCCGGCGGCGGAGCGATGTTCATCGAGCCGGGCAACACGATCACGTACTCCCTGTCCGTGCCCGGCTCCCTCGTCTCCGGCCTCTCCTTCGCGGACAGTTACGCGTATCTCGACGACTGGGTGCTGGGCGCGCTCGGCGACATGGGCATCAAGGCCTGGTACCAGCCGCTGAACGACATCGCCACCGAGGCGGGCAAGATCGCGGGCGCGGCGCAGAAGCGGGTGGTGGACGGCGGCGCGGTGCTGCACCACGTGACGATGGCGTACGACATCGACGCCGACAAGATGGTCGATGTGCTGCGCATCGGGCGCGAGAAACTGTCCGACAAGGGCACCGAGAGCGCGAAGAAGCGGGTGGATCCGCTGCGCCGGCAGACCGGACTGCCGCGCGAGGCGGTCATCGAGCGGATGATCGACTCGTTCCGCGGGCGGTACGGGCTGACGGAGGGCAAGGTGACGGACGAGGAGATGGCCCGGGCACAGGAGCTCGTGGCGGCGAAGTTCGCGACGCGGGAGTGGACCGCCCGGGTGCCGTAGGGCCGGTCTGTGGGATTCTCCCGCCGCGCCCCGGTCCCGGTGCCCGTGCACACCTCCCCTCTGTTCTCTTCTTCTCTGTTCTCTTCTTCGGTCCTCTTCGTTCTGTTTCTCTCCGTCAGAAGGCCTGGGGGTGGCGGAACAGACGCCCCGGGTCGTACGACGTCTTCACCCGGGCAAGACGGTCGGCGTTCGCGCCGTAGTACGCCCGGCGCCAGTCCCGCAGTTTGGGGTCCGTGTAGTTCTGGTACGCCTGGCCGCTCGCCCAGGGCCGCATCGCCCCGTGCGTACCGTCGAGCCAGGCCTGGTGCCGGGCCACGGTGGTCGCGGAGGCGTTGTCCGGCCAGGAGACGATGTACTGGGCCAGGAACAGCGCGTCGCGGTGGACGAACGCCGTGTCGGCCGCCCGTACCCGCCCCACCGCGCCGCCCAGTGCGTCCAGCGCGATGCTGCCCGCGCCGCCTCCGTGGAGCCCGGCGAGCCGCTGCACCCGGGCGAGCAGGGCCTTCACCCCGTCGGCCGGGATGCGCCGGGTGTAGAAGTCCGAGCGTGCCGCGTACGATTCGCGCGCCACCCGGCCCTGGGGCGTACGGCCGGGCAGACTGCCCTGCTGGTGGGCCTGGGCGATGGTGAAGCCCGAGACGCCGCCCATCACCTTCATCGCGTCCATGAACGGCCGGGTGCGTACGGACACCGATCGTGCGGGCGCACCGATGGCGTCGGCGAGGCGGTCGAGGCGGTTCTCGAGGTCCCCGCGGCGGCCAAGGCTCAGGCCGCCGACCCGCACCGATCCCGGCTGTCCTCCGACCGGGGCGGACAGGTGCAGATTCGCCCAGATCTCGTCGGGCGCGGTGGGAGCCCAGCGCTGCCACTCGCGCAGTACGGCTTCGGCCCGGGACCAGGGCCAGCTCAGGAAGAACGTCGTGCACTGCGGCGCCGCGTGGGTGCGCAGCCGCAGCTCGGTGACGACACCGAACTGGGCGTTGCCGCCGCCGCGCAGCGCCCAGAACAGATCGGGCTCGTGCTGGGCGTCCACGTTGCGTATTCGGCCGTCGGCGGTGACGATGCGGGCGCCGGTGACGCTGTCGCTCGTCAGACCGTAGGCGCGGCTGACGACGCCGATGCCGCCGCCGAGGGCGAGTCCGGAGACGCCCACGGTGGGACATGACCCGGCGGGTACGGTCCGCCCGCGAGACGTCAACCGGTCGTACACGTCGATCAGTTTGGCGCCGGCGCCGACCGTCGCGGTGCCCCCCGAGAGCGAGACGGACGCCATCTTCTGTACGTCGACGACCAGGCCGGGCCCGGACGACCAGCCGGCGTACGAGTGGCCGCCGCTGCGCACCGCGACAGGTACCTGGTGGCGGCGGGCGAACTCCAGGCAGCTGCGGACGTCCTCGGGCCGTGCGCAGTACGCGATCCCGGTCGGCCGCACCCCGTCGAAGCGGGGGTTGAACAGCTTGCGTGCGGTGTCGTAGTCGCGGTCGCCGGGCCGTACGAGCGTTCCGTCCAGCCCGCGGGCCAGCGCCGCCCAGTCACCGGCGCGAGGCGGACGGGGCGCCCGGGCCGTCTGGCCGGCGGAGGCGGTCGCCGCCCAGGCGCCCGCTGCCACGCCCGCACCGGCGGCAACTCCCGCACCCAGCAGGCCGCGACGGGTGAACCTGCCGGTCCCCGCGGCCCCCGCGCCCGTTTCCGCCCCGCTGCCCCGCCGCGCCGTCTCGCCCATCGCCCTGTCCTCGCCTTCCGTCGACATCCGGTCGGGAGGATGACGAGGAGACGGTGGCGGTTCCCGTCGACGGTGCTTCTCTCGTGAGCGGGGGTTCCCGTCAGCGCGAGGGGGACGCCGAGGTGGGCGGTGTGGGCGGCAGGTCGTAGATGTTGCCGGGGGTCACGACGGTGGTGATGGCCTTGGCGAAGAGCGTGCTGTTCTCGTTGCCCTGGTACGGGATGTCCGTGTTGCTGAGCACGACCAGAGTCGCGTTCGCCGACGGCAGGTAGACCGTCACGGACTGGTAGCCGGGCAGAGAACCGTTGTGCCCGATCCAGCCGTGGTTGGTGAAGATGCCGAGGCCGTAACCGGTTCCGGGATAGCCGGTGGGCAGCATCCGCAGTCGCTGTGCCTGCGTGGCGGGCTCGAGCAGGGTGCCCGTCGCGACGATGCGCGCCCACGCGCGGAGGTCGGCCAGGTCCGAGATCATCGCTCCGGCGGCCCAGCCCCATGACGGGTTCCAGTCCGTCGCATCCGCGACCTCGCCGTTCAGCGTCTGGTTGGTGTAGCCGTGTGCGTGCGGATCCGGGAACTCGGCCCCGGTGGGGAAGAGCGTGTGGTCCAGGTGACTCGGTTCCAGCACCTGCTGCTTGATGTAGTCGGCAAGGGGCCGGCCGCTCGCCTTCTCCACGACCAGGCCGAGCAGGATCAGGTTCGTGTTGGAGTACTCGAACTTCTTCCCCGGCTCGGCATTCGGCGGATGTCTGAAGGCGTAGTCGAGCAATTGCCGTGGCGTGAACGGCCGGTCGGGGTCGGAGAGGAAGGCCTTGTCGAAATCGGGGTCCTCGCTGTAGGAGAACAGCCCACTGCGCATCTCGGCCAGTTGGCGCAGGGTGATCCGGTCGCCGTCCGGGACGTCCTGCACGTACTTCGACACCGGGTCGTCGAGACCGACCTTCCCCTCGTCCACCAACCGCAGGAGGGCGGTCACGGTGAACGTCTTCGTCTCGCTGCCGATCCGCATGCGCAGCCCGTCCGACATGGCGGCGCCGCTGCTCTTGTCCGCGACGCCGAACGCACGGACGTAGCTGCCCTTTCCCTTGATCCACAGGCCCACGATGACGCCGGGCACACCCGCCTGGCGCATCGTCCGGGTGACGGCTTTGTCGAGTTGTGCCGACACGGCGGGAGTCAGTGCGCGGACCGAAGCGCCGGGAGAGGGCGTCGGAGCCGCCGCGGCCGGCGGGGCCGTCGTGGACGTGCCGGCGCACGCCGTGACGGCCAGCAGCCCCGCAGCAGCGAGAGCGGCCGCCGCGATCCGGCCGTGGGCCTTGGCCGCGAACAGGCGCCGCACATGCGTGCAGAAGATCCCGAATACCGTCCCAGGTGCCGTCCCAGGTGCCGTCTCAGGTGCCATCCCAGGTGTCTCTTTCGGCCGTGAGGTCGGTGCGACGGCGCGCAAGCACCCGGAAGGGCGCCGAGAGAAGACGCGTGCCAAGCACAACGTACGTCGCGGTCATGCGTCCGACGGTGAGACCCGGCCCGGCACTGACCCGTTCGGCAGCGTGGCCGGAACGAGACGCACGCCTCCGCCGGCCTTACGTGGACCACCTGACGAAGGCCATGGTTCGGGGCGGCCGACGGCCGGCGTTGCGTCGTTCACCCCGCCCGGTCCCGTGATCAGCCCGCGACCCGCACCAGGAGGAGCAGCGCGTCCGCGAGGTCCTCCGCCGGGGAGCCGGTGGCCAGGCGGCGCAGCTGGAGGCCGGTGACCAGGGCGACGGTGGTCGCAGCGAGGCGTTCGGCATCGGGAACGCCGAGAGCCGTGAGGATCTGGGCGGCGAGGCGGTCGTAGGCGGTGAAGCACTCGGCGGCGGCTTCGCGCAGCCGCTCGTCGCGGCCCGCCTGGATGTACAGCTCGAACGGCGCGATGTGCTCGCTGTCGAAGACGGTGCCGTCCGCGACCTGTCCGGCCAGGGCCGCCGCGCCGTCGAGATCGACACCGTCGGCCTCGCCGGCGTCGGCGAGTTCGGTGAGGCGCCGGGTCTCCTCGCGGACGAAGTGCAGCAGCGACTCACGCAGCAGCTCGTGCTGGCTGGTGAAGTGGTACGTGACCGAACCGAGCGACACGCCGGCCTCCTTGGCGATCCGCCGGTTGGTGACCG
This sequence comes from Streptomyces sp. NPDC053673, assembly GCF_055585225.1. Lineage (NCBI taxonomy): Bacteria > Bacillati > Actinomycetota > Actinomycetes > Kitasatosporales > Streptomycetaceae > Streptomyces > Streptomyces sp. NPDC053673. The sequence goes on along the minus strand of NZ_JBVJKN010000001.1, from coordinate 83,949 downwards.
CGGCGATGCCGTCCTGGCCGATGATGCGCAGGACGGCACCGATGATGCGCCGGCGCGTCGAAGGTATGGACGGGACGGCTGGCGCGGCGGGCTCGCTGGACATGCGCGTCATTGTTCCACCGGCGCACTCCAGCTGATCAAGGGGTCGGGGTGGCGCTCGTACCAGCGGCGCTCGTCCTCCAGCTGGGCGGCCAGCGAGATGAGCCGCTCCTCCCCGCCCGCGGGACCGAGCAGCTGGGCGCCGACGGGCAGACCTTCGGTGGTGAATCCGGCGGGGACGTTCACCCCGGGCCAGCCGAGGACGTTCCACGGCCAGGCGTAGGGACAGGCCGCGGCCATCGTCGCGTTGGTGCGCCAGGTGCTGAGCCCGTCGAAGGTGCCGATCCGCGGCGGGGGCGCCGCGGTGGTCGGGGTGAGGATGACGTCGTACGTGTCGAACAGGGCGCCGATGCGGCGGTGCTGGCGGACCTCGCGGGCGCGGGCGGCGCGCACGATCCGGCCGCCGAGCAGCTTGCCGTTGCGCAGGGCGGTGCGGGTGCGCGGGTCGAGCAGGTCCGGTTCGGGGTGCAGGGCGGCGATTTCGGCGACGCCCGCCGTGCCGCGGGGGACGAAGCCGATGCCGATCAGCCCGTAGCGGGGGCGGGCCTCTTCGACATGATGGCCGAGTCGGGCGAGGGCCTCGGCGAGCTCGGTCACGGCGCGGCGGACCTCGGGGTGGGGCTTGGCACGGGTGAGAGTGAGCGGGGGACGCCAGGCGAGGGCGATCCGCAGCCGGCCCGGGTCGCGGCGGGCGGCGGCCGAGGCGTCGATGGCCTCCGGCCGGTGCAGATCCTCCGGGTGGGCGCCCTGGACGACGTCGAGCAGCAGCGCCGCGTCGGCGACGGTGCGCGCCAGCGGGCCGTTGACGGCGAGGCCCTGGAAGGCGTCGGTGTGCGGAAAGAGCGAGACCCTGCCGCGCTGCGGCTTGATACCGACGAGATGGGTCCAGGCGGCGGGGATCCGGATGGAGCCCGCCCCGTCCGAGCCGAGGGCGGCGGGGACGAGTCCGGCGGCGACGGCGGCCGCGGAACCGCCGGAGGATCCGCCCGGGGTGTGGTCCGTGGACCACGGGTTGCGGGTGGCGCCGAAGGCGGGGCCCTCGGTGAACGGCCACTGGCCCAGCTCGCAGGAGTTGGTCTTGCCGACGATGACGGCACCGGCCGCCCGCAGTCGTCTTACGGCTTCGCCGTCGGCGGTCGCCGGCGCGATCTCGCCGCGGCAGCCGAACAAGGTCGGCAGCCCTGCCACATCGGTGTCGTCCTTGACGGCGAGCGGGACGCCGAGCAGGGGCAGCCGCTCCCCCGCCGCGAGCCGCCGGTCGGCGTTCTCGGCCTCGGCGAGCGCCTCCTGCGCCCGTACGTGCCGGAAGGCGTTGAGGGTGGGCCGGCTCGCCTCGATGCGTTCGAGCGAGGCCTGCACCAGCTCCACCGCTGTGACCTGGCCCTCGGCCAACTTCCGTGCTTGTTCGGCAAGTCCTGAGAAATCTGCTGTGGACATGGCCACCTTCGGCTCCCTATCGTTCGTTCGAACGAACAGAACTGGAGGGTAACCAGATGCGCATCACCGGATCAACCGTTCTGCTCACGGGTGTCACCGGCGGTATAGGCGCCGCCCTGGCCGCCGAACTCGCTGCGCGCGGCGCGCGGTTGATCCTCACGGGCCGCCGCGCCGACGCCCTCGAACCTCTCGTGAAGGCGTTCGACGCCCGCGGAATCGTCGCCGATCTGGCTGACCCCGACGATGTCGAACGGCTCGCCCGCGAAGCGGCGGGTACCGAGATCCTCATCGCCAACGCCGCCCTGCCGTCCAGCGGCGAGCTTCTCGACTACACCCCCGACCAGATCGACCGGGCCCTCGCGGTCAACCTCCGCGCTCCGGCGATGCTGGCCCGCCTCCTCGCCCCGGCGATGGTCGAGGCTCGCCGGGGCCATCTGGCGTTCGTCGGCTCGATGTCGGGCAAGACGGCGACCAAGAGCTCCGCCCTCTACAACGCCACCAAGTTCGGTCTGCGGGGCTTCGCGCTCGCGCTGCGTCAGGACCTCCACGAGCACGGTGTCGGGGTCTCCCTCATCCAGCCCGGCTTCGTACGCGACGCGGGCATGTTCGCGGCGACCGGCGCCGAGGCACCGGGCGGACTGCGTACGGTCTCGCCGCGCCAGGTCGTCGCCGGTGTCGTCCGCTCCATCGAACAGGACCGGGCCGAAGTGAATGTCGCCCCGGTCGAGATGAAGGTCCTCACCGCGATCGGCGGCCAGTTCCCGGGCTTCTCCGAACGCGTACAGCGGCGCGCGAGCGGAGCGGACCGCACCATCCGCCGGATCGTGGAGGCGCAGCGCGACAGCCGCTGACGGCCTCGTCCGCGGGGCGGGCGGGAGTGTCGGTGGCCATGGCTACGGTCGGCCGCATGCTCGCAGTACGGGAATTCACGGGGGACTTCGAGACGCATCTGACCGTGCACCCGCCCCGGACTCCGGCCGAGGAAGGATCTGTGCGACGCCGTCCTGCTCGCCGAATGTCCCCGGACCCGGCTCACCCCGCGCCTGCTGCGCCGGGTGCTCGGCGAGCACCCGGCGGACTTCGGGCTCGTCACGGTACGGGGCTGGCGCGTCGATCGCGCGTCCTGCCCCGGCGACCCGGACCGGCTGCGGGAGCGGCTGGTCCGGGCCCTTGAGCCGGTTGCTCAGCGGTGCCGGGCCCGGTGAGGCAGCATCAGCAGGGTGTACAGGAGCATCGCGGCCGCGAGCCCCACCGCCCAGCCGTAGTTCGCGAGGGGCTTCAGGACGGGGATCAGTCCTTCCTCGGGGAAGGGTCCCTTGCCGGGCGCGGAGTGCGAGCCGCCGATCGCCAGTACGCCGCCCACCGCGAACGAGCAGACGGCTCGCCAGTTCCAGCCTGCGGCGTACCAGTAGCGTCCGTGCGGCCGGTAGAGATCCGCCAGGGCGAGGCGGGTGCGGCGGATGATCCAGTAGTCGGCGATGAGGATGCCCGCGACCGTGCCGAGCAGCCCGCCGACCAGTCCGAGCCAGGTGAAGATGTACAGCTCCGGGGTCTCGGTCAGCTTCCACGGCATGATGAGGACGCCGACGACTCCCGTGATCAGTGCACCGGTGCGGAAGTTGATGAAGCGCGGCGCGAGGTTCGCCAGGTCGTACGCGGGTGACACGACGTTCGCCGCGATGTTCACCGAGATCGTCGCGATCAGCACCGTCACCAGGGCGAACAGCAGCCCGAAGACGTTGTCGGCCTTGGCGGCGAGCTGGACCGGGTCCCAGACCGGCGCGCCGTACACGGCCTGGGAGCCGGAGGTGACGAACACGGACAGCAGCGCGAACAGCGTCATCGTCGTCGGCAGCCCCAGCGTCTGGCCCCAGACCTGGGCGCGCTGTCCGGAGCCGAAGCGGGTGAAGTCCGGGATGTTCAGGGACAGCGTGGACCAGAAGGCGATCATTCCCATGAGGGAGGGGAAGAAGACGGGCCAGAAGTCCTCGCCCCAGCCGAGCTTGGAGGGCTGGTCCAGCAGCGGGCCGAAGCCACCCGCCTTGATCGCGATCCACACCAGCAGCACCAGCGCGCCGACGATGACGAACGGCGCCGCCCAGTTCTCGAACCGGCGCAGGGTCTCCATGCCCCGGTAGATGATGGCCAGTTCGATCGCCCAGAAGACGATGAAGCAGAGCCACAGGGTCCAGGGCTGGCCGGCGATCTCGGCGGCCTGCGTCCAGCCGCCGAAGATCGTGCCGAGCAGAACGAAGATGCCCTGGCCGCCGATCCAGGTCTGGATGCCGAACCAGGCGCAGGCCACCGCGGCCCTGATGAGTGCCGGGAGGTTGGCGCCGCGCAGCCCGAACGAGGAGCGCGCGAGCACCGGGAAGGGAATGCCGTACTTGGGTCCGGCATGCCCGGTGAGCAGCATCGGGAACAGCACGATCACATTGGCCAGCGCGATCGTGAAGACGGCCTGTTTCCAGTCCATGCCGAGCGCGACGAGCCCGGAGGCGAGCAGCCAGGACGGGATGTTGTGGGCCATGCCGACCCACAGCGCGGCGAAGTTGTACGTCGTCCAGTGGCGGCGGACGACCGGTACGGGCAGCAGATCACCGTTGACGAAGCGGCCTTCGTCGGGGACCGCGCCGGGCGCGAGCTCCACCCGGCCCTGTGCGTCGATTATCTGATCGGAGTCGGACGGGGCCGGGGGGACGGTCGCGGTCATGGCCTTGGCCCTTCAGCAGTGGCGGGTGCCCTTCAGCGGTTGAAGGCAGGGATGATCTCGGCGCCGTACGCGTCGATCGTCGCTTCCTTCGCGTCGTGCATGTTGTAGACGGCGAACTGGTCCACGCCCAGTTCACGCAGCGCCGTCAGCTTCTCGATGTGCGCGGACGCCGGGCCGAGCAGGCAGAACCTGTCCACGATCTCGTCGGGCACGAAGTCCGTGGACGGATTACCGGCCCGGCCGTGGTGGCTGTAGTCGTAGCCGTGCCGCTCCTTGATGTACGCGGTCAGCGCCTCCGGCACCATGTCCGAGTGCTCGCCGTAGCGGGAGACCAGATCGGCGACATGGTTGCCGACCATCCCGCCGAACCAGCGGCACTGGTCGCGCGCGTGCGCCAGGTCGTCGCCGACGTAGGCGGGCGCGGCGACGCAGATCGTGATCGCGTCCGGGTCGCGTCCTGCGTCGGCGGCCGCGGCTCGTACCGCCTTCACCATCCATTCGGTGAGGTAGAGGTCGGCGAGCTGCAGGATGAAGCCGTCGGCCTGCTGTCCGGCGAGCGCGAGCGCCTTCGGTCCGTACGCCGCCATCCACACGGGCAGTTTCCCGTTCCGGACCCAGGGGATCCGCAGCGGCTGTCCGTCGACGACGGCCTGCCGGCCTTCGGCGAGGTCGCGGATGACGCCGATCGCCTCACCGAGGCGCGCCAGGGTGTTGGGTTTGCGGCCCGCGACCCGCATCGCGGAGTCGCCTCGCCCGATGCCGCAGACGGTGCGGTTGCCGTACATGTCGTTGAGGGTGGCGAAGGTGGAGGCGGTGACCTCCCACGTCCGGGTCCCGGGGTTGGTGACCATGGGGCCGACGTGCATCTTCTGCGTGTGTTCCAGGATCTGGCTGTAGATGACGAACGGCTCCTGCCAGAGCACCGCAGAGTCGAAGGTCCAGCCGTAGCGGAAGCCGTTGCGTTCCGCACGCCGCATCAGGCCGACGACCGCCGAGGCGGGCGGATCGGTCTGCAGCACGAGTCCGAAGTCCACCGGGGGCCTCCTAGTTCAGGTATTGACAGGTGGAGCGGGGGGTGTACACGCCGTGGCCGACCCGGCCGGTGAACTCCCGCTGGTCGATGACGACTTCGCCGCGCGAGAGAACGGTCTCGACCTGTCCGGTGATCCGTTTGCCCTCGTAGGCCGAGTAGTCCACGTTCATGTGGTGGGTCTCGGCCGACAGGGTCTGCTCGGCGTGCGGGTCGTATACGACGACGTCGGCGTCGGCCCCCGGCGCGATGGTGCCCTTCTTCGGGTAGAGGCCGAACATCCGGGCGGGCGTTGCGCAGGCGATCTCGATCCACCGGCGCCGGGTGAGGTGTCCGTCGAGGACCGCCTGGTGCAGCAGGTCCATCCGGTTCTCCACGCCCGGCAGCCCGTTGGGGATCTTGGAGAAGTCGCCGCGGCCGAGGTCCTTCTGACCCGTGAAGCAGAACGGGCAGTGGTCGGTGGAGACGACCTGGAGATCGTTGGTGCGCAGCCCCCGCCACAGTGCGGCCTGGTGCTCCTTCGGCCGCAGCGGGGTGCTGCAGACGTACTTCGCGCCCTCGAAGCCGGGCTCGGCGAGGTTGTCGGTGGAGAGGAACAGATACTGCGGGCAGGTCTCGCCGAAGACGGGAAGTCCCTTGTCACGGGCGGCGACGAGCTCGGCGACCGCCTCGTCGGCGGAGACATGGACGACGTACAGGGGCGCTCCGGCGACCCGGGCGAGCTGGATCGCGCGGTGCGTGGCCTCGGCCTCCAGCAGCACCTTGCGGACCTCGCCGTGGTAGCGGGGGGCGGTCTCGCCGCGCGCCAGGGCCTGTTCGACGAGGACGTCGATCGCGATGCCGTTCTCGGCGTGCATCATGATGAGCCCGCCGTTGGAGGCGCCGCGCTGCATGGCTCGCAGGATCTGTCCGTCGTCGCTGTAGAAGACGCCGGGGTAGGCCATGAAGAGCTTGAAGGAGGTGACGCCCTCCTCGACGAGGAGGTCCATCTCCTTGAGCGTCGACTCGTTGACGTCGGAGAGGATCATGTGGAAGGCGTAGTCGACGGCGCAGTTGCCGTCGGCCTTCGCGTACCAGGCGTCCAGCCCTTCGCGCAGTGCGTGGCCCATCGACTGGACGGCGAAGTCCACGATGGTGGTGGTGCCGCCCCAGGCGGCGGCGCGGGTTCCGGTCTCGAAGGTGTCGGAGGCGAAGGTCCCGCCGAACGGCAGCTCCATGTGGGTGTGCGCGTCGACTCCGCCCGGGATGACGTACTTTCCGGTGGCGTCGATGGTGCGGTCGGCGGTCCAGCTCCCGGCCACGGTGGAGCCGTGCGCGGCCAGGGCGGCGATCCTGCCGTCCTCGATCAGTACGTCGGCGTGCGTCTCGTCGGCGGCGGTGATGACGAGTCCGCCGCGGATCAGGGTGCGGTTGGTCATAGTTTCCCCTCGCGTGAACTAGAGGCCGCGCAGGGCCCGTTCGAGGATCGCGGCGCCTTCCTCGGCCTCGGCGACGGTGAGCGACAGCGGTGGTGCGATCCGCAGCACGCTGGTGTCGTGTGCGCCGCCCTTGCCGATGAGCAGTCCGCCCTCGCGGGCCGCTTCGAGGACGGCCGCGGCGGCTTCCGGTGACGCCTCGTCCGTGCCGGGCCTGACCAGTTCGATGCCGATCATCAGTCCGCGGCCGCGCACTTCACGGACGGCGGGCACGGCGGCGGCGATGGCGCGCAGCCGCTCGATGAGCAGTCCGCCGACGCGTCGCGCGTTGCCCTGCAGATCGTGTTCCAGCAGGTACGAGAGGTTCGCCAGACCGGCGGCCATGGTGACGGGCGAGCCGCCGAAGGTGGAGATCGAGTTGGCGTCGAGGCAGTTCATCACCTCGGCGCGGCCGACGACGCCGCCGACGGACATGCCGTTCGCGATGCCCTTGGCGAAGGTGAGAAGGTCCGGCGGGCCGTTCTCGGCGTGGGCCTGCCAGCCCCAGAAGTGGTCGCCGCTCCTGCCCCAGCCGGTCTGCACCTCGTCGGAGATCCACAGGATGCCGTGCCGGTCCAGGACCTCGCGGAACGCGGCGTACAGCCCGTCGGGCGGGGAGGTGAAGCCGCCGACGCCCTGGACGGGCTCGGCGATCAGCGCGGCGACGTCGTGCGTGTGGCCGAGCAGATCCTCCAGGTCGGCGACGCAGGCCTCGATGAACTGCGCGTCCGACAGCCGGGCGTACGGTCCCCGGGTGCGGACGCCGCCGTGCACGTACAGCGTCTGCACCGGGGAGAGACCGGTGGGCGACCAGGAGCGGTTGCCGGTGATGGAGACGGCCGAGAAGGAGCGGCCGTGGTAGCTGTTGCGCATCGCGAGGATCTGGCCGGACCTGCGGTACGCGGTGGCGAGCAGCAGGGCCGTGTCATTGGCCTCGGTGCCGGAGGTGGTGAAGAAGACGCGGGCGTCGGGGATGCCGGAGAGGGCGGCGATGCGCTCCGCGAGTTCGACCATGGGACGGTTGAGGTACAGGGTCGAGGAGTGGATGATCCGCCCGGCCTGCTCGCTCACCGCCTTGGTGACCTCGGGGAGGGCGTGGGCGGTCATGGTGGTGAGGATGCCGCCGAAGAAGTCGAGGTAGCGGTTGCCGGCCGTGTCCCAGACGTACCGGCCCTCGCCGTGGCTGATCTCGATGGGCTGCCGGTAGTAGAGGGCGACCCAGTCGGGGATGACGGCCCGGTGCCGGGCGTAGAGATCGCTCATGGCCGCACCAGCCCCTCGTAGGCGTCGGGCCTGCGGTCGCGGTAGAACGCCCACTGCTGGCGGACCTGCTCGATGAGGCCGAAGTCCAGGTCCCTGACGATCAGTTCTTCCTGTTTGTCGCTGGCGACGTCGCCGACGAACTGGCCGCGCGGGTCGACGAAGTAGCTCGTGCCGTAGAAGTCGTTGTCGCCGTACTCCTCCTGGCCGACGCGGTTGATGGCGGCGATGAAGTACTCGTTGGCGACGGCGGCGGCGGGCTGCTCCAGCTGCCAGAGGTAGGAGGAGAGACCGCGTGAGGTGGCCGACGGGTTGTACACCAACTGGGCGCCGTTGAGGCCGAGCTGGCGCCAGCCCTCGGGGAAGTGCCGGTCGTAGCAGATGTAGACGCCGACCTTGCCGACGGCGGTGTCGAAGACGGGCCAGCCGGCGTTGCCGGGCTTGAAGTAGTACTTCTCCCAGAATCCCTTGACCTGCGGGATGTGGTGCTTGCGGTACTTGCCGAGGTAGGTGCCGTCGGCGTCGATCACCGCGGCGGTGTTGTAGTAGAAGCCCGTGCCCTCGATCTCGAAGACGGGGACGACGATCACCATGCCGGTCTCCCGGGCGAGGTCCTGCATCCGCAGGACCGTGGGGCCGTCCGGGACGGGCTCGGCCCAGCGGTAGTGCTCCGGCTCCTGCACCTGGCAGAAGTACGGCGCGTTGAAGACCTCCTGGAATCCGATGACCTTGGCGCCCTGCCGAGCCGCTTCGCGGGCGTGCTCCTCGTGTTTGGCAATCATGGATTCGGTGTCGCCGGTCCAGGTCGCCTGGACCAGTGCGGCGCGTACGACATTGGTCATGAGCTGCTCCTTCGACAAAGACGTCAGAGCCTCTACGCACGTAGACGCGGTACGTAGGAGGAGAACGTAAGCCCCGTCACACACGGGGGCAAGACCATCGTCGTCAACCCGCAGTGTCGATCATGTTTCGCACTCAAGCAGTCGACATACAAGCGTATACCGTATGTTTTCAGGCGCTGATGAGTCCCGCGACACGCAGGGCGTGCACGAGATCGCGCTCGTGGTCGGAGGACACCCCGCGGGCCGCGACGAGCAGTTGCGGCACGAGTCCGCGGGGGTCGGGAGCGGCGAGCTGTGCGGCGTCCTCCGGGCTACGGGCCCGGACGAAGGCGGCGAGCAGGGCGTCCGCCTCGCTGCGGTCGCCGGCCTCGGTGAGCAGGAGCACGGCGTCGGCGATCTCGGCGGCGGGGCGGGAGACACCCTGGCGCAGCAGATGCCCGCAGTCCTCGGCCCTCCCGGCCGCGGCGAGCGCGCCGGCGGCGGCGGCGAGCTGCGCGGGCGGCAGCGACGCCACCTCCCAGAGCAGCGTGGCCCAATCCGCGCCGAGTCCCGCGCGGTAGAGCTCCGCCGCCAGCACCGGCAGCCAGGCGGCGGGGCCCACGGCGGCCTCGCACAGCACGGCGTGCGCCTCACCGCCGCGCCCCTCGGCGCGAAGCTGCACGAGAGCGGCCACGGTCCGGCCGGCGGCGCGCCGCGCCTCGGCGTCCGCGCCCGCCCCCGCCCCCGCCCCCTGGTGGCCGCGCGCGACGCGCTGGGGCGGCACCTCTTCACGGTCATCGCCTCCGCCGAACCGCGCCCCCCGCGGCCGCTCTTCGGCAACGGGCAGCACAGGGACGACGACGGCCTCGCCCTCGTCTCCGTCGCTGTTCCCGTCCAGCCACGCATACCGGGCCCCTCGCGGGCGCCGCTTCCCCCCGAGCCACCTCCGCGCCCCACGACGGCCGTCGCCCGACGGGTCGTCCGGGGCCCCGGGCTTTCCGGCGTCGGAGGTTCCGGCTTCGGGAGTTCCGGCGTCGGAGGTTCCCGTGTCGCGCGCCACCGGAGCGTCCACGTCGCCGCCGCCCGGCCGGAACCACGAGTCGGGCGGTGATCCGGGCAACGCCGATGCCGGCTGCGCACCCGGCCCCGCTCCTGCGGGGCCGCCCGGGGCGTGCGGTGCCCCGTCGACCCACTCCGGCGCCGTGGCAGCGGGCGCCAGGGCAGCGAGACGGGCGGACAGTTCCGCGCAGCGAGCCGTCGCCCGGGTGTGGTCGTCGTTGGTCCAGGACAGGTCGTGCGCGAGGCGCTGGTACTCGGAGGTGCCCTCGGGCAGGGCGGCCAGTCGGCGCAGGAGCTCCTGACCGCGGTCCGCCGCGTACAGCTGTTCACGGAGCATCCCCTCGAGGCGCTCCTGGAGGGCCTCCCGGCCGCCCCCGCGGCGGTCGTGCGCGGCAGCCGCGGCGGTGTGCAGCGCCCGGGCGCGCACGGTCTCGCCTTCGTCGGCCGCGAGGTCGTGGAGCAGCGACTCCACCACGTCCCACGGAGGGATCTCGGCGCCGTCGAGGCAGGCCAGCAGCCCGTCGGGGTCGCGCTGCCAGAACACTCCGTACCAGCCGCTCCCCCGGTCGAGCCGCTCCGTCAGCTCTCTCAGGTACTGCGCGAACACCCCTGCTTCCACGGGGAGTTGATGCACCATGACGTCTGCCCGCCCTCCGCCTACGGTCCGTAGGCATTCGACCTCAGCCGTGTTACGGCCCGGCTACGCGGAGTTTTCGTCGGCGGGGCGGACACCTCAAGACGGCCCGAGCGTCACTGCGATGCCGGTGTGCGGGCGCTTGCCGAGCCGTACGGCGGCGGCCGGCAGGTCGACGAGCCAGAACTGCCAGGTGTACTTGCGGGCGAGGGCCTTCCTGACCCGTTTCATGTCCGCGTCGCCCAGCAGCCGCGCCGTGCCCTCCGCGGACGGCGCACCCTCCACGACCCGGCCGCGCACGTCACACGCGCTCACGGTGACGCGGCTGTCCCTGCTCAGCCGCTTCACCTTCCATGAGTCGGAGCGCGTCCAGACGTACAGCTCACCGCCCTCGACGGCGAACCACACGGGGGTTGCGACGCCCGTCCCGTCCTTGCGGAATGTGGTGAGGCTGATGTACTTCGCGCGGTTGAGCTCTTGGAGGTCCACGGCGCGAGACTACGCCCCGCCGCGCCGCACCGGCAGGCCTCACGGGCCTCGGCAATCCCGGCCGTCTCGGCCGTCCCTGCCACATGAACCCGTGACCAGGCGCGGGCGGTGCCGAGCGGTCCGAGCAGCGAGCGGCCGAGCGGGATGCTTTCGTATGCGACGCGTGGCGGGTTCTCGTCGCCCGCAGTCCTTGCTCAGGGCTGCCCTTAGGCCCCGCACGCGGATCCGGTGATCGCGCCGCCGGCCGAGGTCGGGTCGCCGCGCCACGGCCGGGTACAACCGGCGGCCGCCGCGCAGGACGACCTCTACACGGACACGAGCGCGCAGCGCGCGACGAGCTCGTCCATGGACAGGCCCAGCGTCCCGGCGAGCGCCGCAACGGTGAAGAAGGCGGGGGTCGGGGCGCGGCCGGTCTCGATCTTGCGCAGGGTCTCGGCGGAGAGTCCGGCGGCCGCCGCGACGTCCACCATGCTCCGTGTGCCGCGCGCCTCACGGAGCAGCCGGCCGAGCCGCTCGCCGCGTTCACGCTCTTCGGGGGTCAGGGGGGTGCGCACCATGGCGTCATTCTAATACCGCCTCAACCGGTATAGTAATTGGCATGGTGGAGATCAAGACAGACGCATCCGTGGACGCCATGCGAGCCGCCGGCCGGGTCGTCGCCCAGGCACTGGCCGCGGTACGGGACAAGGCTGCCGTGGGCGTCACGCTCCGGACCCTGGACGAAGCCGCCCGCGCGGTGCTGCGCGAGGCGGGTGCGGGCTCGCCCTTCCTGAACTACCGGCCCGACTGGGCCCCCACGCCCTTCCCCGCCGTCATCTGCGCCTCCGTCAACGACGCGATCGTGCACGGCATCCCGGGCGGCTACCGGCTCCGCGACGGCGACCTCGTGAGCATCGACTGCGGCGCCGTCCTGGACGGCTGGGTCGGCGACTCGGCCATCAGCTTCACCGTCGGCCGCCCCCGCCCCGCGGACGTACGCCTCATCGACACCGCGTACGAGGCCCTGGAGGCGGGCATCGCCGCGGCGGTCGTCGGCAACCGCATCGGGGACATCGCCCATGCGATCGGCCGCGTGTGCCGCGCCGCGGGTTACGGGATTCTGTCCGGCTACGGCGGCCATGGCGTGGGCCGCACGATGCACGAGGATCCGGGCGTGCCGAACGAGGGCCGCCCGGGCCGCGGAATGCCGCTGCGCCACGGGATGGTGCTCGCCATCGAGCCGATGCTGATCGGGGGCGGCGGCGACGGCCACCGCACCGACCGCGACGGCTGGACGCTCCGCACGTCGGACGGCTCCCGTGCGTCGCACGCCGAGCACACGGTGGCGATCACGGACGACGGCCCGCGGATCCTCACCGCCCTCTGACCGCGCCTGCCGGACGCCGCCGGGCGGGCGGAACGTCGAAGGGACGACCTACGGGCGGATGCCGTCGCACACGATGTTCAGATGGCGGGGGCCTCGCAGCACCGCGTTCTGCCGGTACTCCGGTGGATCCTCGACCAGACGGGGGTTGTCGAGCCTGCGCGCCAGCTCGCTCAGCGCGAGCTGCGCCTCCAGCCGGGCCAGCGGCGCGCCGAAGCAGCTGTGGATACCGCTGCCGAAGCCGAGATGCTGGATGTCCTTCCGGTCCGGGTCGAACCGTTCGGGGTCGTTGAACCGCTGCGGGTCGCGGTTGCCCGAGGCCACGACGAGCCAGAGCGAGGCTCCCTTCGGGATGGTGACGCCACGGATCTCGATGTCCGTGAGCGTGGTGCGGTTCGGCACCAGCTGTACGGGCGGCTCGTAGCGCAGCAGCTCCTCCACGACGGGGACAGCCAGCCCCGGGTCCTCCCGCAGTCGCTGGAGCACCTCCGGGTGGCGCAGCAGGGTGAGCATGCCGTTGGTGATCAGGTTGACCGTCGTCTCATGGCCGGCGATCAGCAGCAGGGCCGCGGTGCTGAGCACCTCCATCGTCGTCAGGGTTCCGTCCGGTCCGTGGGTGCCGGTCGCCAGCTCGGAGAGCATGTCGTGGCCGGGGTTCTTGCGGCGCTCCTCGATCAGCCCGGCCAGGTACATGCCCAGCTGCGTACGGGCCTCGTGGGCGATCCGGTTCCGCTCGGTCGGGTCCTGCCCAGGCGTGGGATCCAGGCTGGCGGCGAGCGTGTCGGCCCAGACGTGGAAGCGCGACTCGTCCTCTCGTGGTACACCGAGCAGCCGGCAGATCACGGTCACGGGGAAGGGATAGGAGAACTGCTCGACCAGATCGATACGCCCCGGGTCGCCGATGCCGTCGATGAGGCCGGAGACGATCCCGGCGAGTTCGCCGCGCATCTCGTGGATGCGACGCGGCGAGTGCGGCGGCCCGAACGAGCGGTTCGTCATGCGCCGCAGCCGGTCGTGCTCCGGAGGGTCGAGCCGGATGAAGCTCGGCGGCAGGGCCGACTCCTCCTCCTGCGGGGTCAGGTCGTTGGGGGCCGGCGAGGCCAGATTGCGTGCGTCGGAACTGACCCGCGGATCGTGGAGCAGACTCCGGATCTCGTAGTAGGTGCTCACGACGTACGCGCCGTCGCCCTCGTCGACCACCGGCGTCTTGCGGAGCTCCGAGTACAGGGGATACGGGTTCGAACGGTTCTTGTAGTCGATGATCTGCCGCAGGAGCGTGGCTTGGGTCATGACGAGTCCTTGTGGTCGCTCGCGGGTCAGTGCCGGCCGGGGGTGAAGGTGATCCGCCGGTCGGTCGGCGAATAGCCGCTGACGGTGACGGTCGGACCATGCGTGGGAACCGAGGGGTCGGGGAAATCGGCCGGCTGCGGACGCTTGCCCTCGGTCCGGCGGTCCACGGTGGGGAACGGCGGAGGGAACGGCGCGGTCCGCTCGATCAGTTCCTCGTAGAACTGCAGCCACCGCGTCTGGTCGAAGGTGACGGCGCCGATGACGCGGTCCTGGTACCCGTACACGCCGACGAATCTGTGCTCCGCGAGCGAGCCCTGCGCGATGAGGATCTCCTCGCCCATGGACGGCACACCGACCGATTTGATGTTCACCCCGAACTGGGTGGACCAGAAGGCGGGCACCCACATGTGCGGGCGTCGGTCGACGCTGTCGCTGACCATGTTGTGCGCCGCGGTCTCGGCCTGGGCGACGGCATTGCCCCAGTGCTCCAGGGACAGGAACTGGTAGCCGAACAGCGGGTGCGGGGAGCGTGCGACATCACCGGCCACGAAGATGTCGTCCGTGACGATGCCCCGGATGTCGAAGGCGCGGCAGCCCGCGTCGCAGGCGATTCCGCGGGGGCCGGCGCCGAGTCCGGAGCCGGCGAGCCATTCGGTGTTGCGGGTCGCGCCGAGCGAGACGACGACGACGTCGGTCTCCACGGTGGAACCGTCGGAGAGGTGGGCCGCTCGGACCCGTCCCGCCGCGTCGCCCTCCAGGGCGGTGACCATGACACCGCAGCGCAGGTCCACGCCGTTCTCGCGCTGCAGCTCGGCGGCGACCTCGCCGACGACGCCGCCGAGCGCGCCGACGAGAGGCGCGGCTCCGCGTTCGGCGACGGTGACGGGCAGGCCGCGCTCACGGCAGGCGGAGGCGATCTCCGAGCCGGTGAAGCCGGCGCCGATCACGAACACCCGGCGGGGTCCTGCCGCGAGCCGTCGGTGCAGCGCGGTCGCGTCGTCGCGGGTACGCAGGACGAAGACGCCGTCGAGCCCGGCTTCCATCTCCTTCGGCCACGGGCGCGCGCGTACGCCGGTGGCGATGAGCAGCCGGTCGTACTCCACTTCGTCGCCGTCGGCCAGCCGCACCCGCTTGGACGCCATGTCCAGCCCGGCGGCGGGGACGCCGAGCCGCCAGTGCGCGTCCAGTTTCCGGCGCCGGGGCAGGGCGGTGTGTTCGGGGGTCGCCACGTCCAGTAGGACCTGCTTGGACAGCGGGGGCCGGTCGTAGGGCTCGTACGGCTCGTCGCCGATCAGTGTGAGCGAACCGGCGAAGCCATCGTCCCGCAGGGTTTCCGCAGCTCGCAGACCGGCGAGGGAGGCGCCCACGATCACGATGCGCCCTTCGCGTTTGAGCCATGGCAGGAATCCGTCACTGTGCATGTGACGCCTCCTCCGCCGGCGTGTCCCCGTCGAGCTTGTCGACGCTGATGGCCTGGACCGGGCACGCGGCGACGGCTTGCGCCACGTGCTCCTGCTGCTCCTCGTCTGCGTGCGGGTTGTAGAGCAGCGCCTCTTCGCCGTGCATGGCGAACACATCGGGAGCGAGGAACGCGCACTGCGCGTACCCCTGGCATCGGTTGAGATCGACGACAAGCCTCACCGAGATCCGTCCTTCCTGGACTGGTCTTTCCCCGACATCAGCATGGGAGTGCGAGCGTGTCCCCGCTCGCCGTGGCGAGCCGGAGGAGTGACGGTCACGGAACGCCGACGGGGGCGGGCCGGGACCGCAGCCCGGCCCGGAGAATGTGGACGCTGATGATCAGGGCCCAGAACGGGAAGACCAGTTCGGACCAGGGAATGCCCCGCGGCGCGAGGAGCAGCGTCAGACCGCAGAGATATCCCAGGATCGTGAGCGGGCGCGGAAGGGCGCCGAGGCGACGCCCCATGGCCGAGGTCGTGAAGATGAACACGGCCGCCATCCGCATCGCATAGGTCGTCATCAGGGTGTACGCGAAGTCCCGTCCGAACCCCACGTGCGGTGGGTTCGTGCCCGTGGTGGCGGTTCCCGTGGCCAGCACGGTGTCGGCGGCCGCGGCGGCGGCGAAGAGCGTGGCCACGAAGATCAGGCCACTGCCCAGGAACGCGGTGGCGATGAACCTGTCCTCCGCGTCCCCGACCCGAGTACGCAGGGCGCCGATGAACCAGAGGAAGAAGATGCCGGCGAACGGAACGAGCCCGAGCGCCGTGTGCACCGCCTCGCGGCTCGACGGGTCGTCGAACGCACCGGCGTCGGCGTTCTCGGCCCCTTCCGGAAGCGCCAGCCGGACCAGCACGATCGCTGCCGCGAGCAGCAGAGCGAAGATGATCCCGGCCACGCCCGCAGCCCGGGGCGTCGCCATCCGCTGTTCGTTCGCGTCCACGGGGCCGCTCGCTTTCTCCCCCCTCACCAGCAAGCGGCTTCGTCCCCGGCGGCGCCACCGGGACCGCCCGTGCGGGTGACAGCGCAGCGGGCCGGAACCGGTGTCCGACCGGTCCGGCCCGCGTACCCGCCCCGGGTCCTACGGTGTGCCTGCCGGGCGGACCACCATCGCGGAGCCGCCGCCCCGTCGCACCTTCTCCGCCGCCGCGAGCCAGCGGCCGTCGGGCAGGCGCTGGATACCCGTCGCCGCCCCGATCTCCGGGTTCTGGCGGAACGCGTGGCCCAGTGCCTCCAGCTCCGCCCGCAACGGGCTGTTCCACAGCGCCGGTTCCAGCTCTGTCGTCGGCTGGTTGCGCTGGCTGGCGCGCGGGGCGGCGATCGCGTCGACCAGGGGAAGCCCGCGGTCGAGGACGCCCGTCAGCGTCTGGAGCACCGTGGTGATGATCGTCGCGCCGCCCGGGGAGCCGAGGGCCAGCACCGGCCGGCCACGGTCGTCCAGGACGATCGTCGGGGAGATGGAGGAGCGGGGGCGCTTGCCGGGCCCCGGCAGGTTCGGGTCGTGGACCGCCGGATCGGCCGGGGCGAACGAGAAGTCCGTCAGCTCGTTGTTGAGCAGGAAGCCCCGCCCGGGGACGGTGATGGCACTGCCGCCCGTCGACTCGATCGTCAGGGTGTACGCGACGACGTTGCCCCACTTGTCGGACGCGGTCAGGTGCGTCGTGTTCTCGCCCTCGTACGTCGTCGGCGCCGCCGTACCGCCGCTCGCGCACGCCGCCGGGTTGCGCGGGTCACCGGGGGCGAGCGGGCTCGTCAGCACGGCGTCGTCGCGGATCAGGCACTCGCGCGAGTCGGCGAACCGCTGCGACAGCAGCTCCCGGACCGGCACGTCCTCGAACGCCGGGTCGCCGACCCACCGCCCGCGGTCCGCGAACGCGATGCGGCTCGCCTCGACGAAGCGGTGCAGGTACTTCGCCTCCGAGAGGCCCGACAGATCCGTCCGCTCCAGGATGTTCAGGGCCTCGCCCACGCTCGTACCGCCCGACGACGCCGGACCCATGCCGTACACGTCCAGTCCCCGGTACGACACCTTCGTGGGCCGCCGCTGCTGCGTCTCGTACGCCGCCAGGTCCCGCAGGGTCAGGTCACCGGGCCGCACGATGCGCGTCGCGCCTTCCCGTACGCCGGGCTTTCGTACGGTGTCGACGATGTCCCGGGCGATCGGGCCCCGGTACAACGCGCCGGTGCCCTCGCGCCTGATCTCCTCGTAGGTACGCGCGAGATCCGGGTTCTTGAACACGGACCCGACCACCGGCAGCTGCCCACCGGGCAGGAACACCTCGGCCGTGGCCGGGAAGTCGCGGAACCGCGCCTCGTTCGCCTGGGTCTGGGAGCGGAAGGTCGCATCGACGGTGAAGCCGTCCTTCGCAAGCCGCTCCGCCGGCTTCAGCAGCTGACCGAGCGGCCGGCTTCCCCATGCGTCGAGCGCCGCGTCCCAGGTCGCGGGTGTGCCGGGGCTGCCGACGCCGAGGCCGCTGGTCATGCCCTCCTCGAAGGGAATGGGCTTGCCGTTCTCCACGAACAGCGAGGCGTCCGCCGAGCGCGGCGCGGTCTCCCGCCCGTCGATCGTGTGGACCGTGCGCGTCTTCGCGTCGTAGTAGACGAAGAAGCCGCCCCCGCCGATGCCCGCCGAGTACGGCTCGGTGACGCCGAGCGCCGCGGCCGTCGCCACCGCCGCGTCCACCGCGTTGCCACCGCGCCGAAGCACCTCGATGCCCGCGGCCGAGGCGTCCGCGTCGACGCTCGCGACCGCTCCCCCGTAGCCGACGGCCACCGGCTTCTTCACCGGGACACCCGGGGCCGGGGCCGGGGCCGGGGCCGGGGTTGGGGCCGGCGTCGGTGGCGCGGCCGCACCTACGGACAGCACCGCCAGCGCGACGGCGGGTATCGTGACGAGACGAGCGGCACTCCTACGCATCCGTACCTCCGGTCAGCGAACGTCCGCGGAGCGTAACTTCACCGTACGCCGCTCGTCAGGACCGCCTCGAACACTGTTCCGCACGGCCCGCTAGCATGCGCGCCCATGAATGAAGACCTGCGCAACATCGTGCTCGGTGTGGTGGCCGCCGGTATCAGTGCCTCGCTCGGCTGGCTCGCCCGGACGTATCTGTGGCGCCGTAAGCTCCGCCGCAAGCAGGCCTTCTTCGGTCTGCCCGGCAATTCCGAGTGTCTGCTCGTCGTCAATCGCGAGGCCGGCAGCGAGGGCGCGGTCCACCGCTTCGACGTGTTCGCCCTGCTCGAACTCTCCGCCCTGATCAAGGACTGCGGGGCGAACGCCCAGATCGTCCAGCACGATGTCGCTCAGCAGGGATTCGGCGAGCGCACGGAGTTCTGCGTCGGCGGCCCGTACTCCAATCGCCGGATGGCCGCCCATCTCTCCTCCCTCCTCCCCGGCGTGAAGATCAACACGGATGTGGAGCCGGGCCCCGACCGGGGCGCCTTCCAGATCGGCTCCGAGCGTTACCGCCTGGAGGCGGGCACCACGGAGTACGTCATCCTGGCGCGCCTGACCGCCGGCGAGGCCGGCAGACCGGTCTTCCTCTTCTGCGGACAGCGCGCGATAACGAATCAGGCGGCCACCCGCTATCTGGCCCGCCACCACCAGAAGCTGGCCCGCAAGCACGGCAGCAGCTCCTTCGTCCTGCTGCTCAAGGTCGTCAACACCCAGGCGTACGGGCCCGATGTCGTCGAGCTCGTCGCCGACGTGACCCGTGCCGCGCAGGAGCCGCTGCCCGCTGTCCGGAACTCGCACCGCGCCAAGGACTGAGGTCTCTCGGGGAAGCGGCGTGGTGTGCGACGCCCGGGCCCGGGCGTCGCCCGTCGTCGCCCGTCGTCGCCCGTACTTGAACGGATGCCGTCGGCAGGCCGTACGGGTAACCGCGGCCCCGGGCCCACGGGTCAGGTTCGCCGTGCCGTCAACGCGATCCGCACGGAAGGACCTTCGGGTGTCGCTCTGGACACACTCTCGAAAACTGCCGGACCAGGATGCCGTCGTCACGGAGGAGGACTCTCCACGGCGCGGCTCGCCACAGCAGCCGGCGGACGCCGACGCCGTGCGCCACGGCGACGACCCCGGCGGGTCCGTCCCCGACGGCCGGCGGAAGAAGCACCCGCGCGCCGCACGGGCCGTGACCCGGGGCACCACCGTCCTGGCCGCCGTGCTCGTGCACGTCGCCCTCCTGCTGCCGGACGAACTCCCCCGCCTCACGCCCGCCGCGTTCGTCCGCATCCCGGTGGAGGCCGTGTTCGGCACGGCCGTACTGCTCGTCCTGCGGCCGAAATGGAGGCGGGCGGCCGCCGTGGTCGCGGGGACGGGGCTGGGCCTGCTGACCGTCCTGAAGCTGCTCGACATGGGCTTCTACTCGGTTCTCGACCGCCCGTTCGACCCGGTGCTCGACTGGATTCTGCTCGACGACGCCGAGGCGTTCCTCAGCGACTCCGCCGGGACGACCGGGGCGATAGCCGCCGTGGCCGGGGTCGTGGTCCTGGTGCTCGCCCTGCTCGTCCTCATGGCCCTGGCCGTCGTCCGGCTGAGCCGCGTCGCCGTCCGGCACAGCGCCGCGGCCGGCCGTGGGGCGCTCCTGCTCGGGACCGCCTGGGTCACCTGCGCGGCGTTCGGCACACAGATCGCCGCCGTGCCGCTCGCCTCCCGCGCCACGGCCGAGTTCGCCCAGGAGCACGCGCTCCAGGTGCGTGCGGGCCTGAAGGACCGGCAGGCGTTCTCGGAGGAGGCCGACGTCGACGCCTTCCGCGGCACCCCGGCCGACCAGTTGCTGACCGGGCTGCGCGGCAAGGACGTCCTCTTCGTCTTCATCGAGAGCTACGGGCGCAGCGCGGTCCAGGATCCCCGGATGGCGCCGCAGACCAGGGCGGTGCTCGCGGACGGGACCCGGCGGCTGCGCGCGGACGGCTTCCTCTCCCGGAGCGCCTTTCTCACCTCCCCGACGTCGGGCGGCGGCAGTTGGCTCGCCCACTCCACCTTCATGTCGGGCCTGTGGATCAAGAATCAGCAGCGCTACCGCAGCCTCACCTCGAGCGACCGGCTGACCCTCACGGGCGCCTTCCGGAACGCAGGCGCCTGGCGGACGGTCGGCATCATGCCGGGCGTCACCCGGTCCTGGCCGGAGGGGAGGTTCTACGGTCTCGACCACGTCTACGACTCCCGGAACCTCGGCTACCAGGGACCGAAGTTCAGCTGGACGCCCGTACCCGACCAGTTCAGCCTGGCGGCCTTCGAACGCCTGGAGCACGGCAAACGGGACCACGAGCCGCTGATGGCGGAGATAGTTCTCGCTTCCAGCCACAACCCCTGGGCACCGATACCCAGAACGCTCGGCTGGGAGGAGATCGGCGACGGCTCGATCTACCACTCCGTCAAGAAGGAGGGCAAGGATCCCGAGGACGTGTGGAGGGACCCCGACCAGGTGCGTACCGAGTACCAGCGGGCCATCACGTACTCGCTCACCAGCCTGATCTCCTACGTGGAGAAGTACGGCGACGACGACACCGTGCTCGTCTTCCTCGGCGACCACCAGCCCGTCGGGACGGTGACCGACGGCGAACTCGGCCGGGACGTACCGATCAGCGTCGTCGCCCGCGACCCGGCCGTGCTGCGGCGGATCTCCGGATGGGGCTGGCAGGAGGGCCTGGCACCGGGCCCCGGGGCTCCGGTCTGGCGGATGGACACGTTCCGGGACCGCTTCCTGACCGCCTACGGTCCGCAGCCCGGCGCCGCTCCGTCCGTTCCGGCCGCGCCGTCCCCCTGACCGCCCGGGGCGCGGGGCGGTTCACGTCACGTCCTCGCGTGCGCCGCCCCCCGGGACACGGCCGCGCCGTCCCGGATCCTCACGACCCACAGCCACCTGACGTCCCGTCCGAAGGACCAGACGAGCGATGCCAGCGCCGCGAGGACGGCCACGTACGCGGCCGGGCGCGGGACGATCCCGGCGGCGGCCACGAGGAGGACGATCCCCTGCAGGGCGGCCACCGTCTTGCGGGCCAGGCTCGGGGGCAGCGGCCCGTGCAGCCACGGCAGCACCCGGGCCGCCGCGACGAAGGCGTAGCGCATGGCTCCGATGACCAGCACCCAGGCGCCCATCGGCATGGCGACATGGATGCTGAGCACCATGATGAGGAACGCGTCGACCTCCATGTCGAAGCGTGCTCCGAAGCACGACTCCGTCCCGGTGCGCCGTGCGACCTGGCCGTCCACCGCGTCGAGGACCAGCGCCACCGTGGTGAGGACGGCGAGGAGCACGGTCGGCGGACGGCTCACGAAGGACTCGGCAACCAGCGCCGTCACACCCCCCACAAGCGTCGTCCTGGCCAGGGTCACGCTGTTGGCCGGACCGAACGGTCCGCCCCGCGAACGGCGCAGCGCACGCGTGAGCAGGGCCCAGGTGACGACCGTGAAGGCCAGGCCGGTCAGCCATCCGGCGGGGCCGAATCCGGTCGCCGTGCCGAGCACGGCCAGCAGCAGGATCTGCGCGCCCGCTCCCACGGCCGTCTCCGGGATCAGCGCCTTCGTGCTGTTCGTGCCGCTCAGGGCCACTGCGTACCTCCGGCCGTGTGACAGAGTCGATGCCCGCCGCGTACTGTGTGCGCGCCGTCATGATTGTCAGAACGTAAATCAACCCGCGAGCGTTCAGCAGGAGGCCGTCGATGGAGCGCGCCGCACGTGCTTTCTGGCTCCGCTCCCCCGGCAACGGCGAGATCCGGGACGTGGCGCTGCCCGAGCCGGGCGCCGACGACGTCGTGGTGCGCGCGCTCTGTTCCGGGGTGAGCCGGGGGACCGAGAGCCTGGTCTTCCGCGGGGGCGTACCGGAGAGCCAGTACTCCGCGATGCGGGCGCCGTTCCAGGACGGCGAGTTCCCCGGGCCCGTCAAGTACGGCTATCTCAGCGTCGGCCTGGTCGAGGAGGGGCCGCGGCACCTCGTCGGGCGCACGGTCTTCTGTCTCCACCCGCACCAGAGCCGCTACGTCGTCCCGGCGAGTGCCGTGGCCCCCGTGCCGGACACCGTCCCGGCCGGACGGGCGGTGCTGGCCGGCACGGTGGAGACCGCGGTGAATGCGCTGTGGGACGCTGCGCCGATGGTCGGCGACCGAATCGCCGTGGTCGGCGCCGGCATGATCGGCTGCTCCGTCGCGGCTCTCGTCTCCCGGTACCCCGGCGTCCGCGTCCAGTTGGTCGACCCCGATCCCGCCCGCGCCACCGTGGCCGGGGCACTGGGTGTCGACTTCGCGCTCCCCGAGGACGCCCTGGGGGACTGCGACCTGGCCGTCCACGCCAGCGCGACCGAGGCGGGACTCACCCGCGCCCTGGAACTGCTCGCGCCGGAGGGCACGGTCCTGGAGCTGAGCTGGTACGGCGACCGGCGGATCAGCCTCCCGCTGGGAGAGGCGTTCCACTCCGGCCGTCTGGTCCTGCGCGGCAGTCAGGTCGGCAGGGTCGCGGAGGCGCGGCGCTCTCGCAGGACCTTCGCCGACCGGCTCGCGCTCTCGCTCGACCTGCTCGCCGACCCGGCCTTCGACGCACTGATCACCGGCGAATGCGCGTTCGATGAGCTGCCGTCCGTGATGTCCAGGATCACCGCGGGGGACCTTCCCGGGCTGTGCCACCGCGTCCGGTACGACGCGGACACGGCCGTCGATCGCGTCCGGCCCGGGGCCGCCCGCACCGTCGGGCCCTGACGACCGGCGACCGGCGACCTGCAACCCGGCGAGCCGGCAACACGGCAACCGGGCACAGGTCCCCGGACGGTCCGGCAACCCGGCACGGGCCCCGTACGGCCCGGTTCCGAGCGACCCGGGTACCCGATGACCTGGTCCTCTGAACGCACGAGACACTGCGGCCGTAGTGAAGGGCAGGCAGAGCCGTCGGCTGCCGGAACCGTCGACCGGGAGGTCACCGCACTTGTTCAGCGTCACCGTCCGCGAGCACCTGATGATCGCGCACAGCTTCAGCGGCGAGGTCTTCGGACCCGCCCAGCGTCTGCACGGAGCCACCTATCTGGTGGACGCCACCTTCCGGCGTCCCGAGCTGGACGCCGACAACATCGTCGTCGACATCGGTCTCGCCACCCGCGAACTGAACGCCGTCGTGGGCGAGTTCAACTACCGCAATCTCGATGACGAGTCCGAGTTCGCCGGCGTCAACACCTCGACGGAGTACCTGGCCAAGGTCATCGCCGACCGCCTGGCCGACCGGGTGCACGCCGGAGCGCTGGGCGAGGGCGCCCGGGGCCTGACCGGCATCACCGTCACCCTGCACGAGTCACACATCGCGTGGGCGAGTTACGAGCGGGCCGTGTGAGCCGGGCAGCGAACGGCGCGGCCGCCTCCGCCCCGCCCGGCCGCTCCGTCCGGGTCGTGATGCCGGCAGGCGTCGACGATCCGGCGTCACCGAGCGGGGGCAACACCTACGACCGCCGGGTGTGCCGGGAACTGCCGCAGCTCGGCTGGCAGGTGCACGAGCACACCGTCGCGGGCGACTGGCCGAACCCCGGGGCCGAGGCGCGCGAGGAACTGGCCCGGACGCTGCGCGCCTGGCCGGACGGCTCCCTCGTCCTCCTGGACGGACTCGTCGCCTGCGGTGTCCCGGAGGTCGTCGTCCCCGAGGCCGAACGGCTGCGCCTGGCGGTGCTGGTGCACCTGCCACTGGGCGACGAGACCGGCCTCGCCCCGGACGTGGCCGCGGCGCTGGACGAGGGCGAGCGCCGGACACTGCGGGCCGTGGCAGCGGTCGTGGCGACCAGCGAGTGGGCAGCGGGCCGGCTCGTGGACCACCACGGCCTCAGCCCCGCCCGGGTCCATGTCGCCGCCCCGGGAGTGGACATCGCGCCCCTGGCGACCGGTGCCGGGACCGCTACCGCATCCGGCACCGGCAGGCCCCCGCGCCTGCTGTGCGTCGCGTCGGTGACCCCCCGCAAGGGGCAGCATCTGCTGGTGCGGGCCCTGGCGTCGGTCGCCGACCAGCCGTGGACCTGTGAGTGCGTCGGCGGGCTGGGCCAGAGTCCCGGCTACGTCGGCCGGGTACGGGAGCTGATCCGCGAACTCGGTCTCGGCGACCGGGTGCACCTCACCGGCCCCCGGAAGGGCCCCGGGCTGAACGCGAGTTACGCCGCCGCCGACCTCCTCGTGCTCGCGTCGCGCGCCGAGACGTACGGCATGGCCGTGACCGAGGCGCTCGCGCGCGGCGTTCCCGTACTGGCGACGGCCGTCGGCGGAGTCCCGGAGGCGATGGGGCACACACCCGACGGCAGTGTGCCGGGCACCCTCGTGCCGCCGGAGGATCCGGCGGCACTCGCCGCGGCGCTGCGCCGCTGGCTCGGCGACCCCGGCGAACGGCACCGCTCCAAGGCCGCCGCGCGACGGCGGCGCACCGCACTGGCCGGCTGGGAGACCACGTCACGGAGCCTGGCCAAGGCGCTGGAACAGATCCGGCAGGAACCCCTGGAGGCCGCATGACCACGACCGATGTCACGCGCTACGCACCGGAGTGGCTGGCCCTGCGTGAGGCCGCCGACGCCGCGTCCCGCGCGCCCGAACTCCTCGGCCCGCTGCGCCGCCATCTGACGGGCCCCGCCGGCCCGGGGCACCGGCCGGGCCGGGACACGACACTGGCGATCCGCGACCTCGGCTGCGGCACCGGCTCCATGGGACGCTGGCTGGCACCTCGACTGAACGGGCCGCAGCACTGGATCCTGCACGACCACGACCCCGAGCTGCTCGACCTCGCCGCCGGCCGGCTGCCCCGTACGGCGGCGGACGGCAGCCCGGTCACGGTCACGACGGAGCGTGGTGACATCGCCCGGCTGACGGCGGACGGCCTCGCCGGCACCTCGCTGGTGACGGCCTCGGCCCTGCTGGACGTGCTCACCCGCGAGGAGTTGGACGGGCTGGTCGCGGCCTGCGCCGGTGCCGGCTGCCCGGCACTGCTGGCGCTGTCCGTGCTGGGCCGGGTCGACCTCACCCCGGCCGATCCGATGGACGCCGAGATCACCGACGCGTTCAACGCCCATCAGCGCCGGGTGGACCACGGCCGCCGGCTGCTCGGGCCCGACGCCGTCGCGGCGGCCTCCGTGGCCTTCGCCCGTCAGGGCATGACCGTACAGGTGCACACCAGCCCGTGGCGTCTCGGTGCCGCTTCCCGGGCGGCCGCCGGACTGCAGGACGCGGCCCCGGGCGCCCGCGACGCGGCGCTGATGACGGAACTGACCGCCGAGTGGCTGCGGGGCTGGGTCGGCGCCGCGCGGGAACAGCGGCCGGAGCTCGCGTCCCGCGCCGACGCCTATCTGCGGCGGCGTCTGGCGGCGTGCGAGGCGGGCGAGTTGGCTGTGGTGGTGCACCACAGTGACGTACTCGCCCTGCCCCGGCGGACGGGCGGCGCCTCGTGATCCGCGCGGTCCGGGCCCGCCTCGGCATGCTCGCCGGAGCGGGGATCCTCGCGGCGGTGCTGTGGTGGCAGGGCACCGGCGCCTTGCGGGACGGGCTGCACGGGATCGACGGCTCCGCTCTGCTCGCCGCCCTCGGCCTCGGCCTGTTCACCACCGTGCTCAGTGCGTGGCGCTGGTGCCTGGTGTCCCGTGGTCTGGGCATCAGGCTGCCGCTCGGCCGGGCCGTGGCGGACTACTACCGCGCGCTGTTCCTGAACGCGGCGCTGCCCGGTGGTGTCCTCGGAGACGTCCACCGCGCGGTACGGCACGGACGGAACGCCGGTGCCGTCGGCCGGGGCGTCCGGGCGGTCCTGCTCGAACGGATCGCGGGGCAGGCCGTTCTCGTCGCCGCCGGTGCGACGCTCCTGATCGCGCATGTCGCCCCCGCCCCCGCGGAGGCGGTCCGGCTCACCGCGACGACGGGAGCCGCCGCTGCCGTCGCCGCGGTCTGCGGGCTGGTGGTCGTGGGCGTGGCAAGGCGCCGGGGGAAGCCGGGCACCTCGCGGTGGCGCCGCGCGGCCCGGACCACGCTCGCCGAGGCGCGCCTCGGGCTCCTCGCCCGGGGCAGCTGGCCGGGCGTGCTGGTCTCGTCGGTGGCCGTGCTCGCGGGGCACCTCGGCCTGTTCCTCCTCGCCGCCCGAGCTGCCGGATCGACGGCGCCGGCGGCCCGGTTGCTGCCGCTGATGGTGCTCGCGCTGCTCGCCATGGTGCTACCGCTGAACATCGGCGGCTGGGGCCCCCGGGAGGGAGTCACCGCCTGGGCGTTCGGAGCTGCCGGCCTGGGCTCCGCCCAGGGGCTGGCCGTCGCCGTGGCCTACGGACTGCTCGCGTTCGCCGCGGCCCTGCCCGGAGTCGTCGTGCTCGCCGTCGAGTGGATCGGCGGACTGCGGCGTGCGCAGGTCGAGTTCGAAGAGGGTGTCCTCGCCGAGGGCGGCCCGTCGCACCGGCGGCCGCAGCGCGTCCCGCATCAGGTCGGGGCCGGGGAAGCCGAGCCCTGGGACACCGTCGCCTATCAGGACCGGTGCCACGGTGACGTAGAGCCGGTGCAGCGCACCGTCGTGCAGGAAGCGCGACACGGTGACGCCGCCGCCCTCCACCATCACACGGCCCAGGCCGCGGCGCCCGAGCTCGTGCACCAGGCGCCGAGGGGCGAACGCCGCGGTGTCGGGGAGGACCAGCACGTCGACGCCGTTCATGCCCTCGGTGTCCGCAGCAGCGCGCCCGCACTCGCTGTCGGCGCTCACCACCCAGAGGGTCGGCGCCGCCCCGTCGGTGAACACGTGGTGTCGCGTCGGCACCCGGCGGTGCGGGTCGAGGACGACACGCACCGGGTTGGGCCCGGCACAGGCGCGGACCGTCAGCCGGGGATCGTCCGCGACGGCGGTGCCGGCACCGACGACCACGGCGTCGGACAGTGCGCGCAGGCGGTGCAGGTGCTCACGGTCCTGCGCGCCGGTGACGTAGTCGGCGTCGCCCTTCCGGGTCGCGATGAAACCGTCGAGACTCTGGCCCAGTTGGGCGAAGGTGAACCGGGGGCCGGCCAGGCACAGGGGGAGGTAGCGGTCGGCGAGGACGTCCGCCTCGTGCGACGCGTCCCGCCAGCGGCGCCGGCCGTCGGCGTCGCGCAGCAGTCCGGCGGCCTCGGCCTCCGCCTCGGTCCGCAGTCCGAGCAGCAGGTCCCAGGCTCCCGGCGCGTCGAGCGTGCGGGCGCGCCGCCCCGCGGCGGTCCCGCTCATCGGGTGCCCCGCGAGGCCGGGTCCGGGGACGCGGCCGGGTCCAGGAGCGAGAAATACCCGGCGAACGAATCGACGAGTCCGGCCAGCAATTCCTTTCCCTTCTCGGCAGTTGCCAAGGACGGACGGCCGACGACTCCGGTCGCTGTGTAGGCCCGCATCCCGAGAGTGAGCAAATGCCGTCGGTCGTCGGCGACGAAATCGGAGGTCATATGTCCGGAGGGGACGAGTTCCGGGTCCTCGTGCAACAGGATCGAGGTCTCGACTTCACCCGCGTGCATATCGGTGTGGGACGGCGTCTGTACGCCGGCCCGGTCCCTTGCCGCGTTCCAGTCGTCCGAGCCGGGGAAAAGCGCCATGCGCGTGCCGCTGCCCACGGACTCCTGCACGACGTTGCGCAGGACGTAGTTCCCGCCGTGTCCGTTGACCAGGACCAGTGCGGCGACGCCGGAACGGCGAAGCGATTCCGCGATGTCCCGGACGACGGCGTGGAGGGTCGCGGCGGACATGCTGACGGTGCCCGGCCAGTCGGCGTGCTCGTGCGAGCAGGAGACGGTCAGCGGAGGCAGCCGGAGGACCGGATACGCTGCGGCGATCTCCCTGGCGACGGCGCAGGCGATGATGGTGTCGGTCATCAGGGGGAGGTACGGTCCGTGCTGCTCAAAACTACCCACGGGCAGAACGGCGATCCGGGCCCGCGCCGCCCCCGCGTCCTCCGTCGTCTCCAGCGGCAGAAGTCCCCATTCCGGCGGTCGCGCATACGGGCCACTCATGTCCCCGACCCTTTCTTGCCCGGCTCTATTCCTTGTGGCCCGAGTTGTCCTGCTCGAACACCCTTGAACAGAAGGACCAGTTGAGATATTCCGATTGATTTCATGTTCCGGCCAGAGACTACCCGACAGGATCCACCCATGACAGACACCTATGTCGCCCCGCACACAGAGGTTCGTTCCCTGGATGTCGAACGCAGGGCAACGGTCCAGCTTTCCACCCGTTACGGCGTTTTTCGCGCCGTCGGCTACCTGGACCTCAGTCGCGGGGACGAACAAATGGCGTTGGTGTACGGCGACGTCGAAGGCGACGACGTACTGGCCCGGGTGCACTCGGAGTGCCTGACCGGGGACGCCTTCGGGTCCCGGCACTGCGAGTGCGGGGACCAGCTGGACGCGGCGCTGCGCGCGATCGTGAGCGAGGGGCGTGGTGTGCTCCTCTACCTCCAGGGGCACGAGGGCCGGGGAATCGGCCTGCTGGCGAAGCTCCAGGCGATGCAGCTCCAGGCGGAGGGACTGGACACCGTCGAGGCGAATCTCGCTCTCGGGCTCCCGGCCGACGCCCGCGACTACCGGGTGGCGGCGGACATGCTCCACGACCTGGGGGTGCGTTCCGTACGGCTGTTGTCGAACAACCCGGACAAGCGCGACGCGCTGCTCCAGCACGGTGTCGAGGTCTCCGAGCAGGTGCCGCTGCTCACCCCGCCGCGCGAGGAAAATCTCGCCTATCTGCGGACCAAGCGGGAGCGGTTCGGCCACCATCTTCCGCACCTGGACCGTGTGACGGCCGACTCCTCGCCGGATCCCGGCCCAGTGCCAACTGCAGCGACTTGATGCCGTTGATGAAGTTGGAGACCAGCCGCCGGGGCGGTGCGGCCAGGGTGAGCGGCGGCAGCACCTCCCGTGCCTCCTCCTGCAGCACGCGCAGCTGGAGGCGGGCGAAGTGGGCGCCGAGGCAGACGTGCGGGCCGTTCCCGAAGGACACGTGCGGGTTCGGCGAGCGGGACAGATCGAGGCGGTACGGGTCGGTGAAGGCGCGCTCGTCGTAGTTGGCCGAGGCGTGGAAGACGACGACCTTGTCGCCTCTGCACACGTCCTGCCCGCCGAGCGTGAGGTCACGGGTCGCCGTGCGGCGGAACGACAGCACGGGCGGGTGCCAGCGCAGCAGTTCGTCCACGGCGGTGTCCACCGCCACCTCCCCCGCCCGCAGCCGCCGCTGCTCGTCCGGGTGCTCGGCGAGCGCCAGGAGCCCGCCGGGCGCGGCGCTGCGAACGGTGTCGTTCCCGGCGACGGTGAGCAGGAAGAAGAACATCTCCAGTTCGGCGTCGGAGAGTCCGGAAGCGGCGATCGATGTCATGACGTCGTCGGCGGGTTTGCGGCGCTTGTACGCCGCGAGTTCCTGGGCGTAGTCGAACATCTCCCGCAGCATCGCGGGTGAGCGGGGGTTGACCGGTCGCCCGTCCGCACCCAGTACGGGCGGTTCGTCCGGGTCCTGGTAGGCGATGACGCGTTCGGTCCACTTCAGCAGCAGGGCCCGGTCGCTCTCCGGTACACCGAGCAGGTCGGCGAGGTTGAGCAGGGCGTAGTCGTCGGTGACGGTGGCGACGAGGTCGACGACGGGGCCCGCCGCGCGGGCGGTTTCGAGCAGCTCGCGGGCGCGGTCGCGGGCAGCGGCGGCGAAGCGGTCGATGCGGGCGGGGGTGAAGGCCCGGCTGACGAGACGCCGCAGCCGGCCGTGGCCGGGCGGGTCCTGGTTGAGCATCATGCGGCGGATGAAGGGCAGGTCCGCCGGGTCGGGATCGCGGATC
Organism: Streptomyces sp. NPDC053673; assembly: GCF_055585225.1. Taxonomy (NCBI): domain Bacteria; kingdom Bacillati; phylum Actinomycetota; class Actinomycetes; order Kitasatosporales; family Streptomycetaceae; genus Streptomyces; species Streptomyces sp. NPDC053673. The sequence continues at coordinate 54,098 of NZ_JBVJKN010000001.1, read as the reverse complement.
TGGGTCGCGCCGAGCCAGGACGAGAAGTTCGCCGAGTCCCTGAGCACGCGGACGACACCGCCGTGCCGGGTGACCGCCCAGAAGCCGGGCCCCGCGGGCCAGCCCAGCACCTCGTACTCCTCCTGCCAGGCCACCGGATGATGGGCGCGCAGCTCGCGGAACGCGTCGTGGGGCAGCCCGGCGGCGTAGCGCCGCGGGTCGAAGACGTCGGGGACGGCCGGCGTGCTCATACGTCGGCCCGCAGGAAGTCCTCGACGGTACGGATCAGCTGGAGCGGTGTCTCGTCCATGGCGTGGTGTCCCGCGGCGGCCAGCTCGGCGAGTTCGCCCCGCAGGTACGACCGCAGCCAGGTCTCCCGCATCAGGTCGGCGCTGATGGCCGGGTCGAGAGCTCCGACGACGGCGAGTGCCGGGACCGTCGATCCCTCGATGTCGGTGTGGAAGTCCTCGACGGCCCAGGAGTCGAGCCAGGCGCGGAACGCCTTGGGATCAGTGCGCTCCACGGAGCGCCGCATCATGCGGTCGAGCCAGGCGGCGGGCCGTCCTGAGCCGGTGGTGAGGTCGATGATGGTGCGGCGGTTGGCCGGACGGTCGGCGGCGTCCGCGAAGAGCCCCCACTGGTCGGGCGGCATCGGCAGCCCGTGGGCCGGCACGGGCGAGATCCCGACGAGCCGCCGCACCCGGCCGCGCGCGAGGACGGGCACGCGCTGGACGACGGCCCCGCCCATGGAGTGGCCGATGAGCGAGAAGCGGTCCCAGCCGAGGTGTCCGGCCAGCGCGAGCACGTCCTGGGCGCCCTCCCTCGTGGTGTATGCGCCGAGGGTGCCCCTGGCCTCCCCGTAGCCACGCAGGTCGACGAAGGCGTACGTGAACGACTCCAGGTCGAGGTCGGGGCGCAGGGAGGCGTAGGCGTCGCGGTCGGCGAGCCAGCCGTGGACGGCGACGACGTGGTGCGGGCCGTCACCGAGCAGCGTGTGCGGGAGCACGAAGGGGGTCACGTCTTCTCCGTTCGCGGGGCAGCGGAGTGAAGGGACTGGTGAAGGGACTGTCGTACGCCACCACGGTGTACCGGAGCCGGCGAAATCGCCAGGGTGCAGAACCGGCGCACTGTCGGACATGTCACATCCCTCAACAGCGGAGATTCCCGGCATATACGCAACCTGGGCCTCCACTTCCCCCTCTCCACCTGCGAGAGAGATCGTCACGGAGGTTTTGAGTTGAGCCGCAGCCGCGTCCGTATGCACCCGCGCACCCCGCTCGCCCGCCCTGCCCGCGCCGCCGCCGCAGCCGGAGTCACGGCCCTGGCGGTGGCTCTCGCCGGGTGTTCCGGGGCTTCCACCTCGGACGCGAAGGCCGGGGACGGTGAAGGGAAGGCGCGCACCGCCATCACGGTGAATCTGCAGGGCAAGCAGGCCAAGGCGGGTGAGCCGGTACGGGTGACGCTCGCGGCGGGGAAGCTGAGGGAGGTCACGGTCACCGACTCCAAGGGCGGCAAGCTCAAGGGCACGGTGGCTGCCGACGGCCGCACGTGGACCTCGGCCCGTAAGGCCGCACCGGGCACCGCCTACGCGGTCGAGGCGCGGGACGACAAGGGCGGCACCGCAACCGCGGACTTCGCCACCGCCGCCGCGGACCAGGTCAACAAGCTGACGCTGGCGCCGGGCAAGAACTCCACCGTCGGGATCGCCCAGCCGCTGTCGATCGTCTTCGACCACCCGGTGAAGAACAGGGCGGAGGTCGAGAAGCACCTCAAGGTGACCACGTCGGACAACGCCCAGGGTTCGTGGGGCTGGATGGAGGACTGGTCGGGCAAGTCCCGGGCGGACTGGCGGCCGAAGGACTACTGGAAGCCGGGCACCAAGGTCACGCTGGACGCCGAGCTGAACGGCATCGACTCGGGCGCGGACGGCGGCTGGTTCGTCCGCGACTACACCACCGGTTTCACGGTCGGCAAGCAGCAGGTGGTGAAGGTCGACCTCGACAACCACAGGCTGAAGCTCTACCGGGACGGAGCGCAGATCAAGGACGTCCCGATGTCGGCCGGAACTCCCGGCGGCGAGAAGGCCTCCTGGCGCGGCACGGCCGTGCTGATGGCGAAGGAGGGCACGATCAACATGAACTCCGAGACGGTCGGGCTCGGTGACGCCTACGACAAGATGGTCGACCACTCGATGCGGCTGACCTGGTCGGGGATGTACGCGCACGCCGCGCCGTGGAACGCCACGTACTTCGGCAACGCCAACCGGAGTTCGGGCTGCGTGGGGATGAGCGACGCGGACGCGTCGGCGGTCTACGGCGAGGTCCAGGTCGGCGACCCGTTCGAGATCACCGGAGGCGGCGCCAAGGGCACCGTCGCCCTCAACAACGGCTACGGCGAGTGGAATCTGAGCTGGGCCGAATGGCAGGCGAAGAGCGCCCTGCGCTGAACTCCCGCCGGTTTCCGGCCGGTCCCCGCCCACCTCCCGTCGGCTTTCCGCCGAACTCCCGCCGAACTCCCGCTGAACTCCCGCTGACAGCGCGTCCAATATCGTTACCGTCGCGTAACTTACCGACCAGTTACCTAAGGTAAGCCCGCCAGGTTACCGTCGAGTCACTTGAGGACTGGTATGAGTCAGGAGTGAGCGATGGGACACCCCCACAAAGCCCTGCGCACCTCGACGACCGCGACGGTCTCGGCCGCGCTGCTGGCCGGGGCCGCCTTCGGGCTGACCCCGGCCGCTCCGGCAGCGGCAACCGAGGCCGCGGGCACCCCCGGTATCCGGTTCGTCGACATCCGCGGCGACGGCGGCACCGTACTCAAGGCCAACGTCGTCACCCCGGCGGGCGCCGACGGTTCGCGCACGTACCCCGTGATCGTGCTGCCCACCAGCTGGGCCACACCGCAGGTCGAGTACCTCGCACAAGCGAAGAAGCTCGCCGACTCGGGCTATGTGGTGGTCACTTACAACGTGCGCGGCTTCTGGCAGTCGGGTGGAGAGATCGAGGTGGCGGGGCCGCCGGACATCGCCGACGCATCCAAGGTCATCGACTGGACGCTCGCGAACACCCCCGCCGACCCGTCCAAGGTCGGCATGGCCGGCATGTCGTACGCCGCCGGGATCAGTCTGCTCACCGCCGCGCACGACAACCGGGTCAAGGCGGTCGCGGCACTCAGCGGCTGGGCCGACCTCACCGGCTCCATCTACAGCGGCCGCACCCAGCACGTCCAGGCCACCGCGCTGCTCGTCGGCGCGGGGAATCTCACCGGCCGCCCCAGTGCCGAACTCCAGCAGTTCACCAAGGACTTCCTCGGCTCGAACCTGGCCAAGGAGGACGAGATGATCGCCTGGGGGAAGAAGCGCTCCCCCGCCACCTACGTCGACCGGATCAACCGGAACGGCGCTGCCATGATGCTGGGCAACGCCTGGGGCGACACCATCTTCCCGCCCAATCAGTACGCCGAGTTCTACGAGCGGCTCACCGTTCCCAAGCGGCTCGAGTTCCGCCCCGGTGACCATGCGACCGCCGAGGGCACGGGTCTGCTCGGACTGCCCAACGACACCTGGAACAGCACCCACCGCTGGTTCGACCACTACCTCAAGGGCGTCGACAACGGCGTGGACCGCGAACAGCCCGTCCGGATCAAGTCCCGCTCGACCGGGGGCTACGAGACCTATCCGGACTGGAAGTCGGTGGGCGCGGACGCCCGGAAGGTCGCGCTGGGCGGCACCAAGAAGATCCACGCGAACATCGACTCGGGCGCCAACGGCGGCATCGTGCTGCTGTCCAGCGTGCTGGACCAGTTCCTGAAGCTGCCCCCGACGGCCTCGATCCCGCTGCTGCCGCGGTCGTTCGCCGCCGTCTGGCAGTCCGAGCGCGGCACGTCGGCGCAGCGGATCAGAGGGACGGCGAAGCTTCACACCACGGTCACCAGCACCAAGGAGAGCGGCACCCTCGTCGCGTATCTCTACGACGTGGGCCCGCTCGGCCTCGGCAAGCTGGTCAGCAATGCGCCGTACACCTTCCACGACCGGACCCCGGGCAAGCCGTTCACCGTGGACCTGGAGCTGTTCTCCACCGCCTACGACGTGCCGGCCGGCCACCGGCTCGCCCTGGTCGTCGACACCGTCGACCCGCTCTACATCGAGCACAACCCGTCCGGCGCACAGCTGACCTTCTCCTCGCCCACGGCCGACCCCTCGTACGTGTCGGTCCCACTGAGCGAGAAGTGATCTCCGGCCGCTGCCGGGCCGGGCACGGCTCTACGAGCTGCTGCCCGGCCCCGGAGAACGTGCATCCCCTGCGTAGTACTTGTCGGCGTACTTGTCGGCGTCACTCAGCTCGATCAACAGATCGACGGCCATACGCTGCCCTGCCCCAATCTCAGCGGTGTCGCGGTCAGCGCAAACTATCCAGCCCGGCAAGGGGCTTCACGCCCGACACGCACAAATAGGGCATAAGTCGCATTTGCCATCCGAACGAGGCAGCGAGGCATCAGGCCTCGGCCGCCTCCGCATACACCTGCGACAGCTCGGGCGAGCCGTGCATGGCCCAGTCCAGCCCCGCCTCCACCACATTGATCTCGCGCCCCGAGGCGAGGCGGACCACGGGATGACCGCCCGGCCAGACATGCCAGCCGGCACCCCGCACGGTCCGGACGATGACCGTGCCGAGATAGAGGCCCGCGTCGTTGCCCAGCCAGGGCAGCTCCTCCGGATCATCCCGCCAGCGCGGCGGCAACTGGTCCAGAGCCTCCAAAGAGGCCGGGGTGTCGTCCAGTTCAAGCCCCTGCTGCCCCACCCGGACCCGCAGCAGCTCGCACTCGGAGAGCAGCTCGGCCACGCCCTCCGGATCGCCTCCGACGGCGGAGGCCAGCGTCTGCCCCCGCTCACCCCCATGCCGTTTGCGCCAGTTGTCCAAGAAAGGGATGTTCATACCGATCAGCCTCGCATTCCCATGGACGGACGCACCACTGGGCGCGCGGGAGGTGCCCGGAAGCCGGCGCCTCCGGGGCCGGCGGCTCAGAGATCGAGGTCGACCACGACCGGGGCGTGGTCCGAGGCGCCCTTGCCCTTGCGCTCCTCGCGGTCGACGTAGCTGTCCTTGACTGCCTGCGTGAACGGCTCGTTGCCGTACACCAGGTCGATGCGCATCCCCCGGTTCTTGGGGAAGCACAGCTGGCGGTAGTCCCAGTATGTGAACGGGTGGTCGTACTTGAGCGGGCGGGGCACCACATCGGCGAGCCCGGCCTCGCGCAGGTGCTCCAGCGCGGCCCGCTCGGGCGCGGTCACATGGGTCATACCCTCGAAGAAGGACGGATCCCACACATCGGCGTCGGTCGGCGCGATGTTGTAGTCACCGAGCACGGCGAACGGCCGGTCACCGGCGGCGTCCTCGGCGACGGCCCCCTTCAGCGCCTCCAGCCAGGCCAGCTTGTACACATAGTGCTCGTGGGCGACCTCCCGCCCGTTCGGCACATACACCGACCAGACGCGGACCGGGCCACAGGTCGCGCTCAGTGCGCGCGGCTCCTGCGCGCCGCCGTACTCGGGGCCGCCTGGCAGACCCGTGACGACGTCCTCGAGACCCACCCGGGAGACCACCGCCACGCCGTTCCACCTGCCGTCGGCGTTGACCGCGGACTCGTAGCCGAGCTCCTTCAGGGCGTCGGCGGGGAACTGCTCCGCGGTGCACTTGGTCTCCTGGATGCACAGCACGTCGGTGCCGCTGCTCTCCAGCCAGGCGAGCAGCCGCGGCAGCCGGGCGGTGATCGAATTGACGTTGAACGTGGCGATGCGCATGCCGCAAGCGTAACCGCGGGGTGTGACAGTCAGCGGCGCGTCACAGGTCCACGGATCCTCCGGAGGAGAGCCTGCTGTGCTCGGCGCCGCCCAGGTTGCCGATGTGCGTGTCGTAGAGGGGGCGCGCGAGGTCGGTCAGCAGGGCGTCGTGGATGTCGATCGCGCGCTGCGGCCCGACCGCGCGTACGTAGTCGATGACCTCGGACACCTTGCTCCAGGGCGCCATCACGGGGAGCATCAGCGTCTCCACCTGCTGGTCGGGGACGGTCAGCGCGTCACCGGGATGGAACACCGAACCGTCCACGAGGAAGCCGACATTGGTGATGCGCGGCAGGTCCGGGTGGATCACGGCGTGCAGCTCGCCGTGGACCTGGACGTCGAAACCGGCGGCGGTGAAGGTGTCGCCGTTGCCGACGGTGTGCACCCGGCCGGGAAAGGCGGCCGACAGCTGATCGGCGACGCTGCGCAGCGTCCAGATCTCGGCGGCCGGATTCGCGTCCAGGGCGACGCGCAGCCGCTCCTCGCTGAAGTGGTCGGGGTGCTCGTGCGTGACGAGCACGGCGTCGGCGCCGGCCGCCGCGTCCGCCTCGCTGAAGACGCCTGGGTCGATGACGAGCGTCCGCCCGCCCTTTTCCAGCCGGATGCAGGCGTGCGACTTCTTTGTGAGCTTCACCGGGGTGGTCTCCTTCTCGCGTGCCGGTCCCGAGCCGATCTTTCCCCACCGCGCGCGTTCCCGTAACTGGGGCAAGCCCCCAGACCCCGGGTACAGCCTCCGGCCGTGTCCTCAATCGCCGGACGGGCTCAGAATGAGCCCCTCCGGCGATTGAGGAGCAGGGTTCGGAGCGGAGCCCCGGTTCGGGAAGGGGCGGGCTGGGGACAGGCCGGCTGGGGCCCGGCCCCCTGAGGAGCCCCGGGAGGGCTACTCGCGTGGGGTCGTCTCCTCGCGGATCACCGCCTGGGCGACCCGGAACGCGGAGTTCGCCGCCGGCACCCCGCAGTAGACCGCCGCCTGGATCAGGACCTCGCGGATCTCCGTCGGGGTCAGGCCGTTGCGGAGGGCCGCGCGGGTGTGGAAGGCCAGCTCGTCGAGGTGGCCGCCCGCGACGAGGGCGGTGAGGGTGACGACGCTGCGGGTGCGGCGGTCCAGGCCGTCGCGGGTCCAGACCTCGCCCCAGGCGTAGCGGGTGATCAGCTCCTGGAAGTCACCGGTGAAGTCGTCGGCCTCGGCCGTGGCCCGGTCCACATGGGCGTCGCCGAGCACTTCGCGGCGGACCTTCATCCCGGCCTCGTACGGGTCGGGCCGCGTCACCCCGACCGCCTGCGGCTGCTCGGCGGTGCGCGCCGGGGCGATCTCGGCGACCGGGGCGACCGGCGCCGAGATCGAGGGGACCACCGGCGGCGCGGGGATCGCGTGGAGTGTGTCCTGCCAGGCCAGGGAGAAGTGGCGTACCAGCAGATCGGTGACGGCCGCGGGCTGCTCCACGGGCGCCAGGTGGGAGGCGCCCGGGACCAGCGCGAGGCGGGCGTCGGGTATGCCGGCGACCAGGGTGCGGGCCTCCGCGGGCCCGGTGAGCCGGTCCTCGGAGCCGACCAGGACCAACGTGGGGATGCCGACCCGGCCCAGTTCGGCCCGGACGTCGAACTGGGCGAGCGCCTCGCAGGCGGCGATGTAGCAGCCGGGGTCGGTGGTGCGCACCATCTGGACGGCCCACTCGACGATCGCGGGCTGCGCGGCGACGAATCCCGGGGTGAACCAGCTCTCGGGCGCGGTACGGGCCATCGGGTCGAGGCCGTTGGTGCGGACGATGACGCCCCGCTGCCGGAACTCGTCCGCCGTGCCGAACCGGGGCGATGCGGCGACCAGCGCAAGCGACGCCACCCGGTGCGGCAGCCGCAGCGCGAGATCGATGCCGACCGCGCCGCCGATGGAGCACCCTGCGTAGCCGAAGCGCTGCACGCCGAGCTCGTCGAGGGTGTCGACGAGGCGGTCGGCGAGGTCGGTCACCGAGCCGGCGGCGTGCGCGGGGGCGCCGCCGTGGCCCGGAAGATCGAAGCGCAGGACCCGCCACTGCTGGGACAGCTCCGGTATCTGCCGGTCCCACATGTGCCATGTGGTACCCAGTGAGGAACCCAGGACCAGGACAGGGGCGTCTTCTGGCCCGTCAACGCGGTATTGCAGGGTGTTCGGTGGTGTCTCGCTCACCCGTCAGACCCTCTCATCTGTCACGACAGCCCCTATATGCGGGGTCCTGGCTGTGACTGTCTGACCAGGTGGAAGACCTCCCGGGCCGCATAGCGTTTGAGGCAACGGACGATTTCGCGCCGGGTCTTTCCCTCCTTGATCCGGCGCTCGTAGTAGTCCTGCGTGCGCGGGTCGACCCGCAGACGGGTGAACACGATCCGGTGGAGCGCGACATTGGCCTGACGGTCGCCGCCGCGGTTGAGGCGACGGAACCGCCGGCTTCCCGAGGAGCGCTCGACAGGACTGACCCCGCACAAAGCGGCGAAGGACGCCTCACTGTCCAGACGGCCCGGAAGACCAGCTCGCCGAGATCGCACAGGAGGTCACCCTTCGCGGCGAAGCCGCCGAACGCAGACGTCTCGACGAGATCGAAGCCGCGCGCCAGAAGCGCATCCGCTGGGAAGCCGCCATGGAAGACGCCCGCATCCAGTACGCCGAGGCGTACCGCTTCAGACACTTCGAAGCGCAGGAAGCGGCATGGCGCCACGCCACTGGACTGACGGAGTACTTGAGCACCGTACGCACGCGAGTCGAGGCCATGCCCCCGGGGCAGACCAGAACCGAAGCCGAAGCATGGATCAGCTGGGCAGCATCCACCGTCGAGCGCCTCGACCCATTGCACACACCACCCCGACTGCCCGACATCCCCGAACCACGAGCCGACGGCCTCAGGCCCTTCCTCGGGCACTGGAGCCCCTACGGCCCCTGACACGACACCCACCTGACACCCACCCCGCGTCACGAAACGTGACTACCAAGAACGAATGGGCAGGGGCAGCCAACAACTCAGCGGCCGGCCCGCTACCCCATCGCGGGGGCCACCTCCACACGGGTGAGCGTTCCGCTCAGCGGCCACCAAACCAGGCATGATGGGCCGCCAGAGACTGCGCCGTTCCTGCGTCGAATACGCGTCAAGACATCGCACCTAATGCACGTGACACCCATAACGCGCACTCGGAGAAACAGCAGGTCAGCGGCCCTTTTCGGCGGACTCAAGGATCGCGACGCACTCTACGTGCTGGGTCATCGAAAAGATGTCATCCAGCTAAACGATCAAGGGATCCGCAGGTCAGACCCACACCGACGTCTCTCTCAGGAAGGCCGAGCGTCAAGCGAGCGTCACGAAGTCGGGGCTGTCTCTGCCTACATGACCGGTCGCCGCGACGGCAGCAGACGGCTACCCGCACATGACCAAACGGCCGGCGTCGAGCTCCGCCGTCCGGTCGGCCAGGGTGTCGGCGGCCGCCCGGTCGTGGGTGATGAACACCAGGCTGAGTTCCGTCTCGTTACGGAGCCCCGTCAGAACGGCGAGGATGGCGTCGCGCGTGGCCGGGTCCAGGCCGGAGGTGATCTCGTCGCAGATCAGGACCTTGGGCTCGGCCAGCAGTGCCCGCGCTAGTGCGGCACGCTGGAGCTCCCCGCCGGACAGCGCGCCGGGGCGGCGCAAGGTCAGGGCCTCGGCCAGCCCCAGCTCCGCCAGGGTTCGTACGGCGGCCCTGCGTGCGGTGTCCCGGTCGGCACCGCGCAGCCGGACCGCCGTGCGGGCGACCTGGTCGAGGACCGGCCGGTGCTCGTCGAAGGCCGCCTTGGGGTCCTGGAACACGTACTGGACGGCCGCCAGTTCGGTGCGGGAGCGGGCGCGGAGGCTGCGTGGCAGCGGAGCCCCGTCGAGCAGGACCGCCCCGTCGTACGCGGAGTGGAGCCCGGCCAGGCACCGGCCCAGAGTGGTCTTGCCGCTGCCGGAACGGCCGACCACGGCCAGGCACTCCCCCGATGCGACCGACACCGTGACGCCGTGCAGCACCGGAACCGTGCCACGCGCGGTCCGGTGCCGGGCGGTCAGGTCCTGTGCCTCCAAGCGCTCTCCGCCGGGTCGTACGGCGGATCGTGACCGGTCGGTCACCGGCTTCACCACAGCGGGCAACACCGCGTCCGCCGGCCCCCGGTCCACGACACGACCGGCCCGCAGCACGACGACATCGTCGGCCAACTGCCGTACGACGTCCCAGTCGTGGCTCAGCAGGACCAGGGCGATGCCCTGCTCGGCGAGGTCGGCCAGCGCCTCGACGACGCCCTGTTTGGTGGCCGGGTCCTGGCCCGTGGTGGGTTCGTCGGCGACGATCACCTTGGCGCCGAGGAGCAGGGCCTGCGCGATGACGACCCGCTGCTGCTGACCGCCGGAGAGCTGGTGGGGGTAGCAGCGCAGCACCATCGTGGGGTCGGGCAGCTGGGCCCGGCGCAGGGCGTGCTCGACGCGGTCGCGGATCTCACGGCGGGTGCCGCCCCGCAGGGCGGCGATGTCGCGCAGGAGCGCTCCGGCACGCCGGGCGGGGTTGAGGACGGCGGCGGGGTGCTGGGGTACGTAGCCGACGGCTCCGGGTCCTGGGGTGTGGATCCGGCCGTCGACCCGGGCGCCGGGCGGGAACTCGCCGAACAGGGCGCGTCCGGTGGTGGTCTTCCCACTGCCCGAGGGCCCGACGAGAGCGGTGATCCGGCCGGGGTGGGCCGTCAGGCTCACGCCGTCGACGAGGGTGCCGCCGGCCACCTCCACGCGCAGTCGGTCCACTTCAGCGACCGGGTTCATCCCCGGCCTCCTTTCCTGGCGGCCTTGGCGGCCGGTGTGTGCAGGGCCGCGTCGAAGAGCAGGTTGGTGCCCATCGACAGGGCGGCGATGAGCAGGGCGGGCACCGCCACGGCCCACGGCTGGAGGAACAGGCCCGTGCGGTTGCGGTCCACCATCACCGCCCAGTCGGCGGCGTCCGGCTCGACGCCGATCCCGAGGAACGCGGCCGTGGCCACCAGGTACAGGGCGCCGGTCAGCCGGATCCCGGCGTCGGCGGCGAGGGTACGGCGCATGGACCGGGCCACATAGCCGAGCGCCGTACGCCACCAGGACTCGCCCTGCATCCGCAGCGCCTCGACGGCCGGCCGGGCGGAGATCTCGGCGGCCGCCGCGTGCACGACACGCGCGACGTCGGGTACGGCGGCCAGCCCGACCAGGACGGCCAGCCCGGCCGGCCCCGGGGTCAGGGTCGCCGCCACCAGCAGCACCAGCAGGAGCGACGGCACGGCGATCAGTACGTCGAGGGGCCGCATGAGGGCCTCCTCCAGCCAGGTACGACGGGTGAGCGCGGCGGTCAGCCCGAGCGGGACGGCCACCAGATAGGCGAGACCGGTGGCCGCGAGCGCCACGAGGACCACGGACCGGCCGCCGAGCAGGATCTGTTGCCAGACGTCCCGGCCGCTGAAATCGGTGCCGAGCCAGTGCCCGTCGCCCGAGGTGAAGGAGACCGAGCGCGGCCCGGCTGGTCCGGCGATCAGCGGCCCGAGGGCGGCCAGCAGCAGGGGCACGGCGATGAGCCCCACGGCGAGCGCGTATCGGGGCGCGTGACGCCTCATGCGACCACCTCCGCACGGGGGGCGAACCGGCGGGCCACGAGATCGGCCCCGAGGTTCGCCAGGACGGTGACCACACCGAAGACCACGGCCATGCCCTGGACGACGGGCACGTCGCGGGCGGCGACGGCGTCGATGAGCACGGTTCCGAGGCCAGGGACGACGAAGAGGGCTTCGACGACGATCACTCCGCTCAGCAGCCAGTCGCAGGTCCGGGCCAGCTGCTGGGCGGCCGGGGCTAGGGCGTTGGGCAGGGCGTGCGCCCAGCGGACGCGCGCGCCGCCGACGCCGTAGAGCTGGGCCTGGGCGACGTACGGCGAGGCCATCGCGTCGATCATCCCGGCGCGCACGAGACGGCTGATCGTGCACACGGGCCGGGAGATGAGGACGAGGACGGGCAGGACCAGTACGGCCGGCTCGGTGAACGGGTCCGCGCCGACGGCAGTGGGCGGCAGCCAGCCCAGCCACAGTCCGAACACGGTGGCGAGCAGCACGCCGAGGGCGAACTCGGGTACGGAGTGCACGGCCAGCGTCAGTGCGCTGAGGGTACGGTCCAGTGGGCCGCCCTCCCGGCGGGCGCACAGCACGCCGAGCCCGGCCGACAGCGGCAGCAGCACGGCGAGGGTGACGCAGGCGAGCAGCACCGTGGGCCCGAGGCCGCCGGACAGGTACCCGGCGACGGGCCGCCCGCTGACCAGGGACGTACCGAGGTCACCGTGGAGGAGTCCGGCGGCCCAGTCCAGGAAGCGTTCGGTGGCGGGGCGGTCCAGGTCCAGGGCCGCGCGGATGCGGGCGATGCGCTCGGGGTCGGGCTGGTCGCCGGCCAGGGCGACCGCCGCGTCCCCGGGCAGGGCCTCGGTGAGCGCGAAGACGAACAGGACGACGGCCGCCGTCTGCCCCAGACCGAGGAGCAGGCGGCGGCCGACCCAGTGGAGGTGGAGGGTCACGCGATCCAGATCTTGTCGAAGCGGGCCCAGTCGAGGGTGTTGGCCGGGGCCTTGGCGGAGACGCCGTGCACGGGGGGTGCGGTAGCGACGATCCAGTCGGCGAAGCCCCAGATCAGGAAGCCGCCTTCGTCGTGCAGGCGGCGCTGCATGCGCTCGTAGACAGCGGCCCGCTGCTTCACGTCGCGGCTGGACTGGGCCTGCTGGTAGAGGTCGTCGAAGTCCTTCTGCTGCCACTTGGTCGCGTTGGTGGTGGATCCGGTGAGCAGGCGCTGCGAGATGTGGGACTCGATGGGCATGGCTCCGGAGCGGTAGGAGGCGAAGGTCCCGTTGTCCAGGATGTCCTTCCAGTACGTGTCCTTGTTCCCGACCTTGACCTCCACGGTGACCCCGGCCTTGGCGGCCTGCTCCTTGAAGATCCCGGCGGCCTCGACGAAGCCGGGGGCGGCGGGCGCGGTGTCCAGGGTGACCTTGAGGTTCTCGGCGCCGGCCTCCTTGAGCAGGGCGCGGGCCCGGTCGAGGTCCTGGGTGCGCTGGGGCAGGCTGGACGCGTAGTACTGGTAGCCCTTGCCGAAGAGGTCGTTGCCGACCTCGCCGGCGCCGGAGAGGGCGCCGTCGACAAGTTCCTTGCGGTCGGCGATGAGGAAGAACGCCTGGCGGACCCGCTTGTCGTCGAACGGCGGCCGGTCGGTCTTCATCACGAAGCCCTGCATGGAGCTGCCGGGCAGCCGGATGACCTTGATCTTCCCCTTGCCCTCATGGGTGCGGGCGGTGGCGGGGTTGAGCTCGTGGGCGTACTGGACCTGGCCGCTGAGCAGGGCGCTGACGCGGGCCGACTCCTCGGCGGCGACGACGAACTCGACCTGGTCGAGGTGGGGTGCGCCCTCCCAGTAGGCGTCGTTGCGCTTGACCACCAGGGACTTGCCGGGGGTGAAGGAGCGATAAGTGAACGGTCCGGAGCCGACGGGCTTGTCGAAGGAGGTGGTGTCCTTGGGGACGATGTAGGCGCCGAAGGCGGCCAGCACGTTGGGGAATTCGGCGTACGGGCGCTTCAGCTTGAACTCTACGGTGGACGCGTCGAGGGCGCGGCTGGCCGCGAGGTCGATGGGCTCCAGTGATGCCTTGGCGCGGAAGGTGCCCTTGGGGTCGGCGATTCGGCGGTAGCTGTAGAGGACGTCTTCGGCGGTGACCGGGCGGCCGTCGTGGAAGGTGGCCTTGCGGAGGGTGATCTTCCAGGTGTCGAGGGCGGTGTTGGGCTCCCAGCGCTGGGCGAGCCGCGGTACGGGCGCGAGGTCGGCGCCGAAGTCGGCGAGCTTGTCGTAGAGGGCCTTGGCGCGGGCGGCGTCCACGAACAGGTTGGCGGCGTGCGGGTCGAGGGTCTCGCCCGCCCCGCCGCCCGGGAAGGCTGCCCGGAGCGTGCCGCCGCGCTTGGGCGTGCCTGCTTCGGCGGCGTTCTTGGTGTCGGTGCTCTTGCCGGTGTCGCCGGCGCAGCCGGCGGTGAGGGCGGCGGCGGTGGCGATGGCGAGGAGGAGGCCTCTGCGGGCGAGGCCGGAGCGGGGGTTGTTCACGGTGTGGTGTCTCCGTTGCTGTGCTGGGAGTTGAGCGGGGAGTGGTCCGGGTGAGGGAGCCGGGCGACGAGGTGCAGGCGGTCGGAACTCGTGGTCCCGTGCGGGGAGTCGCCTTCGCGCCACGGCGGTTCGGTGCGTGGGCCGGGGCGGTCGTACAGGTCGAGGACCTCGAAGCCCGCGGTGGTGAGGAAGTACCTCAGTTCCTGGGGGAACAGCAGCCGCCAGGCGGAGTGCTGCTCCTGTGGCGGTGTGCCGTCGTCGGCGCTCCAGGTGCGGCGGCGGCGCAGGAGTTGGTCGCCGTGGTCGATCCACAGGGTGGTGTGGGAGGTGTGGGTGGTGCCGCGCCAGTCGAAGGAGGCGGCGCGCGGTCCGTCGAGGAGTTCGGTGTTGTCGAGGAAGAAAGCGCCGTTGCGCATCTCCGCGATGAGCAGGCCGCCGGCGGTGAGGTGGGCGCGGCAGCGGTCGAGGAACGCCGTCAGGTCGTCGTTGGTGTGGCAGTACAGGAGGGCACTGTCCAGGCAGACAACCGCGTCGAATACGGCCCCGAGGTCGAAGTCCCGCATGTCGGCGCGGTGGTAGTCGGGGCCCGGGTGGGCACGGCGGGCGTGGGCGAGCATCGCTTCGGCGGTGTCGATTCCGGTGACTCGGCGTCCGGCATGGTGGTGCAGCCAGGCCGCGTCGCGGCCGGTTCCGCAGCCGATGTCCAGGACCCGGGTGCCCGCGCCGTGCCGGCGCAGGGTGTCCTCGGCCCAGCGCGCGGCAAGCCGGTCGGGGTCGGGGAACCGCTCTTCGTAGAGCTCGGGGTGATCGGTCAGGAGGTTGCCGGTGCTCTTCGGATCGGTGCTCTTCGGATCGGTGCTCATCTGGTCTCGCTCAGGGGCCTGGGGTCGCGGTGCCGGGCGGCGGAGGCCGCGTCGGGGTCGGGGACCTGGTCCGAGTCCTGGTGCCGGGAGGCCGGGGCAGTCGGTGCGGTGGCGGGAGCGGCGGGCAGGACCCCGCGCCGGTTCAGCCGAGTGACGGCAGCCGCCGAGGCGAGGCCGAGGGCCGTGCAGCAGGCGTACGGAAGCCACGCCGGCCCTGTGTTCGTGGCGGTGTCCATGGCCCACCCGACGCCCGCCCCCGCGCCCGCAGCGGCCACTCCGGACACGGCGTAGTACAGGCCGTAGAAGGTGCCGGTGAGCTCCGCGCGGCCGAACGCGGGGATGAGCTCCATGACGAACGGCGCGGCGGTCATCACTCCGAGGTGCAGCAGCAGCGTCCCGGCCAGGACCGGCAGCAGCCACGCCGGATGCTCCCCCACGGTGCCCGCCACCAGCATGGGCGGTACGAAACCGAGCGCGCTGAGAGCCAGCCCGGCGGCGATCCAGCGGCCACATCCGCCGCCTCGTGCGGCCAGTCGGCGGGTGAGGCGCAGCTGGAGCAGAAGGTTGGCGAGGGTCCCGGCCACGAGAAGCAGCCCGACGGCGCCCTCCCAGCCGGTGGCCTGCCGCGCGGCGTGCGGAAGCAGCAGGTAGAGCTGGCTCTCCATGCCGTACATGCCGACCATGGCCAGGGCGAAGGCCACGAAGCGCCGGTTGCCCGCCGCCTCCCGCCAGTCGCCGAGGACGGAGCCGGCCGGAGGCGGCACCGCGCGAGCGGGCAGTACGGCGGCCTGAGCGACGGTGAGCAGCGCGAACACGCCCGCCGCGGTCAGCGCCGCCACCCTGAATCCGCCGAACAGCAGCAGGCTCCCCAGCAGTGGCCCGAGCAGCGCCCCGGCCGTCGCGAACACGTTGAACAGCGCGAACGCCTCGGCCTTGCGATCGCCGGACTCCTGCGCGACGTAAGTCCGTACGGCCGGGTTGAACAGCGCGCCGGCCAGCCCGCTGAGCACCGACGCGGCGATCAGTACGGGCAGGGCGTCTCCGAGCGCGAACAGCGCGAAGCCGACGGTGCGCAGGCCGCAGCCCGCGATGATCACGCCGCGGGCGCCGAGTCGGTCGGCCGCCGAGCCCCCGATCAGGAACATCCCCTGCTGGCTGAGGTTGCGCAGTCCCAGGACCAGGCCGACCACCGCCGCCGACATCCCGAGGTCGTCGGTGAGGTGGGTGGCGAGGTACGGGATGAGGAGGTAGAAGCCGGTGTTGACGCCGAACTGGTTGACCAGCAGGAGCCGTACGGCCGGTGGGAAGCCGCGCACCGCGGTGAGGGTCTTCACCGTGCGGCCCCGGCGGGTATCGCGGCACGGCGCAGCACGCCCAGGCCGACGCGTGGGGCGGGGCGTACCGTGCCGTCGGCGCCGCCGATCCCGGTCCACGGGTCGTCGGCGAGCAGCAGATGGCCGTCGAGGTCGACCCAGCGGGCCCGGTCGACCAGATGCACGGCGGGCGCGATGCCGAGCGAACTGGCCGTCAGGCAGCCGAGCATGAGGTCGGTGCCGCTGCCGCGCAGCGCGGCGTGGATGCGCAGCGCTGCGCGTACGCCGCCGCACTTGGCGAGTTTGACGTTGACCCCATGGACCCTGCCGGCGAGGGATGCGGCGTCCTCGTAGGAGACGGCGTCCTCGTCTGCGATGACAGGGACCGGGGAGAGGGCGCCGACCCGGGCCAGGGCGTCGGGGCGGCCGGCCGCGATGGGCTGTTCCACGGCGGTGACGCCGAGAGCGGCGAAGCGGGGCAGCAGTGCGTGGGCCTGGTCCTCGGTCCAGGCTCCGTTGGGGTCGAGCAGCAGGTCCCCGGCGGGCGCCCCTTCGCGGACGGCCTCGACTCGGGCCAGGTCCTCGGCCGGATCGTCGGCCCCTGCCTTGACCTTCAGGACGGTGAATCCGGCTACGGCGAGCCGGGCGGCCTGGGCGGCCGCGGATACCGGCGGGACGATGCCGATGGTGCGGGCCGTGGCCGCCGACGGGGGCAGCGCGCTGCCGAGCAGCCGGTGCGCGGGTTCACCGGCTCGCTTCCCGGTGAGGTCCAGTACGGCGGCCTCGACCGCGGCGAGGACTCCGGCGGGCAGGTCGGCGCCGAGGGAACCCGCGGGGGCGAGTTCGTCCCAGGCGGTCTCGGGGTCCGGCAGGCGCTCGACCGCCGGCCGTACGTCGCTCAGGCGGCGCAGGATGTGCTGGGTGGGCAGTCCGAGGAAGTCGCTGCTGACGGCCTCCCCCCAACCACGCAGCCCGTCGTGTTCCAGGCTGACCCAGACGGCGTCGCGGCGGGCCATCACGGAGCGGGAGATGCGCAGGGGCTCCGCCAGTTCCAGTGAGGCGGTGTGCCAGGTGAGTCTCATACGGCACCTCCGGGGGCCGGAACGTGGGCGGCGAGGGGTGCGCCACCAGGTACGGGGACGGGGGCGACGGGATCCACGACGGTGCGGCAGCGCGTCCAGCCGAGGGCCTCGGCGGCGCGCGGGTGCGGGATCTCCAGCGGGCGGATGGCCGGGGCGGTGGCCCGGAGTCCGTGCGCGTGGCAGAAGTCGTCGTCGTAGACGGTTCCGAGGTAGCGGTGGGGGCCATCGGGGAAGACGGTGGCGACGACGGCGCCGGGCTCGGCCCGGGCGGCCCACGCGGAGACCAGGGCGACGGCGCCGGTGCTCCACCCGCCGCTGACGAAGCTGCCGCGGGCGAGCCGGCGGCAGGCGTCGACGGCCTCGGCGGGGCCCACCCAGTGCACCTCGTCGAAGACGCGGTGGTGGACGTTGCCGGGGTGGATGCTGCTGCCGAGTCCGCGCATCAAGCGCGGCCGGGCGGGCTGGCCGAAGATGGCGGAGCCGACGGAGTCGACGCCGATGACCTTCAGCCGGGGCCAGCGACGGCGCAGCGGTCCGACCAGTCCGGCACTGTGCCCGCCGGTGCCCACGCTGCACACCAGGACGTCCAGGTGGTCGAGCTGGCCGATCAGTTCCGCCGCCATCGAACGGTAACCGGCCGGGTTGTCGGGGTTGTTGTACTGGTCGGGCCAGTAGGCGTCCTCGGTGCGGGCCAGGACCTCGCGCAGCCGGGCGATGCGGGCGGCCTGCCAGCCGCCGTGGGCGGCCGGGCGTTCGACGAGTTCCAGCCGAGCGCCGTAGGTGCGCAGCAACTGCCGCATGGACGGTTCGAGTTCGGCGTCGCCGACGAGGACGACGGGGTGGCCGAGGACCTGCCCGGCGAAGGCCAGCCCGATGCCCATGGTGCCGGAGGTGGACTCCACGACCGGGGCACCGGGGCGCAGCTCACCGCGCCTGCGGGCGCCGGTCAGCATGGACATCGCCGCACGGGCCTTCATCCCGCCGGCGCCGAGGTGTTCGAGCTTGGCCCAGAACCCGGGGTGGGCGTGGGGCAGGTCGGTGCGGATATGGGCGACGGGGGTATGACCCAGCAGGGGCAGGAGATCGGGGTTGGCGGCGGTGACGTCCGACCGGTGCAGGAGTGGAGCGAGGGTCACGGACGGCCTCCGTAGCGGTGGATGATGCCCGGGCCGCCGTCGAGCCAGAAGAACGGGTACGGCTCCGCGGACACGGCGCTCACTCCGGCGCCGAGGAAGCGGGGCAGGACGGCGCTGCCGGTCTGGGCGAACATCACCAGGGGCTTGCCGGTCGCGGCGGCGTGATCGAGCAGGCCCTGGAAGGTGCCGTTGCTGAGAGTCATGCCGGAGGCGAGGACGGCGCCGCAGCGTTCGAGGTGGGCGGCCGCGTCGGTGAGGACGGGCTCTCCCCACTCGGTGGTGCCGCCCTTGAGGTCGCACGGCAGGTACGCGCGGTCTCGCGAACGCAGCTGCTCCAGGAGCGAGTTCACCACTCCGACCACCAGAACCGGCCCGTGCTCGCCGGGCGTCGTGGAGTGGGCGGGCAGGAGGTCGACGACAGCGCGCGCCCGGGCCCGCGAACGGCTCAGCGAGCTACCAGCCGGCAGCGGATACGGCCGGGCGCCGTTGCCCGGCGTGTGCGGGCGTACGTGGGCCAGGTAGGCGTCGAGGGCCGCGATCCGCACCGGCAGGAGCGGATGGGACAGGAGGTCGGCGACGGTAGCGCCCACGCAGTCGTCGAGGGCGCCCGCGGGCAGCGCCCCGGGCTCCACGGCGCAGGATCCGACGGCCGCGTCGAGCCGCAGGCTGAGCACCTCGTTGCGGTACCCGCGAGCGCGGCCCTCGTGGCGGACGGCCTGGGTCGTGGTGAAGGCGAGCGAGATCCGCTCGTGGGCCGGGTCGGAGCCGTAAGCCCCGGCGCGGACGGTGTCGACGAGTTGGCCGACGGTCCGGACGACAGGGTCTCCGTGCGGCGCCTTACGATTCAAGGGCCCTTCGCTCGCAGGCGCGTGAGGGGCGGACAGGGTCACGCGGGCACCGCCGCGGAGGGCTCGTAACACGTGCGCAGCTCGGCCAGCAGCCGCTCGGCGTCCTCACGGGCGCCGCCGCCCTCGGTGTCGGCGGTCATGACGTGCCCGAGGTACTCGTTGTTGCTGGTGGCGGCCCGCACGGTGCGGCCCGGCTCGGCGAGGGTGAGCTCCAGCACCTCGGGCCGGGCGCGGAGGGCCTCGGCCCCCTCGATGCCGGCGAGGACTCCTGCGGAGTCGGGCAGGAGGAAGGCGATGGCGGCGCTGCGCACGCCGGTCGCTCGCGGCGTGAGGTCGGGCGCGCGGCCGAGGGCCACGTCCACGCAGGCGGTCGCCAGGTCGATGCCCGTGACATGGCGGACCAGTTCGGTGATGCGGTTGCCGGCCGGGCGGGGGTTGACCTCGACTACCTGGGGCCCGTCGGGCGTGAGCTTGATCTCGGTGTGGCAGACCACCTGGTCCAGCCCGAGTGCCTTGACCGCCCGCAGCGCGGTCTCGGCGGCCTCCGAGGCCAGGGCCTCCTCGATGCCGGCCGGGAACATGTGGCCGGTCTCGATGAAGGCGGGCGCTCCGCCGATGCTCTTGTCGGTGACGCCCACGACGTGGGTGGCGCCCCCGAAGGAGACGGTCTCGACACTGACTTCAGGCCCCTGCAGCAGCTCTTCGAGCAGGATGACAGGGGCGCGGTCCTGGCCGCGCGCGTTGACGGGGAACGCGGCGAGGGCCTGGCAGGCGAGCTCCAGTTCGCGTTCGTCGCGCACCGCGCGGACCAGCATGCCCGCGCACAGGTCCACGGGCTTCACGACGAGCGGGTAGCCGATCTCGGCGGCGGCGACGGCCGCCTCCCCGGCCCCCTCGCAGATCGCGAAGCGGGGTCCGGCCACGTCGGCTTCGCCGAGCATACGGCGCGTCAGGTCCTTGCGGCACGCCGCCTCGACGGCCTCCGGGGCAGGTCCGGGCAGGCCCAGCCGCGCGGCGGTGTGCGCAACGGCCGGCAGGTAGTAGTCGCAGGAGGAGACCACCCCGTCGAAGCCGAGGACGGCGTGCAGGCCCTCGATCCGCGCGAGGAGGGCGTCCGTGTCGTTGGTGTCCGCCGTGATGACGTTGCGGGCCGTGAGCAGCGGGTGCGGCCCGTCACCCGCGGGGGCCGAGCGCAGGTAGTGGTGCAGGTCGCGGGTGACGAAGGTGAACTCGTGCCCGTCTTCGCGGATCGCCCTGGGCAGCAGCCTGCTCATCGACCCCACCCAGCTTTCGATCACCAGCAGATGTCCCACCGGATTTCCTCTCAGACTGCCGTCGGCGCTGTGCGACCCCCACGCTATCGGAAATCGTTTTCATTTCCAATAGAGATTTTTTCGGGTAGCCTGCGGACCCCCGAAGCAGGAGAGGCAGCAAGCGATGGAAGAGCTGACGCGACATCAGAGAGTCGGGCCGTACACGGTGCGGCACGCGAGGGCCGAGGACCTGGCCGGCGCCCGGAGCGTCATGCTGGACACCTTCTACCGGGAGTTCGGCTACGGGTACGTGCCGACCTGGCACCCCGACGTCGTCGACCTCGACGGCACATACCTGCGGAACCCGCGGCACACCCTCGTCGTCGCCGTGAGCGACGACGGCGAGGTGGTCGGCACCACCGCCCTCAACTCCCGCGGCCCCACACATCCGCCGCACCCGCGAAGCCTCGTCGAGCGCTACCCCTCGGGACGGACCGCGCAGCTGCTGCGCGTGTACGTACGCCCCGAGCACCGGCGGCACGGGCTGGCCCGCGCGATGGTGCACACCGCCTGCGCGTTCGCCGCGTCGGTGCCCGGCTACGAACGCATCTACCTGCACACCAACGTCGACATCCCGGGTGCGGAGGGTTTCTGGCGCGGCATGGCCACCGAGGTCTTCGACGCCCGCGCCACGGGTGAGCACGGCGGATTCGGGACCGTCCATTTCGAGATGCCGCTCCTGGCACCGGGAGCGGACCCCGCACAGGGAACGGGACCGGGCCGGCAGCCGGCCGGCGTCATGTGACCCGTCACTCGCCGACGGCGCGTGTGATGTCCGCCGCCTTCATCGCCGACGGCCCAAGGCCCCCCGGTAGTGGTCGTGACCACTACCGGGGGGCCTTCCTCCGCCCGCGATGAGGCCCTACCGGCTGACGTACGGCAGCAGCGCCATCTCGCGGGCGTTCTTGATGGCGGCGGCGAGCTGCCGCTGCTGCTGGGCGGTGACCCGGGTGACGCGGCGGCTGCGGATCTTGCCGCGGTCGGAGATGAACTTCCGCAGCAGGTCGGTGTCCTTGTAGTCGATGTACGTGATCCCGGCCGCGTCGAGCGGGTTGGGGCGGGCCTTCACGGGCTTGCGGGCATCCTGGCGGCGAGCCATGAGGGTCGTCCTTCTTGGTCGAGTCGTTCGTGGGTCAGGAAGCGTCGAGGAGGGAGTCGAAGGCGGCGGGGAGGTGCTTCCAGCCGTCCGGCCCCGCCGCGTACTCCTCGTCGGTGAGGAGGCAGGATTCGAGGAGCTGTTCCAGGCCGTCGCGGTCGAGCCCCGGCGAGGTGAAGACCAGGTGCTGGCAGCAGTCGCCGTGCTCGGGATGCCAGTCCATGGCCGCGGCGGCCCGGCGCATCGGCGGGACCATCTCCCAGGCGGCGTCGGGCAGGGAAGCGAGCCAGGGGCCGGCACTCTCCACACACAGCGCGCCGCCCGCGGCGTCCCAGGCCAGCAGGGTGTTGGGCCGGTCGGCCAGCCAGAACCGGCCGCGGCTGCGCGCGGCAGCGCAGCACAGGTCCTCAAGGGCCTGGTACAGGCGCTCGGGGTGGAAGGGGCGCCGGCGGTGCCAGACGAGTGTGGTGACACCGGCGTCGTCCGCGTCCTGGGGCAGCAGCGCGCACGCGGGGTGCTGCGCCGCCGCGGCGGCCTCCACATCGAAGCCGGTGAAGGCCGCCTCGGCGAGGTCGCCCGAGTCGGCCGCCACTTGGCGGGCGGTGGGGTGCAGCTGGGCGAGCAGCGCGTGGTCCTCGTCGTCGGCCTCTTCGTTGTCGACGAGGGCGAGGACGGGCGCGTACTCCAGCTGACGGGCGAAGGTGTCTCCGACAGTGCGCCGATCGGTGGGGGCGGCTGCCAGGCCGCCCTCGGCGAGGTCGTCGCCATTGCCGAGATACGGCAGCACGAGAGCCGGGTCCACCGCCGTGATCACGTTGGTGAGGACCATGTCCTCACCGGCGTGCGCCGCGACGACTTCGGCCATCGCCTTGGGCTCGACCGAGTCCCACAGTTCGACCACCGCGAGCCGGGTCAGGCCGGCGCCGGCCAGCCGCTCCAGCTCCGGTACGAGGTCCTCCCGCAGCGCGCAGCACGCGCAGTCGTTGACCAGGGGCGTCCCCTCCTCGGACAGCAGCCCGGAGGCGTGGCGGATCAGGCGCCGCACCGCGCCGTCCGGCGCACCCGTCAGGTCGTGATGAAGAGCGACGCTGCCGGGGACGGCTCGAAGGAGGCGGTCGACGACCTCCTTGCGGGCCTCGGCGTGGAGCCCGGCGACGATCACGACGGGCAGTCGGGGGTCCTGCGCCATCAGCGGGCCCCGTACCGGCGCTCGAAGCGTTCGACGCGGCCGGCGGTGTCCATGACGCGGGCGGTGCCGGTGTAGAAGGGGTGGCTCGCGGACGAGATCTCCACGTCGACGACCGGGTAGGTGTGGCCGTCCTCCCACTCGATCGTCTTCTGGCTGGTCATGGTGGAGCGGGTGAGGAAAGCGGTGCCGGAGGCGGTGTCGCGGAAGACGACGGGGCCGTAGGCGGGGTGCAGGCCGGGCTTCATGGCGGGGACCTTTCGGTGGTTACGGCTTGGGTTCAGCGCTCTTCGCGGAAGTCGACGTGGCGGCGGGCCATGGGGTCGTACTTGCGCAGCACCAGCCGGTCGGGGTTGTTCCGCCGGTTCTTACGGGTGACGTACGTGAAGCCGGTGCCCGCCGTGGAGCGGAGCTTGATGACCGGGCGGAGTTCGTTGCGTGCCATGAGGCTAGTATATGGCAACGGTTTTCATTACCAATACGTGATGGCCGCAGAGAGAGGCAGGTAACACCCATGTCCGCCCACTGCCAACTGACCGGCGCCAAGCCGGGCTTCGGCAACACGATCTCCCACTCCCACCGGCGCACCTCGCGTCGCTTCGACCCGAACATCCAGCGCAAGCGCTACTGGCTGCCCAGCGAGGGTCGGCACGTCCGTCTGACCCTCAGCACCAAGGCGATCAAGACGGTGGATGTGATCGGCATCGAGGCGGCCGTGGCAAGGATCCGGGCACGAGGGGTGAAGGTCTGATGGCGAAGAAGAGCAAGATCGCGCAGAACGAGAAGCGCAAGGAGACCGTCGAGCGCTACGCCGCCCGGCGGGCCGAACTGAAGGAGATCATCCGCCGCCCCCCGTCGACCGCCGAGGAACGCCGGACCGCTCAGGCGGAACTGAGCAGGCAGCCGCGCAACGCCAGCGCGACCCGGGTCCGCAACCGCGACAGCGTCGACGGCCGACCCCGCGGCTACCTCCGCAAGTTCGGCCTCTCCCGGGTCCGCGCCAGGCAGCAGGCGCACGCCGGCTTCCTGCCCGGCGTGACGAAGTCCTCCTGGTGATCCCCCCGGGGTGACGTGCGCACCTCGGCTCTGGGCACTCCACCGCGAGGATGCGGTGGAGTGCCCGGCCGAGACCCCGGCCTCAAGCCACAGCCGAGGCGCCCACGACGTCGACCACCGAACGAGACGCCCGGACACGCCCGTACATCGGGCGGACAGGAGGCGGCCATGAGCACCGACACTCCTCAGCTCCCCTCCTACGCGACCTCGGCCGTCACGGGCCGCCGGAGAACCGGCGACCGACGAACCATGGACCGGCAAACCGAGGTGCTGAAGATCCTCGAAGAGGCAGGCCGATTCCTCACGGCCCGGCAACTGCACATCCTGAGCGTCATCCAGGGGTCCGGCGCGGGCCTTTCCACGGTCTACCGAATCCTGCGATCCGCCGACGCCGCCGACCTGCTCGAAGTCGTGCACGTGCCCTCCGGAAAGGCGTACCGCCTTCTGCCCGACAGTCACGAACACCGTCTGGAATGCCGCGGGTGCGGCGAGGGCGTCCTGTTCACCTCGGAGGCACTTGAGGAGTGGCTCGCGGGACTGGGCAGCCGCTACGGCTTTCACGACGTACGGCATGCCGTGAGCGTGACGGGGACCTGCCGCCGGTGCCTGCACAGCAAAACATGACATTCCCACCGAAATTGCTTTCATCGAAGGGCCCCGCATGATCTTCCATCGGACGACCGGTACGCCGAAGGGCTTGCTGAGCGTGGTCGCCGGGAACTCCCCCGAGATCCGCGGAGGTCTGGTCGAACAGCTGCTCCAGGCAAGCCCGGAGGTGGTGGTCCTCTCCGTGTCGGTCGAGGACGGCCCCTCCGGCGGCTACCCGGTGGTCCAGCGCCTGATGACCACCAGCGGCGCCCGGTCGGCGGTGCCGACGTCCTTGGGCGCGACCGGCGACCCCGTGGTGATCCTGCGTCAGGACCTGGTCGCGCTCCGCCGGGCCACGAAGGACGTCCATGTCGTCCTGGCGCTGCCCGAGCACGTCGATGTTCTTCCCTTCCTGGCCGAGTTGTGGCGAACCCGGACCGGCGCCGACAGCCTGGAGGACCACTACGATGCCACTCCGGTCCTCGTCGGCGTCGACCCGGCCGTCTTCCTGGCGGACATCGCCTGCGTACACCGGGCGGTACGGGTCTGGGGCGGCGACGCCCAGGGCGAGCCGCTCACTCCGGCCGAGGCCGCCGCCCGGCAGGTGGAGGCGGCCGACGCCCTCGTCCTGACGGACGCGTCACCGGGGAGCCAGGAACCCGGCCAGGCAGCCAATGCGCTCATGCGGCACCTCAATCCCCGTGCCGGTATGATCACCCTCGGCCGGATCGCCGCCCGGCAGCCAGCGTCGGGCCGGGTCCTGACCCGCCCGCAGGTTCCCGCGCAGGCGCGAGAGGCGTGGGAGTCCCGGCTCGATGCCGTGACCTACCCGTACGCGTACCCCGAAACCCACCAGGCCGTCTCCTCCGTCGTCTGGCGTTCCCGCCGCCCCCTGCACCCCGAGCGGCTCGCCGATGCCCTCGGCGACGCCATGCTCGGCGTAGTGCGCAGCCGCGGCCATCTCTGGCTCGCCAGCCGGCCTGATGCCGTCGTCACCTGGCGCTCGGCCGGTGGCCACCTGGAGATCCGCGAGGCCGACCGCTGGCTGGAGGCGCCGGCGTCCCCGGCATGGGAGGCTGCTACCCCGCAACGCCGCACGCTGGCCTGCTGGTTCTGGGACGACTACTACGGCGAACGCCGCAACGAGATCGCGTTCACGGGCGCGGGCCTCGACCTGAACCGCATCGCCGGCGCCCTGGACAGCGCTCTGCTGACCGAGAGTGAACTCTCGCTCGGCCCCGAGGGCTGGAGCGCCATGAACGATCCGCTCCTCAGCGAGACCGAAGACCGCTGAGCCATGGGGTGCGTGCACCCGCGCCAACGCCTGAAGGCACCTCGCCGTTGCGAGGTGCCTTCAGTCTGTCGAAGCCGGGTCGAGCGGTGCCGTGGCTGCGACCACCGCCCGACCCGGAGTCTGTCAGGCCGACTGCGCGAGCGCGGAGTGCTCGTGTTCGCAGGCGTCCTCGATGCCGTACGTGTCCCAGCCGGGGAAGGGGTCGTCGGCGGGCACGCTCTCACCCTCGGCCATCAGGCAGCCGGCCAGGGCCGCCCGCAGCGCCTCGGCGCGCAAGCCGGTGCCGATGAACACCAGTTCCTGCCCCTGGCCGTCGCCGTCACGGACACCGGACGGTTCGAAGCGGGCGACGGAACCGGCCTGCGACCAGAGGCCGGTGACATGCGGTCGACTGGCCAGCCAGAAGAAGCCCTTGGAGCGGAGGATCGTGCCGTACGTGCCGCTGCCGAGCCCCTTCGTCACGAAGGTGAACAGCCGGCCCGGGTGGAACGGCCGCTCGGAGCGGAAGACGATGCTGGAGATCCCGTACTCCTCGGTCTCCGGCACGTGGTCGCCGTTGAGTTCCATGACCCACCCCGGCGCTTCCTGCGCACGCTCCAGGTCGAAGAGGCCGGTCCCCAGGATGTCGCCGGACGCCACCTGGCCCCGGACGGCGGTCAGCAGGCGGGCCGCCGGATTCAACCGCGTCAGGGCGGCACGCAGACGCGCGGCGTCCTCAGGCTCCACCAGGTCGAGCTTGTTGAGGACGATCACGTCGGCGAACTCGATCTGGTCCATCAGCAGGTCGCTGACCGTCCGCTCGTCCTCCTCGTACTGGTCGAGGCCGCGATCGGCCAGACCGTCGCCGCCCGCGAGCTCGGGGAGGAAGTTCGCGGCGTCGACGACGGTGACCATCGTGTCCAGGCGGGCCAGATCACCCAGGGTTGCGCCGTCGTCGCGCGGGAACGCGAAGGTGGCGGCGACCGGCATCGGCTCGGAGATGCCACTGGACTCGATGAGCAGATAGTCGAAGCGGCCCTCGCGGGCGAGCCTTTCGACCTCCTCGAGCAGGTCGTCGCGCAGGGTGCAGCAGATGCACCCGTTGGTCATCTCGACCAGGCGCTCCTCCGTCCGCGACAGCGCCGCCTCGCCACCGCTCACCAGCGCCGCGTCGATATTGATCTCACTCATGTCGTTGACGATGACCGCTACCCGCAGGCCGCCACGGTTGCTCAGCACGTGGTTGAGCAGCGTGGTCTTGCCTGCCCCGAGAAAGCCCGACAGCACGGTCACCGGCAGCCGCCGGTCGGCGGTGTCACCCCTCACGCTCATCCCTCGGGACGCAGCAGACCGCGCTCGTACGCCTTCAGCAGCCTCTGCGGTACGAGGTACACGGAGCCGTCCACCGTCAGGGGCACGAGCTGAGGCGTCGTGGCCTTCCACTGGGCGCGGCGGTGACGCGTATTGCTGCGGGACATCTTCCGCTTGGGGACGGCCATGAACTACCTCCGGGGGAGCAAGGGAACGACCGACACTCTACCTGGAAATGGATTCCATTACCAAAAGAGTCAGTGCACCCTGCGGTCCTCCAGAGGGGCCGCCCGCAGGACGTCGTCTCCCACGCGCGGCAGGTGCGGGGTGTGGTTGACCAGCCGGGCCGAATTGCCGACCACGGCGATGCTGCTGGTGTTGTGCAGCAGGGCGGCGATGACCGGGTTCATGGAGCCACCGGCCCCGGCCACCAGGCCGAGCAGGTTGACGCCGATCGCGAGGCCGTAGTTCTGCCGTACGACGCGTAGGGTGTGGCGGCTGAGTTCGACGACGGCGGCGACCTGGCGCAGGTCGTTTCCGGCGAGGGCGATGTCGGCGGTCTCCAGAGCCACGTGTGAGGAGTGTTCGCCCATGGTGATGCCGACGTCGGCGAGGGCGAGGGCCGGGGCGTCGTTGGTGCCGTCGCCGACCATCGCGACCGTGTGGCCCTCCGCCCGGAGGTCGCGGATCAGCTGGAGCTTCGCCTCCGGCAGGGCGTGCGCGTGCACTTCGGTGATGCCGAGCGTGTCGGCGACGACCTGGGCGGTCTCCGGCGCGTCGCCGGTGAGCAGGATCAGGCGGGCGACGCCGAGCTCGCGCAGCTGCTGGATGACGGTCTCGGCTCCGGCGCGTACCGCGTCGGAGACCCCGAGCATGCCGATCAGGTCCTGGTGGTGGGCCAGGCAGATGACGGTCTCGCCGCCGCTCCTCAAGCGGTCGTTCCAGCCCTGGGCCTTCTCTGTCAGCCCTACGCCGTTCTGGCGCAGCAGGGCGGGGCTGCCCACCAGCAGCCGGGTGCCGTCGAGTTCGGCGCGCATACCCATGCCGAGGACGACCTCGCACGCCTGGTGGATCGTGATGTGCAGGTGCTGTTCCTCGGTGCGGGCGACAATGGCCTGGGCGAGTGGGTGGCGGGCGTGCAGCTCACCGGAGGCGGCAAGGCTCAGCACCTCGTCGGCCGTGAACTCCTCGCTGAGGGCGACCACGCTGGTGACGAGAGGCTTACCGAAGGTCAAGGTGCCGGTCTTGTCGAAAACGACGGCGGTGACCCGGCCGAGCCGTCACCCGCGCGGCGACAACGCCCCTGGTTCTCTTCCGCGACAACGACAGCCTCTTGCTGGAGGCCGAACGAGATGTGCGGCAGGCCGCGGACACCGGCGGGACCGACGCCTACCCGGCGCGCTTCGGCCACTTCGTGGAAGGCGCCGACCCCCTGCATCCGACACTGCGTGAGTCGCCGGAGCTCCTCCACCAGTACCTCGCGATGGCCCGCCACAGCCAGACCAGCCCCGACGAACGCCTGAGGCACTCGGGCCGCGCGCGAACCGAGGCAGAAGACCTGGTCCGGACGCTGCGCGGCCCCAACGGCTTCCTGGCCCGCCGGTCCTCCGGGTCGGGCAGAGCCATGCCGCTCATGTCGACGACACCGTGTTCCACTTCCAGCGCGTCCTGGCGCTGCTGCGCGCCACGTACCTTGAGACCGGCAGACGGCTGGCCAGCGCGGGGGACCGAGCAACGAGCAGAGGACGTCTTCTACCTGAAGCGCCGCGAACTTGAAGACCGCCGAACCGATCAGACATCCCGCGTGGCACAGCGCCGCGAACTCCGCGAGCGACAAAGGAGGAAGCCCGGCGAGCGGTCGAAAGACACGTTCGTGGCCTGCCGGGGAAACCACCAGAAGCCGAGCAAGCGGACCGGCCGAACCCGCACCACTACGATCCAGCAAAGACTGAGCGCCGGGCTCGGCGAGAGTCGGCGAGCCGGCCACTCGGCATCAGGAGCCGGGCCGCGACCTGCTCATCGGCGTTGCCACTCCTCTGCGAGGAGTTGGTAGGAGCGCACGCGGTCGGCGTGGTCGTGGGTGATGGTGGTGATGATCAGCTCGTCGGCGCCGGTGGCCTCCTGCAGTTGTTCGAGTTGGTCGGCGACGTGCCCCGGGGAGCCGACGAACTGGGTGTCGACACGGTCGGCGACCAGGGCCCGGTCCGCATCGGTCCAGGTGTGAGCGCGGGCCTGCTCCGGGGTCGGGAAGGGGATGGCGCCCTCGGCGGTGCGGATGCTGCGGACCCACGGGCCGTAGCCGGTGGCCAGTTCGCGGGCGGTCTCGTCGTCCTCGGCGACGACGACGTCGGCGGAGACGCTGACGTAGGGCTTGTCGAGGTGGTCGGACGGCTGGAAGGCGGCGCGGTAGCCCTCGGCTGCTTCCAGTACGGTGGCCGGGCTGACGTGGTAATTGGCCGCGAAACGCAGGCCGTTGCGGCCCGCGACGTCGGCGCTCTGTCCGCCGCTGCTGCCGAGGATCCATACCTGCACCGCGGCACCCTCGCCGGGGATGGCGTGTGCTTCGACCCCGTCCGGGGAGCGGTAGTCGCCGCGCAGGAGCGCGAGGATGTCGTCGACCTGCTCGCCGTAGTCCTGGGGGCCGGCGCCCGGCTGGTGCAGGAGCTGCTGGAGCAGGAAACGGGGCGAACCGATCAGGTGCTCGAAGGAGAAACGTGGCGGGATCTTCAGCCCATTGGGGGCACGCCCGTCGACGACGGGGGTCGTGGTCGGCCGGGGCCCTGCCGTCTGTCCAGGGGGACGTCCGCCCGAGCGGCCGAGGCCCAGGTCGAGTCGCCCGGGGTGCAGGGCGTCGATCAGCCCGAACTCCTCGACGGTGGACAGGGCGGTGCGGTGACCGAGCTGTACGGCCCCGGAGCCGATCCTGATCGTGGAGGTCGCGGAGGCGGTCAGGGCCAGGACAACGGCGGGAGAGGTCCCGGCCACGCCCGGGTTGAGGTGGTGCTCGGCGAACCAGTAGCGGGTGTAGCCGAACCGCTCGGTCTGCCGGGCGAGGTCGATGGTGTTGCGCAGCGCCTCTGTGGCGGTGGAGCCGGACGGGATCGGGACGAGGTCGAGGACCCCGAGAGGGATGCCGGACATGGTCGGGTGGTGCTCCTCAGCGGTCGGTGGGCGCGGGTGCCGGTGCGGGCGCGGATACGGACTCGGGCTCAGGTTCGGGGCCGGGCTCGGGCTCGGGCTCGGCGGTGACCGGAGTCCAGGGGAACGGCGGGTCGGGGATGTCGCGTCGTAGAACGGGAGCGATATCGGACTGGAAGAGTTCGAGTGAGGCGCGGTGCTGGGCTTGAGTGAGGCCGCCTGCGTCGGCGTGCAGATGGAGCACGCTGTGTCCGAACTGCTCGTGGTAGCGGTGCACCTTGTCGATCACCTGCTGCGGGCTGCCGATCAGCGCCGAGCTGCGTTCGACGAAGTCCTCCAGCGTGGCGAACACCGGCTCGACTCCCAGCTGCTTCTGGAACGCGAGATAGCCCTCGAAGACCGGCCGGTAGGCGGCGATCGCTTCCTGCGAGGTGGGGGCCGCGTAGTAGCCGGCCGTCCCTGCTCCGACGACGGCCTGAGCCGGGTCGTGGCCGTAGTGCTCCCAGCGTTCTCGGTAGTGGCGGATGAGTTCGGCGTACGGCTCGATCGGGTGGGTGACGTTGGCTGAGAAGAGCGGATCTCCGTAGCCGGCGGCGAGGTCGACCGACTCCCGGCTGGTCGCGCTGCCCTGCCAGACCCGGATGGGCTGCTGGAGCGGTCTGGGCCACACCTCGGCGTCTGTCAGCTCGGGACGGTAGCGCGGGGAGGCGCTCACCTTGTCCTGCCGCCAGATGCGGCGGAACAGCTCGTAGCTCTCGGCGTTACGGTCCCGCTGGTCCTCGAGGGTGACGTTGAACAGCTCGCGCTGGGCGGTGCCGTTGCCCTTGCCGATGATCAGGTCGAGTCGGCCCGCGGACAGGTGGTCCAGGGTCGCGTAGTCCTCGTACGTGCGTACCGGGTCGAGCAGGCTGAGGGTGGTGACGGCGGTGAACAGGCGGATCCGGGAGGTGAGCGCGGCGATGTGGCTGAGCACGACGGGTGGTGAGGAGGAGATGAATGGCCGCTCGTGGCGTTCGCCGACGCCGAATCCGTCGAATCCGAGTTCCTCGGCCAGCAGCGCGTTGTCGATCACCTCGCGGAAGCGCTCGTTGGTGGACTTCTGGACTCCGGTCACCGGATCCGGGGCGTGCACGATGAGGGTGATGGCCAGGAACTTCACGACGCCGCCCGCCGGGTCTCCGCCTCCGCGCGGGCGTCGGGGTGTGCCAGGCCGAGGTGGTCGCGGAGTGTGGTGCCGGTGTAGTCGTGGCGGAACACGCCGCGTTCCTGGAGCAGCGGGACGACGGTGTCGGCGAACTCGTCGAGGCCGCCGGGGGTGATGTGCGGGACCAGGATGAATCCGTCGGCGGCGTCCGTCTGGACGAACGGCTCGGTGTGCGTGGCGACCACCGTCGGCACCAGCCCGATGTGCCGGGTCAGCGGTGCGACCCGGGCGGCGACCAGCACCGCGTCCAGCCGACCCCGCACCTGGTCGGTGCGCCCGTCCGGCTCCGTGAGGTGCGAGGACTGCAGCCCGAGCGCGTCCTCGAACGTCACGAAGTCGAGCAGGCCGCGTTCGGCCTCCTTCACGAGGTCGGCCCAGTAACCGGCAGTGAACGGGTCGTGGGGCCGGGCGCCCGGCTCACGCCATGCAGCCGGGTGCCAGCCGGTGCCGTCCAGCGCCACGGCAAGGTGAAGAGGGGGAGATGCGGACACGAAAAGGGTGCCTTCCTGGTCGACCTTATGTGATCACCAGCCCTCCCAAGGAGGGCTCGCTGGCGGGGAACAGGTCAGGAACAACAGAGGGCGCCGGCCACCCGTTGCAGATCGATGTGGGGCCGGGAGTACAGGCGGACACAGCTGCGCGCGACGAGAGCCTCGGCAGCCGGGACGAGCACGCGGGAAACGGGGGACAATACCGTCACCTCCGCTCTTCCGGCTGTTTGTCCTGCTCGGATTGGGGCCTGCCGTGCTCCGGCATGGCAGAGCCCGTGTCGTCGCAGGCTAGGAGGAGTTGGACGGATGAAGGTGGAGAGCGTGTTGCGGTTCCATGAAACCGTCCAGAGGCTCCTGGCAGGGCTGAGCGGCGGCACCGTCCGCGATGTGAACTGCCCAGTCCAATATCTGCACGGCCGCCCCTGCGGCCTCCAGTCCCTGGCAGTGGGCATGGTGCCTGCGGGCGATGCCGTCCAGGTCGAGGCGTCGGCCGAAGGCGGGATGGGCGGCCAGTCGCCGTGCGTAGGCCCATAGGTGCGGATGGTCGGCGATACGGTGCACCGCGGCGGCGTCCAGGTGCAGTCGGTGCACGGTGTCGAGCTGAACCAGGGTCACCCACAACTGCACGTCAGCGGCGGACATTTCGTCGCCCAGGATGAAGTCCTGGTGGGCGAGCCGCCACTCCAGTGAGCCCAGGGCGCGGAGCAGGGAACCGAGGGCGGTGTGGCGCGCCGTGGCGTCGGCGCCGGCCTGCCCGGCGTGCTGTGCGGCTTCGTTGATGCGGTACTCGCAGAGGCGTTCGACGGCCTCGATCTCCGCCTCCGTGCCGTGCGGGTACAGCGCGGGCTGGCCGGGGCCGTCACCGGCGAAGCGCCGGGCCAGGTCGCTCAGGATGTCCGGGGTGTGCGTGCTGACGATCCGTCCCGTCCAGTCGTCGCTGAGCACCGGTGCGGCGGCTGGTCCGGGATGCCGGTGCGAACTGGCCTCGTACAACGGGCGCAGAGCGGAGTGTCCGCCGTCGGGCCTGTCGGGCACGGCCGGCAGCAGCACCACCGGGAGGGTCTCTTCCAGACCGAGCAGGCTGTGTGTGATGGCGATCCGCAGACAGTGGGGGCAGGACAGCGAGAGATGGAGGCGATAGCGGCGCGACACGGCGTAGTAGCCGCTGCTCACGTCACAGCCGATCCTGCCCCGGAACGAGGGCAGGGAGCGGAGGGACGGCGTGGTGGTCAGGGGTGCGGCGGGCATGTGTCTCCCTGGGGCCGGGTCCGGCTTCTGGTTCTCAGAGGTGCGGCGGGCGGCGCACGTAGGGTGATGGACGCGGCGGCGTCGGCGCGTACCCCTACGCGGCGGGGATGCGGTGCCGATGGGGCACCGCCGGTTCAGCGCCGAGGGCTCGCCGCGCTGCAGACACGCAGGAGATCGATGTGGCGGCGGGACGTCAGGAGGAGAGACGACCGCCCCGCGCGCACGGCGCGGTCGGCGGCCGACTCCAGACGCTCCATCATTTCCTACCCGTCTACTAGGGATCTCTGCTCTGGAGTGTCAGGCGGCCTTCAAGCGTCGTCAAGAGGGCCTTCTCACCTTCGCCCGGTGCCTCACATGATGGGAGCAGGGCGTCATGCCGCCCGGTCCGCCTCTCAGGAGGCGAGCAGGGCGCGCACGGCCTCGACGGCGGCCCCGGTCAGGGAGGGATCGGAGCCCGTCGCGCCAGTGCACTGAGCCGGACCGGCGGAACCGCAGGGAGATCCCTGCGCGAGGTGAGCCCGTCTGGTTTCCGCCCGCCGGGGACGGCGAGCAGCGGGGAGCCGAGCCCGGCACGGGCCGCGTCCAGGGCGCCTGCCAGGTATCCGGCCTCGGCGACCACGGTGGCCGAGGTGCGACGGGCGGCCGGCTCGGTGAGGGCTCTCGGCACGCCTCCTCCAGCAGTTGGACGCGTGGACGTGAACCGGGTCCAGCGGCCGTAACGTTCGACGACGGGAAGTCCTAGGGACTACTCCAGGCGTCGTACGTGCTGACTGACCGCGGACTGGCTGAGCGCAAGCACCCCGGCGGCCCGGTCAAGTCCGCCGTAGCCGGCGCCGGCGATCCGGCCACGGCTCGGCCACGGCCGTCGGACTCGAGCTCGCGGCGCCCCCGAAGCCCGCGCCCGCACACCGAGCGGCCCGGCAGCTGATCGACCTGCCCGGCGGGCGCTTCCTCATGGGCACCGAGGACGTGGATGGCTTCCCGGCCGACGGCGAGGGCCCGATCCGCGAGGTCGAGGTCGCCCCCTTCCGGATCGCGCCGACCACGGTGACCAACGCCCAATTCGCCACCTTCGCCAAGGCGACCGGCTACATCACCGAAGCCGAGCGCTTCGGACTCTCCTTCGCCTTCCACGGCCTGCTGCCGGACGACCTCGCCGACGCCTCGCAGCCGGTGCCGGAGGTGCCCTGGTGGCGTGCGGTGTCCGGCGCCACCTGGAAGCGCCCCGAAGGCCCCTGTTCCTCCATCGCCTCCCGGCAGAACCACCCTGTCGTCCATGTTTCCTGGAACGACGCGCAAGCGTACTGCGAGTGGTCAGGCACCCGGCTGCCCACCGAGGCCGAGTGGGAGTACGCCGCCCGCGGCGGCCTGAAGCAGGCCCGCTACCCCTGGGGCGACGAACTCGCCCCGGGCGGACGGCAGATGCTCAACACCTACGAGGGGATCTTCCCCAGCACCCATACCGGCCACCTCGGGACCGTCCCGGTGAAGTCGTACCGCCCCAACGCCTACGGCCTGTACAACACCGTCGGCAACGTCTGGGAGTGGTGCTCCGACTGGTTCAGCGTGAGCTTCCACCACTCCGGCCCGCGCACGAACCCGACGGGTCCGCCGACCGGCACCTCCCGGGTCATGCGCGGCGGGTCGTATCTGTGCCATGACTCGTACTGCAACCGCTACCGGGTGGCGGCGCGCAGCTCCAACACCCCGGACAGCTCCACGGGCAACATCGGCTTCCGAGTGGCAGCAGACGCGACGGACGGCCCTCAAGGCTGAAGCGGGTGGTACGGCCGTTCAGCCCGAGATTGCGGTCAGGACCACCCGGCCATGGGTGCGTGCCACCACCTGCCGGCAGTCCTGCCAGCACCCGGGCACGTTCAGCGCGCCGGTGAAGCCGAGGTCCTCGACGGCGCGGGCGATCTGGGTGAGGTAGCCGATGCTCGGCGGCCGGTCACCGCCGGCCGTCGGTGACCGGGGTGCCGTGGCCTCCCCCGACGGCATGACGGCTGTCGCCGTTGGTGGGCAGGAACCAGTGGAAGGTGAGGCTCATGGAGGCTCACCCCTTTCGCTCGTCGTCGGCGGTCACGGTCAAGCTGCTCGTCCGGCGGCCGACAGCAGGGCCGTACGGCTGCCGAGGGCTTCGGAGAACTGGTCAACGACCTGGGCGAGGGCCTCAGCCGGGCCCGGCGCGACGGTCAGGGTGCCGTCGTCGCCCACCGCGATGTCCTTGTCGAGCGTGAACCAGCCCTGGACGATGTGCGCGGCACCCATGGAACTGAGCACCGGACGCAGGGCGTAGTCGATCGCCAGGACGTGTGCCGTGGTCCCGCCGGTCGCCAGCGGCAGGACCGTCTTGTCGACCAGGCCGTACTGCGGCAGCAGGTCCAGCAGGGACTTCAGCAGCCCGGAGTAGGCGGCCTTGTAAACGGGCGTGCCGATCACGACCCCGTCGGCGCGGGCGAACAACTCGGTCGCCTCCACGATCGCCGGGTGCCGAAAGTCGGCACCGAGCAGCGCCTCGGCGGGGATGGTGCGGACGTCCAGCGGGATCACCTCGTGTCCCTGGGCCGTGAGCCGCCGGTCCAGGTGGCGCAGCAGCCGGGCGGTACGAGAGGTGGCGGAGGGGCTTCCGGAGACGGACAGGACGGTGGCCATGGCGGACCCTTCGGGAGCGTGAGGTTTTCGTGGGGTCGCGGTGCGGGGCCGGGTACCGCGGCGTGCTGCGGCCCCGCATCCTGCGACGGCTACTTGTTGGTCTTGGGCAGGCCGAGCGGGTTGATCTCGGACTTGGTCACGGCCTCGTCGGACAGGCCCCAGCGCTGAAGCACCTTCGCGTAGGTGCCGTTGTCGATGACCTCGTTGAGCGCGTCGGCGAGCGGCTTGACCAGGCCGCTGTCCTTCTTGGTGGTGGCCGCGATCAGGCCCTGGAGGGTGGCGCCGGCGCCGGAGTAGGTGCCGACGACCTCCGTCTTCCCGGTGGTGGCCGCGTGGTAGGCGGCGGTCGGGTTGGGGCCGAGGTAGAGGTCGATGCGGCCGGACTGGAGGGCGAGGTAGGTGTCGCTGTCGTTCTGGTAGTACTTGATGTTCACCGGCTTGCGGCCGGCCTTCTCGTTCTCCTTGCTCCACTCAATCAGCAGCTTCTCCTGGTTGGTGCCGCTGCCCACGGCGACGGTCTTGCCCGCCACGTCCTCGGGCCCGGTGATCTTCAGACCGCTGCCCTTCTTCGCCTCGAAGCCCAGGTTGTCCTCGCGGTAGGTGGCGAAGTCGTACTTCTCCTTGCGCTCCTCGGTAACGGTGATGTTGCTGAAGCCGACGTCGTACTTGGCGCTGTCCAGGCCGACGAAGATGTTCTCCCAGGAGACCGTGTTGATGTGCAGCTTGAGGCCGAGCACGTCGGCGACCAGAGAAGCGATGTCGGGCTCGACACCGATGACGGTCTTGTTGTCGGTGGCGAAGAAGGTCAGCGGCGCCGCGGAGCCGGACGAGTCGACGATCTCCAGGGTGCCTCTCTTGCGGATCTCCTCCGGGACCTCGGCGGCTATGGAGTCGACCTTGTCCGTGGTGACGCGGTCCTGGTCGGGGCTCAGGTTGATCTTCGTCTTGCTGCCCGACGTGGCCGCGACCTCGGTCGTGCCGCCGTCGTCGGGGTTGCTGCACGCGGCGAGAACGAGGGCGGCGGTCAGTCCCAGCGCGGCTGCGGTCGTGCGGCGGGTGATCGAGGTGGACACAGTCGTGCTCCTTGCTTGCGGAAAGGGGGGTGGTCAGAGGACCTTGGAGAGGAAGGCGCGGGTGCGCTCGTGCTGCGGGTCGTCCAGGACGGCCGCGGGCGGCCCCTGCTCCACGACGACACCGCCGTCCATGAACACCACGGTGTCGGCGACCTCGCGGGCGAAGCCGATCTCGTGGGTCACGACGATCATGGTGGTTCCGGAGCGGGCCAAGTCCTTGATGACGTCGAGGACTTCGCCGACCAGTTCCGGGTCGAGCGCCGAGGTGGGCTCGTCGAAGAGCAGCACCTTGGGTTCGAGGGCGAGCGCGCGGGCGATGGCCACGCGCTGCTGCTGGCCTCCGGACAGCTGACGTGGATAGGCGTCGGTCTTGTCGGCGAGTCCGACCCGCTCCAGCAGCCGACGGGCGGTCTCCTCCGCCTCCTTCCGCGGGCGGCGCAACGCGGAGACCGGTGCCTCGACGAGGTTCTCCAGCACGGTCAGGTGCGGGAAAAGGTTGAAGTTCTGGAAGACGAACCCGATGTTGGTGCGCTGCTTCAGAACGTCCTTCTCCTTCAACTCGTGCAGCTTGCCCCCGGAGCGGCGGTAGCCGATGAGCTCGCCGTCGATGCTGATCCAGCCACGGTTGACCTTCTCCAGGTGGTTGATGGTCCGCAGCAGCGTGGACTTCCCGGAGCCGGACGGGCCGAGGATCACGGTGACCTCGCCGACCCGGACCTGAAGGTCGACGCCGCGCAGCACCTCCAGCGGGCCGAAGCTCTTGTGGACGCCGCGGACGTCCACCATCACGCCGTCGACCGTCGGCCTCGCGTCCTTGACGGCCACCGTCACGTCGCTCATCGGCTGGCTCCCAAGGGCTTCAGCGGTAGAACGGGCTGGTTGCGCTGGGCGGCCGCCGCCCGCACGTTGTGGACAAAGCGCCGGGCGCGCTGGATCGGGGTGGGCGGCGGCATGCGGTTGGCGCCCCGGGCGTAGCGGCGCTCCACGTAGTACTGGGCGATCGACAGCAGAGAGGTGAGGACCACGTACCAGGCGGTGGCGACCAGCAGCAGCGGGATCACCCGGCCGTTGCGGCCGTAGATCACCTGCACCTGGTAGAACAGTTCGCCGATGGACATCACGTAGACCACCGAGGTGCCCTTGAGCAGGCCGATGATCTCGTTGCCGGCCGTGGGCAGGATGGCGCGCATGGCCTGCGGCAGCACGATCCGGCGGATCTGCCGCAGCCGGGGGATGCCCAGCGCGGCGGCGGCCTCCAGCTGTCCGTGGTCGACGGCGATGACGCCGCCGCGGACGATCTCGGCGGCGTAGGCGGCCTGGTGGAGCGTCAACCCGATGATGGCCGCGCCCATGGTGCCGATGATGCTGTTGCTCTCGACGGACCAGAACACCGGGCCGAAGGGGATGCCGAAGCCCAACTCCTCATACAGCGCACTCAGGTTGAACCAGAACACCAGCTGGACGATCATTGGGATGGACCGGAAGATCCAGATGTAGGTCCAGGCGACGGTCTGCAGCACGGGGCTGCGCGACAGCCGCATGAAGGCCAGGACGGTGCCGAGCAGGAAGCCCAGCACGGTGGCGTAGGCGGTGAGCTGGAGGGTCACCCACACCGCCTGGACGATCGTCTCGGACAGGAAGTAGGCGCGGAAGACGTTCCACTCCCAGACCGGGTTGGTGACCAGTCCGTGCACGAACTGGGCGGCCAGCACGATGACGGCCAGGGCCGCCGCCCAGCGGGCGTAGTGGCGGGCGGGTACGACCTTGAGCGTGGCCGGGTCGTCCGGGGCGGGCGGGGCCTCGGGGCCGGTGCCCGGGACGGCGGCGCCGGGCGGCGCGGTGTCGGTAATCGATCCCATCGTTGTGTTCCTGCTCAACTCTTATGTGTGCTCGGGCGGGTTGATTTGCGACGTCTCGATCGCGGAGGCGGTGGTGCCCCACTTCTTGAGGATCCGGGCGTAGGTGCCGTCCTTGATCAGCTCGTTGACAGCGGCCTGGAACGCCTTGGTGAGCGGGGAGCCCTTCTGGAAGGCGAAGCCGACGTCGAGGCGGTGGTACTCGCCGAGGAAGGTGGTCTGGGCGGCGGGCTGTGCCGCCTGGTAGCGCAGGCCATTGATGGTCGACATGATCACGTCGATCCGACCCTGCTGGAGCGCGGTGAGCGTCGCCCCGTTCTCCGAGTAGACCTTCACGTCGTACGGCTTCTTGCCCGCCTTGGCGCACACCCCCTTCTGTGCGGTGAGGGTCGCCTCGAAGGTGGTGCCGGCGCCGGCGCCGATGGTCAGCCCGCACAGCTGGGTGAGGTCGGTGACCTTCGTCTTGAGCGTGGTGCTGCCCTTCTTCACCGCGAAGCCCTGGCCGTCGTTGATATAGGTGACGAAGTCGACGGTCTTCAGGCGTTCGGTGGTGACGCCGAAGTTGCCGGTGCCAAAGTCGTACTTGCCGCTGCCGAGGGCGGGCAGGATCGTCTCGAAGGAAGCGTCCTGCCGCTCCAGCTTGACGCCGAGGACCTTGGCCACCGCGTCGGCGAGGTCGATGTCCTGGCCGGCGGGCGGCTTGTCCTGCCCGTTCGGGTAGTACGCCCCGGGCGGGAATCCGATCGAGCTGCCGACCCGCAGCGTGCCCGCCTTGCGGACGTCGGCAGGCAGCAGGGCGGCGACGGAGTCCACCTTGCGTACGGCGACGACCGGGTCGTCGGTCGGCGTGGGGGATGCCTGAGCGCCCGCCGGTATGGTGCTGGAGGTGTCGCCGGAGCCACAGGCGGTCAGCGCCAGTACGGGCAGCAGCGCGATGGGGGCGGCGATGCGCAGACGTGTTCTGATGCCACGGACGTTCACAGGTTGGCCGCCTTCCCTTGGCGTGTTGCGACTGGCAGGTGCTTTTCGAAGGGCAGCAGGCCGATGGTTTCCGGGTCGGCCTCCGTGTCGAACAGCGGGGTGTAGCCGGTGGCCAGGTACAGGCCGCGGGCCTCGGGCTGGCGCGGGCCGGTGGTCAGGTGGATCCGCCGGTAGCCGCGGGTGCCCGCCTCGCGCTCCAGTTCGGCGACGACGCGACGAGCCAGACCGCGTCGGCGGTGGGCGGAGTGCGTCCAGATCCGCTTCAGCTCGGCCGTGATCTGGTCGTACCGGCGGAAGGCACCGCCCGCGACCGGCTCACCGCCTTCGAGGAGCAGAAGCAGGACGCCGCCGTACGGGGCAGTGAACGCCTCGTCGGGGTAGCGGGCGAGTTCGGTGTGCGCGTCCTTGCCATAGCGGGACGAGTACTCGTCGCCGAGTTCGCGCAGCAACGGTCTCACCCGCGGGTCAGCCACGGTCACTTGAATGACCGTCGGGTCGACCGAGGACGAGGGCGGCTGTGCCACGGAGGTCATCCGCTCACCGCCGCGAGGGTCTGCGGGCCGCGTGCCGCCCGCTCGGCGTCGCGCTTGGCGACCTCCTCGCGGACGATCGGGATCACGTAACGCCCGAAGTCGATCGCGTCGCCCAGCAGGTCGTAGCCGCGGGCGGAGAGGATGTCCACGCCCAGGTCGTAGTAGTCGAGAAGCGCCTGGGCGACCGTCCCAGGCGTACCGACCAGGGCGTTGGAGTTGCCCGCACCACCGGTCGCGGCGGCTGTAGGGGTCCACAGGGCGCGGTCGTAGCGCTCCCCCGCCTCGGCAATCGCGATCAGCCGCTGCGAGCCGACGTTTTGAGGTGTTGCAGCCTGCGGCTGGGCATGCCCGTTGTGGCGCTTGGTGACCGGCTCGCCGTTCTCCTTGCGGGCCCTGATCGCGCCGACTGTGCGGTGGGCCTTCTCCCAGGCCAGCTCCTCCGTCGGGGCGATGATCGGGCGGAACGCCACCTGGATGCGCGGCACATCGGTGCGACCCGCGGCCTTCGCGGCGGCCTTCACCGCCTTGATCTGCTCGGCGGTCTTCGCCAGCGGCTCGCCCCAGAGGCAGTAGATGTCGGCCTCGGCGCCTCCCGCGGCGTACGCGGCGGGCGAGGAGCCGCCGAACGAGACGTTCGGGCGAGGCTGTTGGACGGGGAAGACGTCGCTGACGAAGTCGTGGAAGCGGTAGTGCTCGCCCTCGTGGTCGAAGGGCTCATGGGTGGTCCAGATCTTCTTGACGATTTCGATGTACTCACGGGTGCGGGCGTAACGCTCGTCCTTGGTGAGGATGTCGCCCTCGCGGCCCTGCTCGCGGTCGTTGCCGCCGGTGATGAAGTGCACGGTCAGCCGGCCCTCGCTGATCTGGTCGAGGGTGGCGAAGGTCTTCGCGGCGAAGGTGGGGTAGGAGACGTTGGGCCGATGGGCGAGGAGGATCTGGAGGCGGTCCAGCCTGCTCGCGATGTAGGCGGCGGCTGGCGCCGGGTCGGGCGATCCGGAGCCGTAGGCGAACAGCACCCGGTCCCAGCCGTGGTCCTCGTGCGCCCGGGCGAGCCGGAGCGTGAACTCCTTGTCGAAGGCGGCTCCGGAGCGCGGGGTGGTTTCGGAGCCGTCGTTGGTGGCGGCGATGCCAAGGAACTCCACTGGCATGGGAGATGGCCTTTCCTCAAGTCCTTCTGGTGCCGTGCCGGGGCAGCACGCGGGCACGGCCGAGCAGCCCTCGGCGCGGCCGGGTGTGACGGCGCTTCAGGGTGCTGGAACCAGGTGGTGAGCAGGTGTGATGACGCCGGGGCATGGGCCTCGGGCGAGGTACGGCGGCGGCAGCGCGTGTCAGGTCTCGCAGAACCGTCCGCACGCGGGTTCAGCGACTGCTGAGCGCGTTCCTACGACGGTGCTGCGAAGGGAGGGACTCGGCGCGACGGGGTCACCGAGGGAGGGAAGGGCCGGTCAGACGGCCCGTTGCCGCATCAGGCGCAACACGCGGCGGACCACACCCGACCGAAGTCGATGTGGTCACGGGTGACCAGGCGCTGCTCGGCATTCATGCGACCAATTGAGCAGTACATCTCGCTTCTCGTCAACTGCGGCCCGGATGCCGGACCGGCGTCGAGCAGTCCTGGGTGTGGTTGACACATGCGCGCGGTGCGCCCATACGATCGAGGCCGGACCGGCTCCGCCGCGCGCGGCAGCCGTACCGGCCGCGTTGAGGGACGCGGCAAGCGTGATGACGCCGAAACCCAGCCACCACCCCTGTACCGCGC
Organism: Streptomyces sp. NPDC053673; assembly: GCF_055585225.1. Taxonomy (NCBI): domain Bacteria; kingdom Bacillati; phylum Actinomycetota; class Actinomycetes; order Kitasatosporales; family Streptomycetaceae; genus Streptomyces; species Streptomyces sp. NPDC053673. The sequence continues at coordinate 12,166 of NZ_JBVJKN010000001.1, read as the reverse complement.
CCGAGGCGCGCCCGGCGGTCGGCGGTGACCGGTGAGCCCACCCGTGGTGTGGCGTGCCCTACGTTTCCTATCGATTTACTAGGGAAGCGTTGACGGCCCGCCCATCGGGCGCGCAGGATGATGCACATGTCCCACACGCAGCAACGACTCGTTCGTCGTCGGCATGTCGACTTTGGTCACGTCGTCAGCGCCGCCTGCTGTCGCATGTAAGGCACGCGGCTCACACCTTGCGCGTGCCGCTCCGCTCCTTCTCTCTCATCCCAGGTGATCAAGCGCACCCACCCACTGCGCCTGATGGCCCGACGTACTTCTGAAGGACGACCGCCATGACCACGGCACTCCCGGCCCAGGCCACTCCATCCGTTTCCCCGCTCCCCGACATGCGCCATCTCCGCCTCGTGGGCGACACCACTCAGGAAGGCGACGAGGGAAACGGTTCCGCACCCCTCGTCGGCTACCTCGTCCTCGTCCCCGAGGGCACCGACCCCGCCCAGCTCTTCGCCAAGGACGTGACACGGCCGGAGATCCGGCCGATCGCCTACACGGACTCGCCTCCCGTGCACCAGACGAGAGCGGGAGGCAGTGTCGTCCGCATCGATCCCGCGCGACATGTCGCCGCGGTGAACGGACGCGAACTCGACCTCACCTACCTGGAGCTCGGACTGCTGGCCCACTTCGTACAGCATCCCCACCAGGTGCATTCGCGCGAGCAGTTGATGGCCGGCATCTGGGGCTACGACCACATCGGCGACGGCCGCACCGTGGACGTCCACATCGCGCGGCTACGCCGCAAGCTGGGCAAGGCTCACCGGCACCGGATCGTCACCGTACGGCGGGTGGGCTACAAGTACGTGCCCGACCAGCAAGAAGGCCCCACCACCGCCCCCTGCCGCCGACCTTGAGGAGACCCCTGCCATGGGCGTTGCCACTGCGCCGTCCGGCCCCACCTCGGAGTCCGACCGGTCCGGGCACGGCCGTGCGCACTGGCTGCGCGTGGCCCGCGAGACGGCGGACGACCTGGCCACGGACGCGGCGGCCAGGGAGCAAGCAGGCAAGGCCCCGTTCGACGAGGTGTCCCGGCTACGCGAGTCGGGACTGCTGACGCTCCTCATACCGGCCGAGTTCGGGGGAGGCGGCGCGGACTGGCCCACGGCCTACGCCGTCGTCCGGGAAATTGCCGCCGCCGACGGTGCGATCGGTCAACTCCTGGGCTGTCACTACTTCCTGTCGTGGAGCGCCAGGTTCTTCACCGAGCCCTCTCTCGCCGCTCAGGTCGAGCGGCAGTCCGCGGCGGAGCAGTGGTGCTGGGGCGGTGGTTTAGCCCGCCAGGAACCGCCTCTGGCACTGGCCAGGACAGCCGCCGGCCATGTGCTCGACGGTCGGCAGAGCTACGCCACCGGGGTCCTGGTCGCCGACCGCCTCGCCGTGCGGGCCGTACGGCCCGATAACGGCGAACCACTCGCCGTCGTCGTCGATCCCGCCCATCACGGCGTGGGGATCGACGGCGACGCCGACACTTTCGGCCAGCGGCTCGCGGCCGGCGGGAGCGTGGAGTTCGACGGTGTGCCGGTCGCCGCCGACGACGTACTCGGCTCCCTGTCCGTGGATGAGGACGTCCTCTCGCCCCTGGCTGCACTGACATCGCCGGTCGGGCGCCTCCTCTCCGTCCAGCTCCGTCTCGGCATGGCGGAGGGAGTGCTCGCCGAGGCCCGTGAATACAGCAGGGCGGTCCACTCCCCCTGGCCTCCCGCCTGGCCGGTCGGTTCCCCCCAGGACCCGCAGGTGCTGACCGCCTACGGAGAGCTCACCGTCCTCACCCGCTCCGCGTCCGCGCTCGCCGATCAGGCACTGGAGGCCGTGCACGGCGGGCTGGGATGCGGTGAAGACCTCAGCTACGACGAGTACGCGGAGATCTCTGTCCTCGTGGCCATGGCCGAAGCCGCCGCCTCCAGGGCTGCGCAGGAGTCCACCGCCCGCGCCCTCGACATCATCGGCGCCCGCTCCGCGTCCTCGCGGCTGGGCTTCGACCGCTTCTGGCGCAATGCCCGGACGCACACCTTGTACGAGCCCGTCACTCACCGGCTCCGCGATGTCGGGGACTATTTCCTCAATGGTGCGCACCCTCCATTCGTCCTGCCTGTCTGACCTTGCGATGCCGCGGCTCTTCCCCGGCGGACTCGGCATGATCGGCATTCGCGACGCAACCCGGCATCCATACAATTGTGAACGCCGCACTTCACTCATATGTCGGGCGGTTGAGAATACGCGACGCTCGCGCAGGCGACATTGACTTGGCCGGATTTCGCTGCAACTCTCTGGGCTGTGAGCAAGTCCGAGAACCTCGCCGCACGCCTGCACGTCGATCTGCGACGTCAGGCCAGCGCCATCTGTGCCGTCGGCCGCTGAACGCGCTGACGCGCGCCGCTGTTCCGCTCCAATTTCACAGTCGGCCACCACGGCCGTTGTCGGCGTAGACGACCGATTCCTAGCAGGCATTCCTGGTGGGTCTCTTTCTGCTTTCGGTGTCCGCCTTTCTTGCGCCCAATTGCCGAGCGCCCCTCTCGGTTATGGCTTCTTCATGCCACCGACTCCGCCTCAGTCCCCATTCGTGTGAACAGGACCTTTCCATGGCCACTACGGCATCGACCCGACGCCAGTTCCTCTCCCTGCTCGGTCTCTCTGCGGTGGCCGTGAGCTGCGGCACGACCGCCGGAGCCACTTCCGGCAAGGGCCAGACCAAGACGCTCCGGTACCAGGGCTGGGTGGGTCAGGTGACCTTGCCGGAGTTGGCCGAGGATCTCGGCTATCTGGAGGACGTGAAGCTGAAGTGGGTCGGCAACACCATCAGCGGGCCGCAGGACATCCAGTCCGCGGCCACGGGCCAGGTCGACTTCGGCGGCGCGTTCAACGGCGCGGTCGTCAAACTGGCTGCGAACAACGCCCCCATCAAGGCCGTCATCAGCTACTACGGATCCGACAAGTACGCCTACAACGGCTTCTACGTCCTCGAGGACAGCCCCATCCGCTCGACCAGGGACCTGATCGGCAAGAAGGTCGGGATGAACACCCTCGGAGCCCACTCCGAAGCCATGCTCGACATCTATCTGCAGCGAGGCGGCCTGTCCCGGGCGGAGATCGGCAAAGTCGAGCCACTCGTGATTCCACCGGTCAACACCGAGCAGACGCTGCGGCAGAAGCAGATCGACGTGGCCGTGCTCGGCGGCATTCTGCGCGACAAGGCACTGGCGACTGGGGGCATCCGCCCTCTGTTCACGGACCATCAACTGCTCGGCGCCTTCAGCGCCGGCACGTACGTGATGACGGACCGCTTCCTGAAGCAGAACCCCGACACCGCCCGGACCTTCGTCACCGCCGTGGGACGGGCCATCGAGTGGTCCCGTTCCACCCCGCACGAAGAGATCATCGCCCGGATGACGGACATCGTGAAGAAGCGCGGCCGCAACGAGGACACAGCACCGCTGAAGTATTGGCGGTCCTACGGCGTCGCCGAGAAGGCGGGCCTGATCACCGGCAAGGAACTCCAGCTGTGGATCGACTGGCTGGCCGACCGCGGTGACATCAAGAAGGGCCAGGTCACGTTGTCGGACCTCTACACCAATGAGTTCAACGGCAACCAGAAGTCCTCCCCCGCTGCGAAGAGCGGGAGCTGATCCCATGCCGGAATCCACCACGCCCAAGATCGTGTTCGAGGACGTAACGAAGGACTTCACCGTCAAGGACCGGACGAGGGCTCGACGAGCGACCCGGTTCACCGCCCTCGACGGCATCGATCTGGAGATAGCGGCCGGCGAGTTCGTCGTCCTGGTCGGTCCCAGCGGCTGCGGGAAGTCCACGCTGCTGGACCTGCTCGGCGGCCTCACCCAACCCACCGGCGGACGGATCCTGTTGGACGGCAAATCCGTTACCGGCCCGGGCTTGGACCGAGGCATCGTGTTCCAGCAGTACGCGCTACTGCCGTGGCGGACGGCACAAGGCAATGTCGAGTTCGGTCTGGAGGCCACCGGCGTCCCACGACGTCAACGTACCGCTCCAGCCAGGGAGTTCCTGGATCTGGTCGGCCTCTCCGGGTTCGAGGACCGCCACCCTCATGAGCTGTCGGGTGGGATGCGGCAGCGGGTGGCGATCGCCCGCAGCCTCGCCTACAACCCCGATGTGCTCCTGATGGACGAGCCGTTCGCCGCGCTGGACGCCCAGACCCGGGAGTCGTTGCAGGACGAACTGCTGCGCATCTGGCAGCGCACCGGCAAGACCGTCGTCTTCATCACGCACGGCATCGACGAGGCCGTCTACCTGGGGCAGCGCGTCGCCGTGATGACGTCCAGGCCGGGCCGCATCAAGCAGATGGTGCCGGTCGCCTTCGACTCCCGTACGGCGACGGACGACCTCCGCTCCAGTCCCGAGTTCACGCGACACCGGCACGAGATCTGGTCGCTGCTGCACGACGAGGTGGCCAGGGCCCAGCAGTTGGAGAGGGAGGAGGCTTCCGTATGAGCCCCATGACCGGCACGGCCACCGAGAAGACCACGGAGCCGGGCTCTGTGACCGCCACCGAGCCCGTCCCGGCCCCTTCCACTGCTACGTCCGCGGCGTCCACACCACCCGGGGCATCGCCGTCGGACGTGCGCCGAATCGCCCCAACGGCCGCCAGGGTCCGCCGGGCGGCCCGCCGACTGCCGTACCTGCTGGTCAAAGGGGCGACCAAGTCCGTTGCGATCGTGGCTCTGCTGCTGCTGTGGGAGACCGCACCGCGACTGGGTCTGGTCGACCGGACCTTCCTGCCTCCGTTCACTGAGGTCGCCCACGCCTGGTGGGGACTGGCCGCCGACGGTCAGCTCGCCGACAACACCCGCGCCAGCCTCGTACGCTCGTTCAGCGGATTCGGTCTCGCCGTGGCGGTCGCCGTGCCGCTCGGCTTGCTGATCGGCTGGTACCGGCCGGTCGCCGACGTCCTCGGACCGCTGCTGGAGGTGTTCCGCAACACCGCCGCCCTGGCCCTGCTGCCGGTGTTCGTCCTGCTGCTGGGCATCGGCGAGACCTCGAAGGTCTCCATCGTGGTGTACGCGTGCACCTGGCCGATCCTGCTCAACACCATCAGCGCGGTCCGCAACGTCGACCCGACCTTGCTGAAGCTGGCAAAGTCGATGGATCTGTCCGCACCCCGGCTGTTCCAGAAGGTCATCCTGCCGGCCTCGGTGCCGGTGATGTTCACCGGCATCCGGCTGGCCGGAGCGGTGTCCATTCTGGTGCTGGTCGCCGCCGAGATGATCGGCGCCAAGGCGGGCCTCGGCTATCTGATCAACGCCTCGCAGTACAACTTCGCCATCCCGCAGATGTACGCGGGCATCATCACGATCTCCGCCATCGGCGTGGCGTTCAACCAGTTCCTGGTGACCGTGGAGCGGCGGCTCAGCTCCTGGCGCGTTCCCGCCGAGGGCTGACCCGGCCGCCGACTCGTTCACCTGTCCCCCGACCGTCTCGCTGCCCCCGATCCGAGGAACCTCATGACCGCGACCAGCCCCCGACGGCTGCATCTCAACGCCTTCCTGATGAACGCCGGCCACCACGACGCCGCCTGGCGCCACCCGCGCACCCAGCCCGAACGGGTCACCGATCTGCGCTACTTCCAGCAGCTCGCGCTGACCGCCGAGCGCGGTCTGCTCGATTCGGTCTTCCTCGCCGACGGCCTCGCCCTGTGGGGGAACGTTCGGCACAACGCGCTCGGCGGCTTCGAACCGCTCACCTTGCTGTCCGCCCTGGCGGCTGTCACCGAGCACGTCGGTCTGATCGCCACCGTCTCCACCACCTTCAACGAGCCTTTCCACACCGCCCGCAAGTTCGCCTCGCTGGACCACATCAGCGACGGCCGGGCCGGCTGGAACATCGTCACCTCCGGCACCGTGAACGAGGCCCGCAACTTCGGCCAGGACGAGCACCTGGAGCACCGGCTGCGCTACGAGCGGGCGCGCGAGTTCGTCGAGGTCGCCACCAAGCTGTGGGACAGCTGGGAGGACGACGCGATCCTGCTCGACCGAGAGCGCGGCCTCTACGCCGACACCGGCAAGGTGCGGGAGATCAACCACCGCGGAGAGTACTTCGGGGTGCAGGGCCCGTTGAACGTGCCGCGCACCCCGCAGGGATATCCGCTGCTGGTGCAGGCCGGTTCGTCGGAGGACGGCAAGGAGTTCGCCGCCCAGTACGCCGAAGCCGTCTTCACCGCCCAGCAGACCCTCGCCGACGGCCGAGCCTTCTACAAGGACCTCAAGTCGCGGCTCGCCCGTTACGGCCGCGCTGAGGACCAGCTGCTGGTACTGCCCGGCATCGCCCCCGTCATCGGCTCGACCGAGGCCGAAGCCCGCGCGCTGGAACAGGAGCTGACGGACCTCCAGGTCCCCGAGTACGGGCTCGCCCAGCTGTCCGGGATGCTCGGCACCGACCTGACCGGGCTGCCGCTGGACGGGCCGCTGCCCGAGCTGCCCGAGGAGCGGGACATCAACGGCAACAAGAGCCGCTTCACGCTCGTCGCCGAACTCGCCCGCCGCGACGGCCTCACCCTGCGCGAGCTCATCGCCCGCCTCGGTGCCGGCCGCGGGCACCGGGTGTCCGCCGGCACCCCGGAGCAGATAGCCGACCAGCTCCAGGAGTGGTTCACCCAGGGTGCCGCCGACGGCTTCAACATCATGCCGCCCCATCTGCCCGGCGGCCTGGAGGACTTCGTCGACCACGTCGTGCCGATCCTGCAGCGGCGCGGCCTGTTCCGCACCGAGTACACCGGCCGCACCCTGCGCGAGCACTACGGCCTGGCCCACCCCGCCAACCGGCTGGCCGCGGCGGCCGCGGCAGCAGGAGGGCCCGCATGACCGGGCTGGACCTCACCACGGACGTCCTGGTGGTCGGCGGCGGCCCCGCAGCCACCTGGGCCGCGCTCAAGGCGGCCCAGGACGGGGCGGACGTGGTCCTCGCCGACAAGGGCTACTGCGGCACCAGCGGCGCCACCGCCTCCGCCGGAACCGGCGTCTGGTACGTCCCTCCGGAGCCCGCCGTGCGGGAGGCGGCCATGGCGAGCCGCGAGGCACTGGGTGGATTCCTGGCCGACCGGCGCTGGATGGCGCGGGTGCTGGACCAGACGTACTCCGGGATGAACGAGTTGGCAGCGGCCGGACGCTACCCCTTCCCCACAGGGCCGGACGGAATGCAGCTCAGGAACGGGCTGCAGGGACCGGAGTACATGCGCAGGATGCGCATCCGTATCCAGCGGGCCGGGGCCCGCATCCTCGACCACAGCCCGGTCACCGAACTGCTCACCGACCCCTCCGGAGCGGTCGCCGGGGCCAGGGGGCACCGACGTCAGGCCGGGCAGCCGTACCGGGTGCGCGCCGGGGCGGTCGTCCTGGCCACCGGCGGCTGCGCATTCCTCAGCGGCGCGCTGGGCTGCAATGTCAACACCGGCGACGGAGCGCTGTTCGCCGCCGAGGTGGGCGCGGAGCTGTCCGGGATGGAGTTCTCCAACGCGTACGGCATCGCACCCGAGGGCACCTCCGTCACCAAGACCGCGTTCTACTCCTTCGCGACCTTCTACCGCGAGGACGGCACGGTCCTGGAGGGAGCGGCCAGCCAGGGCGGCCGTTCCGTGATCGCGCGTGCGCTGCTCAGCGAGAAGGTGTACTGCCGCCTCGACCGGGCGGACGCGGCGGCCCGCGAGGCGATGCGGCTGGCCCAGCCCAACTTCTTCCTCACCTTCGACCGGCTCGGCATCGACCCCTTCACCCAGCGCTTCGCCGTCACGCTCCTCGCCGAGGGCACCGTGCGCGGCACCGGCGGCATCCGCATCACCGGCGACGACTGTTCCACCACCGTCCCCGGTCTGTACGCGGCCGGGGACGCGGCAACTCGTGAGCTGATCTGCGGCGGCTTCACCGGCGGCGGCAGCCACAACGCCGCCTGGGCCATCTCCTCCGGCACCTGGGCCGGCCGGGGCGCGGCCCGCCACGCCCGCTCGCTCGGCATCCGCGCCAGTACGAGGCGCCTGGTGGCCGCGGGCGGAGCCGGGCTCCGGCCCACCGGGACACCCGGTCCGGCCGAGGGCTTTCGCGAGGTCGTCACCGCGGTCCAGGGCGAAGTGCTGCCGTACGAGAAGAACTACCTGCGCCACGGCGACCGGCTCACCGCCTCGCTGGAGGTGCTCGACCACGTATGGGAGGAGTCGCGCGCGTCCCTGCACGCCGCGGGCGGAGACACCGTACGGGCCAGGCAGGCGGCGGCGATGGCGGCGCATGCCCGCTGGATGTACGCCGCGGCGCTGGCGCGCACCGAGACCCGCGGCATGGCCAAGCGGCTCGACTTCCCGGCACAGGACCCCGGACAGCACCACCGCATCGTCACAGGTGGCCTCGACCGGGTGTGGACCCGCACCGAGCCCCTGACGACCGCCCCGCCGGTATCAGCCGCACCACTGGAGGTGGCCTCATGATCGAACTGGTCTCGGCAGAACGCTGCATCACCTGCGACAAGTGCATCAAGGTCTGCCCGACCAACGTCTTCGACCGCGGCGAGGACGGTATCCCCATGCTCGCCCGCCGCGACGACTGCCAGACCTGCTTCCAGTGCGAGGCGAACTGCCCGGCCGACGCTCTGTACGTCGCGCCCGTCACCCGCCCGCTGCCCGACGACTCCACCGCCCGGGACGAGGAGCACCTGGACCGCACCGGCCTGCTGGGCAGCTACCGCCGGCACATCGGCTGGGGACGAGGCCGCACACCCGGCGCACTGCGGGCCGTCGGCCCTCCCCTCGGACCGCCGGGGTCCAGGGGAACCTCCCTGCCCATCACCTCCTGATGACCTCCCGACCGATCACCTCCCCGCTGATCACCTCCTGAAAGGAACACCCGCACATGACCACCAGCACCGGCTTCGACATCCGCAGGATCGGCGGCCGTATCGGCGCCGAGATCCTCGGCGTGGATCTCTCCACCGACCTCGACCCCGCCGTCGTCACCGAGATCAACTCCGCGCTCCTGGAACACAAGGCACTCGTCTTCCGCGACCAGAACCTCGACGACGCGGACCAACTCCGCTTCGCCTCCCTCTTCGGCGAACTCACCGCCGCGCACCCCACGGTCCCCTCCGTCGACGGCCAGCCACACATCCTGCCCGTCGACGGGGACGAGGGCATCCGCGCCAACCACTGGCACACGGACGTCACCTTCGTCCGTACGCCCCCCAAGGCGTCCACGCTGCGCAGCATCGTGATCCCGCCCTACGGCGGCAACACCCTCATCGCCAACGCTGCCGCCGCCTACCGGGACCTGCCTGAGCCGCTGCGCGAGCTGGCGGACAAGCTGTGGGCGGTGCACACCAACGACTACGACTACGCCGCCCCGAAGAGCGAGAAGGCGGCCGAGCACCGCAGGCGGTTCGTCTCCCGGAAGTACCGCACCGCACACCCGGTCGTCCGCGTCCACCCCGAGACCGGGGAGCGCGGGCTGTTCATCGGCGGATTCGCCCAGAGCATCGTCGGCCTCGGCCCCTCCGACTCCCGGGACCTGCTGCGCATCTTCCAGTCGTACATCACCCGCCCCGAGAACATCGTGCGGGTGGCCTGGACGCCGGGCGACCTCGTCCTGTTCGACAACCGCATCACCCAGCACTACGCCCCGGATGACTACGGCGACCTGCCGCGACTGCTGCACCGGGTGACCGTCGCGGGCGACGTCCCCGCCGGGGTCGACGGCACCCTCAGCCACGTCGTCGAGGGCGACGACGCCGCCCACTACACCCCCACCGCGCCCTGAGCCCCGCGGCCCGCCGGGCAGGGACACCTGCATCCTGCCCGGCGGGCCCGCCCGCAGCGGAAGCCGACCGAAGCCTTGCGGGATAATGGGCGCATGCGGATCTCAGCCAGGGCGGACTACGCGGTACGTGCCGCGCTGCAGCTCGCCGCGTCACGGGATGACGGGCCACTGAAGGCCGAGGCCATCGCCGACGCTCAGGACATTCCGCATAAATTCCTCGAAAGCATCCTGAACGACATGCGCCGGGGCGGTCTCGTGCTCAGCCAGCGCGGCGGCAACGGCGGCTACCGGCTGGCCAGGCCCGCCGAGTCCATCAGCATCGCGGATGTCATCCGCGTCGTGGACGGACCGCTGGTCTCGGTGCGCGGGGTCCGCCCCCCAGAGCTGTCCTACACCGGCCCTGCGGAATCGCTGCTCCCTCTGTGGATCGCGTTGCGGTCCAACGTGCGCGAGATCCTCGAGGGCGTGTCCCTCGCCGACGTCGCATCGGCCGAACTGCCCGCCGAGGTATCCGCGCTGACCGACGCCCCCGGCGCCTGGACGAACCCCTGATCCGCCGAGCCACCAGCGTGATCTCACAATGCGAGATACAGCCGTCCACCATACGGCCTCCCTCTTGGGGCGACTTCCAGCCTCTGGCAATATCCCTACCAGCCAGGTGGGAAAACTAGGGATTCTGTGAGGTGGCCGTGCGAACGCTGAACCACGCAGGCCGTTTGCTTCCCCTGCTGACCTCCCGTCGGCACATCGATCTGGGCCGTACGTCCAGCGCCATCTGTCAGCCCGTCTGACGCCGTCCACAGGACCTGGCTCCACACGCAGAGCGCCGCTGTGCTCCTTGCCACCCCGCCTTCCGTCGGCCGGGCGGGCCCCCTTCGGCTGACCACGCCGCTCCGCTTCCCCATGCCCGTATGTCTTCGGGCGCGGAGTGGCACTTTGCGACGGCTCGACATCCACCTCCGCATCCCCGCGGATGCGACACGTATCCGCTTCTCAGCCTGCGACGGCGATCCCGTCGCCGACGGCCGGGGAGCAGGTGCAGTGCGTCCCGACGGCTTTGCGTCGCGTATTTCCGCACCTCCCTGAACACCCATACCGTGAAAGGACACCTCCGTGTCTACCGCAAGACCGCTCACCACCCTGCGCGCCATCGCCGTCATAGCGGCGCTTCCCCTCCTGCTCACCGCCTGCGGCTACGGTTCCACGGCCGACGACAACAAGAAGACCGAGGTGGCCGCCAAGGGCGAGAAGCTCTCCGCCGACTCCGTCCGCATCGGCTACTTCCCGAACCTCACGCATGCCACCGCGCTGGTCGGCCTTCAGGAGGGCCTGATCCAGAAGGAGCTCGGCGGTACCACGATCAAGCCGCAGGCCTTCAATGCCGGCCCGTCCGCGATCGAGGCGCTCAACGGCGGTTCGCTCGACATCTCCTTCATCGGCCCCTCGCCGTCCATCAACGGCTACGTCAAGTCCAAGGGCAAGAACCTCCGGATCATCTCCGGCTCGGCCTCCGGCGGTGTGAAGCTCGTCGTCGACCCGGACAAGATCAAGACTCTGGACGACGTCAAGGGCAAGAAGATCGCCACTCCGCAGAAGGGGAACACCCAGGACGTCGCGTTCCTCAACTGGATCGCGGAGCAGGGCTGGAAGGTCGACGCCGAGAGCGGCAAGGGCGACGTCTCCGTGGTCCGCACGGAGAACAAGGTGACCCCGGACGCCTACAAGTCCGGCTCGATCGACGGCGCCTGGGTGCCGGAGCCGACCGCGTCCAAGCTGGTCTCCGAGGGCGCGAAGGTCCTCCTCGACGAGGCGACGCTGTGGCCCGAGAAGAAGTTCGTGATCACGAACATCATCGTGTCGCAGTCGTTCCAGAAGGAACACCCGGACGTGGTCGAGGCGGTGCTGCGCGGCACGGTGAAGACCAACGCGTGGATCAACGCCAACCCCGACAAGGCCAAGGCGTCGGCCAACGCCCACCTGAAGGCGGAGACCGGCAAGGAGCTCGCAGCCAAGGTCATTGACCCGGCATGGCCGAGCATCCAGATCACCGACGACCCGCTGGCCGCCACGCTCAAGACGCAGGCCGACTACGCCGTCAAGACCGGTCTACTCAAGGAACCCGACCTGAACGGCATCTACGACCTGACGCTCCTCAACAAGGTGCTGAAGGCCGCTGGCAAGCCCGAGGTCTCCGACGCCGGTCTCGGCGCCAAGTAATCCCGTACGACCCACAGTTCCCAGGAGGTGACGACCATGGCCGCTGCGCTTGCCAAGGCTGCCGAGGACACCACGACGGTGTCGCACGCCGCTCGGATCGAGCACGTCTCGAAGTCCTTCTCCGGCCCGGCCGGATCGCA